>JBFYSV010000018.1:0-12301 GCA_041301185.1 Anaerolineae bacterium
ATCCGCAAGAAAGCTCGCTATGTCAACGAAGAGTTGTGCACGGGCTGCGGGATCTGCCAGGAAAAATGCCCGAAGAAGATCATTGACACAGTCTACGAAGCCGGGTTAGGCTATCGCAAGGCAATCTACACACCATTCCCCCAGGCAGTGCCTAAGTATCCTGTCCTAGATCGCCCAAATTGCACGTATTTCCAAAAGGGGACGTGCAAGGCCTGTGAGAAGTTCTGCCCGACCGGCGCAATTGACTTCACCCAGGAAGACGAGCTCATTACCGTTCAGGTTGGCAATGTCATCCTGGCGACCGGTTATGACTTGTTCGATGCCCGCCGGGTGAGCCAGTACGGCTATGGACGCCTGGCAAACGTTTTCACCAGCCTTGAGTTCGAACGGTTGAGCAACGCAGCCGGCCCGACTAACGGCAATATCGTCCTGCGAGATGGAGTTACCGTCCCGAAGTCGGTCGGGATCATCCACTGCGTGGGCAGCCGGGACCGGAACTTCAACAACTATTGCTCGGTCATCTGCTGCATGCAGGGTCTCAAATTCGCCCACTTGGTACACGAGCGAACCGGAGCAACGGTCTACAACTTCTATATCGACATGCGGACTGCTTACAAGTCGTATGATGAGTTCTACCAAAGAGTCCTGGAAGAAGGCACGCTCTTCGTACGCGGAAAAGTCGCAGAGGTAACCGATGCTGCTCGCTTGCCGGGAGAAGAAGGCAAGTTGATCATCCAGGTAGAGGATACCCTGGTTGGAAAACAGCGCCGCATCCCGGTGGATATGGTTGTTTTATCCAGTGGGTTAGAGCCTCGCCATGACGCCAAAGATGTTGCCCATCTATTTGGGATATCTTGCAGTTCGGATGGGTGGTTGATCGAGAAACATCCCAAGCTGGACCCGGTAGCAACAATGACCGAAGGCATCTTTATCGCCGGCTGTGTTCAGGGTCCGAAAGATATACCCACCAGCGTCTCTCAGGGTGCAGCTGCATCTGCCCGAATCCTTGGCCGTATCCAACAAGGCGAAATTGCCCTGGAACCTGTGCGAGCCAGTGTGGATGAAGCCAAGTGCTCAGGTTGCCGTATCTGCAACGATCTCTGCCCGTTCAGTGCAATCCTCTTCCACGAAGATCGCATGGTGAGTGAGATCAACCCAGCGTTGTGTCAGGGCTGTGGTACCTGTGTAGCAGCTTGCCCGGCCGGGGCAATCTCAGGCACCGGATTCAGCAATGAACAGATACTGTCTCAGATCGAAGGTCTGCTGATGCTGAACCTGGAGCATCCGCTGGTCGCCGAGCTGGCTTAGACGGAGGAGGAAATTATGTCAGAATCCTTTGAACCCGTGATCATCGGTTTCACCTGCAACTGGTGTAGCTACCGAGCTGCAGACCTGGCAGGCACCGCTCGAGTGAAATACCCACCCAATATCCGCCTGATACGCCTGATGTGCTCTGGTCGGTTGGATCCAACCTTTGTCTTCAAAGCCCTGGCAGGTGGTGCGGATGGTGTGATGATTACCGGATGCCATCCGGGTGAATGTCACTACATCGAACAAAACTATAAAGCCTTGCGCCGCTACTTGCTTCTGCGCCGCACCCTGGAAGGTATGGGGATCGAGCGCGAACGCGTCAAACTGGTTTGGGCCTCGGCTGCCGAAGGCGTCAAGCTGGCAGAGGAAATCACCAAGTTTGTAGAAGAGATCAGAGTGTTGGGGCCGTTGAACTGGCCGAAATGGCCGCAGCCAAACGGGCACCATATCGAAGAAAAAGCCAAGGTTGAGGAGGTGCCAGCATGAGTGAAAATGGCAAACCGAAATTTGCAATGTATTGGGCTGCTTCCTGTGGTGGATGTGAGATCGCTGTTCTGAATATCGGCGAGAAAATCCTCGATGTGGATGCGAACTTTGAAGTGGCTTTCTGGCCGGTAGCCATGGATGCCAAGTACAAAGATGTCGAAGCGATGCCCGATAAGTCCATCTTGCTGACCCTGTTCAATGGCGGCATCCGCAATGCAGAGAACGAAGAGTTAGCCCATCTTCTCCGGCGAAAATCGCAGATCTTGGTTGCCTTTGGTTCATGCGCCTGCGAAGGTTGCATCCCGGGATTGGCGAACCTTTCCAAACCCCAGGTAATCTTCGATACTGTCTATCGCAGCGTGTCAACAGAGAACCCGGAAAAACTTGAACCCCAGTACGAATACCAGATGCCGGAAGGGACGATCCATATCCCGCAGTTTTACCCTGTGCTGAAGACACTGGACCAGGTTGTTCACGTGGACTACTATATGCCTGGCTGCCCGCCCGAATCACCCCAAATTGCAGCCGTGATCGACCTTGTAATCAAAGTTCTGCACGGGGAAGCCACCTTGCCCCCACCCGGCACTACGATCGGTGCAGGCGGCTCGACAGTATGCGACGAATGCTCTCGCACACGAAACGTCAAGGCCATCAAACAATTTGTGCGCATTCAAGATGTCGCCCATATTGATCCGGATTTGTGCTTGTTAGAACAGGGGATTCCATGCAATGGGCCGGCTACGCGCGATGGATGCGGCGCGCTCTGCCCGTCGGCAGGTGCCCAATGCATCGGTTGCTACGGCCCTGCAGAAGGAGTGCTGGACTATGGCGCCCGGCTGATCGCAGCATATGCTTCGGTCATCGACAGTAATGACCCGGAAGAAATTGATCGTATTCTGGATGGCATCCCGGACCCGGTTGGACAGTTCTACCGCTTCAATCTGGCTGGTTCCATGCTACGTGCCGGCACGCCTGCCTGGAGAGGCAACGGCTCTTCATAGGAGGATGAAATGATGCAACGTGTCACAATTGACCCAATCACCCGCCTGGAAGGCCATGGCAAGATCGAGATCTTTCTCAACGAAGATGGAGATGTCGCCAACACCTACTTCCAGATCCCAGAGCTGCGCGGCTTTGAACGCTTCTGTGTGGGCAGACCAGTTGAAGAACTGCCCCTGCTGACCAACCGTATCTGCGGTGTCTGCCCGGAAGCCCACCATATGGCTGGCGCAAAGGCTGCGGATGCAGTTTATAAAGTCAATATCCCATCTACTGCCAAGAAACTGCGCGAGCTGCTCTACTCCGGCTTCTACTTTACCGATCATACCACCCACTTCTATGCGTTGGCTGGCCCAGACTTCGTCATAGGACCGACCGCACCGGTCGCCGAGCGGAATATCCTCGGCATCATCCATAAAGTGGGACTGGAGATCGGCGGCAAAGTCATCCAAGCCCGCAAGTACGGGCATACCATCGTTGAGATGATCGGCGGGCGCAAGGTTCATCCCTGCACCTCTATACCGGGTGGACTGACCAAAGGCATCACCGAGGAGCAGCGCCAGGAAATTGAAATGATGGGCCGCTGGGGCATCGAGTTTGCCCAGTTCAGCCTGCAGCTTTTCAATGACATCGTCTTGGGAAACAAAGAATATGTCGATCTGATCCTGGGCGATATCTATACGCACCAAACCTACTCTATCGGATTGTTAGATGAAAACAACAAGGTTAACTTCTACGATGGATTGGTCAGTGTAGTGGCGCCGGACGGCGAAAGGATCGGTAAATACGCCCCCAACGAGTATACCGAATGGATTGCAGAACGTGTTGAGCCATGGACTTACCTGAAATTCCCCTATCTCAAGAAAGTAGGGTGGAAGGGATTTGTTGATGGCAAGGACTCTGGGGTGTACTTCTCGACACCGTTATCCAGACTCAATGCCAGCGATGGGATGGCTACACCTCTTGCTCAGGAACAATACGAGAAGTTCTACGAAACTCTAGGTGGTAAACCTGTCCACCAACGCCTGACTATTCACTGGGCTCGGCTGATCGAGCTGCTCTACTCAGCCGAAAGAATTGTCGAGCTGGCAACCGATCCGGAGATCACCTCGGATAACTTCCATACTGTGCCCACTGAAGTACCTAGCGAAGGGATCGGGATTGTTGAAGCACCACGGGGTTTATTGACCCATCACTACAAAACCGATGAGCGCGGAGTCGTCACCGAAGTCAACCTGATCGTAGGGACGACGAACAACTATGCCCCAATCAGCATGTCCATCAAGAAAGCAGCCCAGAACTTGATCAAGAAAGGGACGGTTGTCAACGAAGGGCTGTTGAATATGGTGGAGATGGCTTTCCGCGCATATGACCCGTGCTTCGGTTGTGCAACCCACTCGCTTCCTGGGCAGATGCCTCTCCAGGTAACTATCCGGGATGCAAACGGCGAACCTATCGATGTATTGAAGCAATATTGCTAGGTTCAGCATTCAATCTATGAGTGATGTAATTCAGACGCAGGATGGGAACATCCAGATGAGAGAACGAACCTCGCCAGGTGTCGCTCATCCTGCGTCAACCATCGTTGTTGGTCTGGGTAATCCGATCCTGGGAGACGATGGAGTCGGCTGGCGCGTTGCCGAAATTGTAGAAAGCCAGCTCTTGATGCAACCCGCAGCAGCTCCAGAGGTTGTTGTGGAATGTCTCTCTCTGGGCGGCCTCAGCCTGATGGAAAATCTGGTTGGCTACCGGCGCGCTATTCTAATCGATGCAATCAGTCTCCATGAAGACCCACCAGGCACGGTTTACGTACGCTCTCTGGATGAGCTCCCGGATTATGCCTGCGGGCACCTGACATCCACCCATGATACATCCCTGCAAACTGCTCTCAACCTGGGGCGCTCCATGGGCGCGATATTACCGGATCGGGTTACCGTTGTTGGCATCGAGTCGCAGCAGGTGTACGATTTCTCCGAAGAGCTAACCCCCCTGGTAGCTGCAGCAGTTCCTGAGGCTGTAATGATAGTCCTTGACCTGATCAATTTGGATGAAAACCAAAATTCTTCCGAGGAGTAATGCTAATGGTCTCTCCAGAATTATTACGCCGTTTCCCCTTCTTTGGCGCTCTTGATCCTGAGCAGCTGAAGAAAATTGCTCTGATCGCCGATGAGATCAATATTTCAACCGGGACCAATCTTTTTGATGAATGCCAGCCTGCAGATACCTTCTACATGCTGATCGATGGGAGTATTGATCTTTCCTACAAGTCTGAGGAAGAATTTCACCCAAAGACAAAGAAAGTCTTTCCGGTCGGCGAAATCAACCCGGGCGAGGTTTTTGGGGTGAGCGCGCTGCTCGAGCCGTACGAGTATAATGCCACCGCCCTGGTGAGCAAGGATTCTCGGTTGATTAAAATGGGTGCTGGCAACTTACGGAGTCTGCTGAATGACGAGCCTGCACTGGGTTACATTTTTATGCTGCAGGTAGCTAAAGCAGTCATGGAACGCTTATCTTACACGCGGGTTCAATTAGCTGCTGCATGGTCATAATTAACCAATTGAGTTGCTAAGGAGCGCAATTTATGGTTACAAAAGATAGTCTCATCTATCGCCAAGTTTTCACCCTCAAAGATGGGGCCAATGTGCTGCTCCGGCCGCTCGTACCCAATGATTACCAAGCATTGCTAGATCTTTTCGTCCAACTGCCAACAGAAGAGATCCGGTTCATGCGGCATGAGGTAAACAACAGCGAGATCATCCAGGGTTGGATCGACAACCTGGATTACGATAAGGTGTTGCCGATTATCGCTGTGGTGGGCGACCGGATTGTGGGGCTGGCAACGCTGCACTTCAACGATCGACGAGCCAGCCATCGCGCCGAAGTGCGCATCTTCCTGGCAAAGGATTTCCGCCGGCGCGGTCTGGGTACCAAGATGTCGCTCGGCATGATCGATATTGCCAAGCGCCACAACCTTTACCTGCTTGAAGTCCAGATCGTTCGTGACCTGTCCAATGACATAAAAGCTATGGAGAAGGTCGGATTTAAAACCTGCTGCATCCTGGAAGACTACTATATGCTGCCAGATGGTGAACTGCGCGATGTAGTAATTATGTTAATGCGTCTGCGCACCCCCGAGGGTGAGTTTTAACCAAGAATATATCGCGAGCAATCTAAGGAGGTCAGGGTCTCCCAATCGGTATGGATTGGGAGACCCGCCTTGTTAATCATCATCCCCTTAATTAGGATGAGTTGAGCAGGAGAGGATCTTATGGGTAGGTGTTGTTATAGAACCAGTTATAGGCAAAGAAGCCTGAACCGCTTGTACTCTCCAGACGGATCGCAATCTGTCTCTGCCCATACAGTTGTGTGGGAATATTGTATGTCAATGTCTGTGTGCCTCCGCTGCCGGAAGCCATGGTTGCGACCTGATAACCATTCACACCTCGCGTGCCCATGTAGTTCATCTTGACTGCGAAGCTATCATTCGCAGGCAGGTTAGCTGTCACAATCGTAACCGTGCTATTCCTGACCACTGCTTTAATCGAGAAGGTGGGCACACCCGAATATCCCGTGGAACCAGTTGGGGGGGTCGCACCGCCGGTCTTGTTATAAAACCAATTATACGCAAAATACCCCGAGCCCTCAGTGCTCTGGATACGGATGGCAATCTGGCGCTGACCATGAAGTTCGGGGGGAATATTATAAGTCAGGGTCTGTGATCCGCCCTGTCCAGACTCAAACGATCCGACCTGGATACCCTTCTTGCCTCTTGTGCCCATGTAATTCATCAGCACCGCAAAAGTATCTCCCTTGGGCAGGTCTGAGGCGACAATCGTTACGCTCTGGTTGGTGACCACGCTTTTGATCGAGATATAAGGATGTCCAGAATAGCTACCCGAGTCAGAAGTGGGCGGTGTTGAACCGCCAGTTTTGTTGGTAAACCAATTGTAGGCGAAGAAACCTGATCCCGTTGTGCTTTGAATCCGGATAGCGATTTGCTTTTGGCCTTTTAAGGCGTCTGGGATGTTATACGAAGATGTCTGCGTCCCGCCAGAGCCAGAATTAATTGTCCCAACCACGATGCCATTTTTTCCTCTCGTACCCATATAGTTCATTAACACCGAGAACGTATCCCTGGCAGGTAGATTATTTGCCTTGATCGTCACGGATTGGTCAGCCACAACACTCACGATCGAAATCGTCGGGTAACCCGAGTAATCCAACTCAGCCGCAGATCCCTTGCCAATTCCCAGGGTCGTTGCGAACAAGCATACCACCAGTAAAGTTGATAATATGGTTTTCATTGCATGCTCCTCCAGGTAACAAGATGTTTGTGACTAGAAGTTTGAGAAATTACCTTGTGGATGCCCGATCAATGGAAATTCTTTCTCCTCTCAGCCCTACTGATACTTTACATGATTTTTTGAAAAATTGCAATCATGCTTAAGGACGATCCTTTACACTTTCAATTCCAATGTGGATAGGCGCGCCCCAAGCACGCCATCCCAGCGCTCCAATTTAGCAAGTAGCGTGCGCAGTTGATCGGCAAGGCATATATTGACCTGGATCGTTGGTTAACCTGGTCGAAAGGAACGGATTACAGTGTCTGCAAGGAGATGTGCCCGATCCCAGAAAATGCGATCACCCTGAAATCTGGCCGGATTCAATTACCGGGTTACGAGGGGGGTAGACACCATGCTGCCGCGTGTCCAACGGGAGCGCCGCTTAGGATGCGGTATGTGAGTGAAGCGTTGCCCGGTTATAGGAGATGCGGCAATCCGGGTATTGGGTGGTAGATTGGCGATCTCGATTTTGACGGCTAATTCGGCAAATTAACCGAGACGTCGTAATTCCAGTTGCCCTGGTTCCCGCTTTCTGCGATCACAACGATCAGCAGCTTGTAATCACCTTCTTTAACCGGCTCACCGCCTTCTTCCCACATGTACACAAAATCTTCCAGTATCCAGGGATTGCAATTTGGCTCGCCGCCTCCAAAGATACAAAAACCAGCCTGCCGCTCGGTTCTTTCATACACCAGATTGCCGGATTCATCCAGCACCTGGAAATTGACCTCAGTAATCCCCTCTCCATCTTTGGTTTCCCCGTTAATCGTATCATGAACCAGGAAGCGGACAAAATACTGCGAATCAAAATCGGCTTCCCAAACAAAGCTCTCTGGAAAGGTACCGTCTGGAGTTGAGTTATCCGTGTTGGGCGGCGGAGGTGGAGCCGGTGGAGCTACCGCCACAGATGGAAGGGAAGTCAGGTCAATATTGCAGGATACGTACTGATCACCCGCACTCACCCAGCCAATCAGGTCGTTGGCTTGGTCTTCAACTTGAACCCACGGGCCACCCGGGATGCCGGTCGGATTGTAACCCAGGGGAATCACCGATGTCTGGGCTGGCAACGCCCGGATGGGGGGGCGATATGCTGTACCTGGACCGGTGCGTAAATTCAAGTCTTGCAATACTGTGCACACCGGCCCGGATGTAGCTGTTGCCTCTGGGAGAGTCGTGGCGGTCGGCGGAATAGTCTCGACAACCGGTTGCGTGCTGGTAGGCAGTGGTGATGCTGTTGTCGAGGTAGGGATCAAAGCTGTTGGGCTGAGTTCAACTTCCGGTGGCGCATCTGTTTCAGTTACTACCTGAGTCGCTTGCGGAGTTGTCTGGGCGGTAAAGTTACAACCCATCACTATTATGCAGACGATTACTAACAAAAACCCAAACCGATGATTGCCTCTCATCCCTGACCTCCATCAAAACCATCAATAATTGCGCGTATCCCGGCATGGCTGGGGATGCAGATCCTGGCAATGATCTCTTCCCGGATGATACGATCATCCGATCTCTCTCCCTGAGCAATGCATCTTTCGTAATACACGATCGATTCCTGGTAAGAATCCAGGCTGCTTTCGTAGTCCTGGTTCACTTCATAGAGATACGCTCTCCATTGATGAGTCGCTCCCAGGTATTCATAAGCCTGGGTCAGGTACCTTTCCTGTCCGGCATCCATCAGAGGGGATACAGTCGACTCAAGCGCCTGAATCGCCTGGTCTAAGTACGCAAATGCCTGAGGCTGATTGCCAGCCAGCCAGGAGATCTGGCCAAGCAGCCGGTAAGTGTTGCCCAATCCCAGCCTGGCGACACTCACCAAAGGCAGGCCGTAATCAGCAGGATCGGGGTTTATTTCCAACACTTGGTTGTACGCAGCGAGAGACTCTTGGGCGAGCGATTCAGCCAGCTCAATATTCTGGATGCCTGGTGCCTCTTCGCCTGTATCCAGGCCTGTGTCCATGCCAGAAGGATTGATCAGGCGCTGAGCACGTTTGAAATTGACGCCTCCCAGACCGATATAGGCGCGAGCATAATCTTTGTTCAGTAGAATAGCTTCCTGGAACGCCTGGTTGGCTTCTTGCTCGAATGCATCCCTGGCAAACTGCAGGACGGACTCGCGGTCGACCAGGAATAAATATTCCCTGCCGATAAAAAATTTCACCATTTCAGATTGGGGGAATATCTGGTCTGCCCTTTGAAAAGCTTCCAGCGCTTCAAGGGAATGCCCCAGTTGGGCCTCTGCCAGGCCAAGCGCAAGCCAAGCCAGACTACTTGCCTGCTGGCTCAATCCCGGCTGGTCTGAATCAGATTCACCAGATCCTGAAATTACCGGTTCACCGAATCGGAAGCTCCCCTGGATATCCTCGTAGTTATAATCCTGGCGCGGCGCCAGGTAAAACTCTACGCTGGGCTTACGGGTATCCTGAATAGTATCGACCACCGCGTATATCACCATGTCTGCATTCAAACGGGTTGCCATTTGCTTTGCAGCCTCGCTTCGCTCCTGTGGCGCTACGCCTTCAACGGCACCTATTCTCACCTTGAGCTTTTCCAGCTCTAGGCTATCGTGCCAGATCTGGATATTTGGATTCCCCTGCAATTGCTCTTTTAGAGAGTTATAAATCGCCAGGCTCACATCCCCGCTTTCCTGAGCGCCTGGATCGAGGTCACCAGGAATATTTGGATTTTCCGCTACGGCGATATTGTAGAAACCGCTCATCTTAGCCGGCTCGATATCATAAATGAATGTGTACACCAGGTAAGAAACTACCAAAACGAGCAGAACAGACACCGTAATAAAAATCTTCTGCATACGGCTCGCCTGCCTCAGGCGCCTGGCTTGTTCCGCTTCCTTCTGGTCTATGGCACGGCTTGCCCCCAGGAACTCTTGCTCCTGAAGGCTCAAGATGGAGGAATTACTCCCAGCCCAATCACTGATTTGGGTCAGTTTCGCACCCCGATATAACAGACCCGGGTCACGCTCAAGCTTTATCCACTCAGCCGTATCTTCGATCAGATGCTGGTGCAGGATCCGCCCCTGGCGGTCCTCGTCCAGCCAACCGCGCAGGGTAGGCCACTCGCGGATCAGGGCTTCATGGGCGACTTCAACCACCCGGGTCGATTCCGGGGGCAGGGTGCTGGTTGTGATCAGCCGGGCATCCGCCAAAATGGAAATCACCGTATCGATCACCAGCTCATCCCCAGAGCGAGTAATCAGCTCGCTGTAGGTAGCCCTGCGGCGGGTATCTGTGCTTCCTTCCCCAATCTCCGCCATGCGGATGAAGATCAACCGGGCGATGGCTTGCTGATCGGGCGTCAGGGTGCCTCGGAAAACCGATTCTGCAGTTTGTGCGATGGCTCCTCGCACTCCGCCCGCCTCGTTATAACCGGAAAGGGTGAGCGTGCGCCCCCTGCGCCGCTTCCAGGTTTCAAGCAGGGCATGCGAGAGCAGGGGTAAGGCCCCCGGCTCATAGCCGATATCATCCAGGATGACTTCGATCAAGCCTTCCTGGATCTTCCACAGACCCTGGGCAAGCGGCTGGTCGATGGCGCGCACCAGCTCATCCCGGGTCATTGCCCCAATAAATTCCTGGTACTGGGAGATCGTCTCGCGCAAGCGGTTGTGCTGGGCTACCTGGGCGTAAAAATCTGCCCGCAGGGTAATTAAGACTGTCACTGGCTGGGCATCTTGCGGGTCGATCGCAGCCAGCAAGCTATTAATAAATGCTTCTCGCTCGTCAGCGCTGCGGCACAAGGTGAAGATCTCTTCAAACTGATCGATCACCAGGAGCAGGTGCTTTTTATCCTGTTGAGATAAATATCTTCTGATCTGCAAGCCAAGAACGCGCGGATCCCTAGCCATTTCTTCAGTGATACCAGTGATCGCCGAAATAGAGCCGGCCTCCTGGTAGAGGGCAATTGCCAAGGCTTCCAGGGGATGAGCTGTGGGGGTGAGCACCTGGATTGCCCACTTGCCGCTGTCGGTGGGCGGCAGGCCTCCATCCGCCAACCGCTCGCCTGCACGCAGTGCTGGGACAACCCCAGCCCGCAGCAGGGATGATTTCCCGCTCCCGGATGCGCCGATGATCGCCAGGAAGCGGTTTTGGCGCAATCGCCCGGCGATGCGCGCAATCAGCTGCTCGCGTCCGAAGAAGCGGGCAGCATCTTTTTCATCGAAATATTGCAAACCCAAATAGGGAGGGTCGCCAGGCTCGGGAGGCAGGTTTTCAATATCCTGCACCTCTGCCGAACCCACAATCGTGGACTTGATATTGATGACCGCGCCGCGAAAATCGCCGGATAGCTCGTATTGATCGCCACCCGGAGCTGATTCGTGGTTCTTCTTACGGGATTTTCGTACCGGCCTATCAACCATCCAGCCTGGTTTATCCCCTGCCTGCCGTTATCCGGCCAACCGCCATGACGATTTGCGTGGCGATAGTGACGACCGTCGGCATCACTTCTGCCAGGTTTTGGGCAGCTTGTTTGAGGCCTTCTCCGGTTATTTTTAGCATTGTCTTGTTGGGTTTTTCAGACTTCGCCTGCTCGACCAGCGTTTCTGCAGTTTGAGCGACGGCCACCGCATCTTCTTCCTTCTCGACGGGTGCTCGCTGGAGCGTATCGTTCAAGTCCCCAATCAACGACCTGAGCTCTTCTTTCGCCTGTTCGTCCCCGCCTGGGATATCGCCTACGCTTTGCTGCACATTAGTTAATGTGGATTTGATGTTTAGAATCGCCCCACGGAAATCACCCGACATCTCGAACGTATCACCCATCCTCAGCACTCCTCTCGAACGTTCAATCTTATATTTGTAGGATTTACGCAGTTCGTGGGCTGATGGGGATGTTTGGGCGGGGCTACGCCCGCTCAAACATCCCCAATAAACTCCCAAACTGCGTAAACATATATTTGGATATATTAGACCGTTATTATAACAGATTTGCACAGATTGTCCCCCTGAAGTCGGCGTACTGGGATTGTGTTAAAATCCTACGCAAAGATGGAGTGCCATTGGCTGAAACCAGTTTGCACAACGAGCTGAAACGCCAGCTTGCCCAACCCGGGGACTCGCTGGAAGTACCCTACGACGGTTTTATTATCGACATCGTCCGGGGCGACCTGTTGATCGAGATCCAAACCCGCAGCTTTTCCAGCCTGCGAGGAAAAT
>JBFYSV010000019.1:0-4306 GCA_041301185.1 Anaerolineae bacterium
TGAAACTGAATTTACTCTTTATCGTTATGGATTTGTTGACCTTATTCGCCTATCCGATCGTATTCGTGTATGGAAAACTACGCCAGTTTTCAAAATCAAAATAAAGCACCGCTCTGGCAAATCTAATAGCTACTGTTTCAGTCACAGCAGGCAGAAGACAATCGGATAATTATGAACATGCAGAAGAAAGGTAATAATGCGTACCCAAAAGATTTGTTTTCCCGAACAGCAAGCACTTTGCGTTTTTCCTGATAAGCCAGCGAATCTAGCGCAAGCGATCTCCACTCTGGGGTTGAAAGCCGGTTATCCGGTCATTGTGCTCATCGGCGGTAATATTCAAGAGCGACAAGCGGTTGTGACGCGCGGAGCTATCGAAACCCTTGCAAAGATTGCAGAAGATACGAACGCCCTGGTCATCTGTGGAGGCACGAACATGGGTGTTATGGCTGAAATCGGCCTGATCCGCTGGCGAAATAGGTATGAATTCCCTTTGGTTGGCATAACGCTCGAAGCGCTGGTCACCTGGCCTCACGGTCCCCGCAGCACAAACTTTCTCTGGTGGGGAAAGAAGCGGTGGATGTTAGCGCCACATTACTCCCATTTCATCCTTGTGCCTGGCAGCGAGTTTGGGGATGAGTCGCCCTGGATTGTCGATGCAGCCACCATACTATCCAAAGGCCATCAGTCTGTGACAATTTTAATTAATGGTGGAAATGTTTCCCGGAAAGATATCGAGTTAAGTGTTGAGAACGGCCGCCCGGTCATCGCTTTAGGCGGCACTGGGCGCCTGGCAAATGAATTGGCACGCGAACCCAACAGGCACAATTTGATTACCGTGGTTACGGCAAATGCCAAGAACCGAGTTGATGAAGCTGTTCGAGCAGCAATCTCCGTCATTGGAAGAAGCACACTAACTCCATCTTTAATCCATACAGCGTGATCCACCTGAAATTGAATTCAATTGGGTCAATTCCTATGGGAGCAATACCGCCTTCCAAAGTCATAAAAAATATGGAGCTAAACCATGATAACCAAGACGAATAAGACGAAACTCAAACGGCTATCCAAAGGGCAGCGTACACACGTACGGCGGATGAAGCAAGCCGTTCGTAAGGATGGCACAATTTATAACTCGCCTAAAGCACGCCGCACCCCAGTAAAAATAGCCGGGGAATAATCTCCAGGAAAGATTAGGAGCATGGCAATTCAGCCACCTTCGCAACCGTATGACTGGACATTCCGGCGGGTCGTGTGGGCGACTCTTGTCCTGGTAGTGGTTTTCCTTGGCTTCTGGATTCTTTACCGGTTTTACCAGGTTGTTTTCATTTTGTTCATCGCCATCTTGATGGGCACGGTGATCAGGCCGGTTGTAACCTGGTTGTATCGGCGTGGGCTCCCCCGGATAGCGGGGGTCATCCTGGTTTACATCCTGCTGCTTGCCTTGCTCATCAGCTTCGTGCTCTTGTTATTCCCATTGATTGTCGAGCAAGGTGCAACGATTGTTGCCGCAGTACCGGGTTACTACCAGGGCCTGCGTGAGGAAATGGTTAATTCCACCAATCAATTGATTGTGCACTTAAGTGGATTCCTCCCGGCGGCTCTACCCAGCCTGGAGCCGATCCAGCAAACGGGACAGCAGGTGCTGGCCTCTGCTGGGCAGGCGTTGGGTTATGTGGCGTCGGCAGCCAATATCATCTTCATAACCATAGCGGTTCTGCTCCTGACCTTTCACTGGACGCTCGATGGGCCGCGAACCATTCAGTCATTGTTGCTGCTGGTTCCAAAGGGCCGGCGCGGGAGCATCAGCGAACTGATTTCGGCCATGGAAACCAAGGTTGGTTTCTACATTGCCGGACAGGGTGTCCTTTGCCTGGTCATCGGCATCCTTGCGTTGGTTGCCTATCTGCTCATCGGCTTGCCCAACGCCCTGGTGCTGGCGCTCGTGGCAGGCATGCTGGAGGCCGTACCGATGGTTGGGCCGCTGCTTGGTGCCATTCCTGCGGCGGTAGTTGCCTTATCCATCGCGCCTTCCAGGTTGGTCTGGGTAATCATCGCTACTGTTGTTATTCAGATGTTGGAGAATAATTTGCTGGTGCCGCGCGTCATGCGCAGGGCGGTGGGGGTCAATCCGTTCGTCTCCCTGCTGGCTATTTTTGCCTTTAGCAGCTTGTTCGGCATTGCCGGCGCGCTCTTGGCAATTCCCATGGCGGCCATTATTCAGCTCTTGCTCGATCGCTTCGTCTTTCATCCAGAAGCCTTGGAATCGGAGGCCTCGGCTGGGCGCGATCTTGCCAGCCGGCTGCGCTATGAAGCGCAAGACTTGGCCCAGGATCTGCGCAAGCAGGCGCGGCTCAAGAAAGGGGGTTCGGTCCTAAGGGTCAAGCAGGTTGATCAGGTGATGGATGAGATTGAGGCCATCACAACCGACCTGGATGCACTTCTGGCACAGGTTCGTACATCAGGTGCTCCATGATGAAGAAGATGGCAGTGATCGGTGCAGCGGTTATGACCACGTTGCTGGCGCTGGTGGTGCTGTGGCAGTTCCGGATCGCCGTCGTTTACGTGTTGATCTCGCTGACGCTTGCGGCAGCCCTGCGCCCATTGGTAAACCGCCTGGTCGGGCGAGGCTTCGTGATGCGCGTGGCTTGGATCCTGCTCTACCTGGTGATCCTGGGAAGTTTTGGCTTTCTGCTCTTCCTGACCGGCAAGACCGCGATCAATGAGATCCAACAGCTGGCTCATACTGTGTCGGTGCAGGATGCATGGAGGCTGCCGGTGTGGTTGGATGGCAGCCCATTCCAACAGGCACTGGTTGCGCGGCTGCCACCACCAAGCAAGCTCTTCGAAGCGATAACTGGCGAACAGGGGCAACTCGTTCTTCCCGTTCTGCTCGGCTTCACGCAGGGCGTTGGCGGCATTGTGAGCGGCGTACTTGTAATCCTGTTCCTGAGCGTCTATTGGAGCATCAACCAGATCCATTTTGAACGACTCTGGCTCTCGTTGCTTCCATCCGGCCAGCGCAAACAGGCGCGTGGTATTTGGCGGACAATCGAGCCTGACATCGGCGCTTACATCCGCAACCAGTTAATCCAAAGTCTCCTGGCCGGGCTGGTATTGGGATTGGGTTACTGGCTGCTCGGCTCCCCATACCCGGCGATCCTGGCGCTGGCAAGCGCCCTGGCATGCCTGGTACCCATGGTTGGGGCAGCCCTGGTGGTCATTCCAGTCCTTTTGGTGGGGCTGCTGACCAGCGTGCAGCTCAGCCTGTTTACGGCCCTCTATGCGCTAATCGTCTTGATCGCCATGGGAGTATGGCTCAAGCCACGGCTGTTCAAGCGCAGGTGGGATAATCCCATCCTGACCGTGGTCCTGCTCATCGCCCTGGCAGATGCTTTTGGGATTGTCGGCATCATCGTGGCGCCGCCTTTATCTGTTGTATGCCAGATCCTGTGGAGCCGGCTGGTCAGCCATCGGCTTGCTTTAGGGGCTGCGGCCCAGGTTTCAAACCTTAAAGAACGGCAGGAGCGCGTATGGACCATCATCAGGGCAATGGATGAACCGTCTATGCCCCTGCTGACCAGCAGCATGGAGCGGCTCACCCATCTGATCGAGAAAGCTGAACCCATGCTGCAAGCCGGTATGCCGGCTGAACCTACCGGACCATTCCAACTGCCGCAGCCTGTCCCTGCTGAAGGGGAGCCGCCTGTATCCATAAAACCCTGAAGGAACAGACGCTGGCCGCACCCAAAATGAGGTGAAATAGAATCACTTTTGCGAAGGTGGTTGCCAAAGTCTTCCGATCCTATCTTATCTGGAGGGTTCCATGAATCTCGAAAAGTACACTCAAAAATCCCAGGAGGCCATCCTCGCGGCCCAGCGCCTGGCGCAGGATTACCAGCATCAGGTCATCGAACCCATCCACTTGCTGCTGGCTCTCGTTCAACAGCAGGATGGGATCGTCCGGGCCATCATCACCAAAGTATCCGGCGGGACACAGGCCATCCATGAAGAACTGGGCACCGAGCTCAATAATAGGTCAAAAGTCCAGGGTGCCAACCTGGAAGTCGGCCTGTCGCACCAGACCGCGGAAGTTCTGGCTGCTGCCGAACGCTACGCCAAGGGCATGCAGGACGATTATGTTTCCACCGAGCATATGCTGCTGGGTCTGTCGGATAGCAGTGAAAGTAAACGTTTAGTTCAGTTTGGGCTAACCAAGGATGCCATCCTTTCTGCCCTAAAACAGGTGCGTGGTGCCCAGCGCGTCACCACGCAGAATCCCGAAGACACCTTCCAGTCGTTGGAAAAA
>JBFYSV010000020.1:0-2954 GCA_041301185.1 Anaerolineae bacterium
ACTTTATCTCCCGAAGAAGCATATAGACGAATAGATGAGTTGCTTAGCAATAACGATAATTGCCAATTGCCTTGTTGGTTAGGAATATTTCCGAGACAATCGAACTTACTTGATATTCAAGAGCAGTTGATGAAGTTAGAAAGTATTAGTTCTGATTCTTATTTTGGCTTTCCTAAAGAACACTGGTTGGAAGCAAGCCAAACGATACCCTACCCAGATAACAATATTTTAATAGAAATCCAATCATCCTATCTTACTCACAAAGATGAAAACAATGTTTATGTAATTCAATTCAGTACACGTGCTTATACAAATAATTATGATTTCGTATATGATTCAGATGGCTATAATGATTTACTCGGAGCTTATACACTATCTGGAGTTCTTACCACTTTTGGAGTGCCAGATCGTATTTTTATCAAATCAGAGCTCACAAGTGAGGATACTTACCCTGGTTGGTGGGGTTTCTTTTATATAAATCTCTGGTATCCCAATAAGGGCATATTCATGGAATATCAAATGTTAGTGGATGGATCTGGAATTAATTATCGCTTTTGTCCTAAGAATGCCTTTATCTCTGGTACGCTTATTCCACCCGGGCTTGAAGATAACTATCCAGAAACATTAATTAACTTGGGGAGCGAATATCAAAACTATTTTTCTGCCTCTCCATTTGTCAAAACACCTGAGGAAGCATTTGGAATGACAACTGAGGAGTTCTACCAACTCTTTCTCTCCTCACCTGGTCGTTGTTTAGAAACGCCAAAAGAGATCTGGTGGCCGTAGATACATATCCAGTGATGTCTTCGCGCAGCACACATGTACCCGAAGGGTATCCCCCCGGGGGATCATGCCCGCTTCCACGCCCCGGCGCTGATGAAATTCACCCAGCCGGACAGCATGAATTCAAGCGCCGATCTTGCGCAGGAAGGTGATGCCCTCCCGGGCGGCGGTTTCAGCGTCCGGCCTGGGCAGGAATTCGCCCGAAACCCAGCCCATGTAGCCCGTGGACCCCAGCGCCGCCAGGATGGAGGGGAAATCCAGGTGCCCGCCGCCGGGCGCGGCGCGGTTCGAGTCTGCCACGTGGAAGTGGAACAGGTGGCTGCCGCAGAGGCGGATGCTGGACTCGATCTGTGCCTCCTCGATGTTCATATGGAAGGTATCGAGCAGCAGCCCGAAGTTGTCCGCACCGACGCGCTGGATGAGCTCCAGCCCCTGGTTGGCGGTGTTGATCAGGGTCGTCTCGTAGCGGTTGATCGGCTCCAGCGCCAGGCGCACCCCCTGCGGGCGGGCGGCGGCGCAGCATGCCTGCAGCGCCTCGATCAACCAGACCATTGCCTGTGACGGGTTCACGCCGGGTTTGACCAGCCCGCGGATCAAGCCGATGATGACCAGCGACCCCAGGCGCCTGGCGAGCGGTATGTGGGTGCGGATGCGCTCCACAGCCGCGGCGCGCACCTCCTCCTGCGGGTCGGTGAACGACAAGCCTTCCTCCCCCCAGGCTTGACCGGTGCCGATGGCGGGTACGGACAGTCCACAGGCGCCCAGCATTTCCTCCAGTTCCGGCAGGTCGAGCAGGCGGGGGTCGCGCACCGCCAGTTCCACGCCGTCGTACCCCAGGGCGGCGATGCGCCCCAGATTCGTCTGCAGGTCACCTTTGAAGGTCGCCGCCTGGAACTGCGCCGGCTGGGTGGAAAGGACAATGGAGAGTTTCATATCTTCGCCTTTCCCCTCTCCCGAGGCGGGAGAGGGGATGTGATCCGAGCGGGTTATTTTGCCAGGTAGGTGATCTTGCACTCGGAGCGGTCGGTCTGGAGTTTGAGGATATTTTCGGGCAGCTGCTCCAGGCTGATCTTCCTGGTGCTCATCGGGGTCATATCCATGCCGGTTGCCATGCACTCGATGACGCGCGGGAAATTGCCGTGACCGGAATGCCCCTGCGCGCCGACGATGCGCGCCTTGCGCACCTGCAGGACCTCGCCGGCGACCTGCATGCGGGCATCGGCGCGGGCGGTGACCACCACCGTGCTCAAGAGCGTGCGTCCCTCCCAGATGACCTTCTCGATGCCGGGATAGACGACCGCCGGCAGCCCGGTGGCTTCCATGAACAGGTCGGCGCCCATGCCGTCGGTGATCTCGAGCACGCGCCCGGCGAAGTCCTCCTTCATCGGGTTGACGTGATAATCAGCACCCAGTTTCAATGCCATGGCGGCGCGTTCGGGCTGGGTCTCCGAGATGATGACCTGGGATGCCCCGGCGCGCTTGAGGATGGCACAGGCGGCGATGCCCACCGGTCCGCCGCCCAGGATGACGACACGGTCACCGGGGCGGATGCCGCCACCGCGTTCGATGGCGGCGTTATATGCCACGCAGGTCGGTTCCACCAGGCTGCCGGCAACGAAGAGGTCCTGCTCGGCGTATGACTTGCGCAGGGGTTCCAGGCTCCAGATGGTGCGCGCCGGCAGTTTGATGTAGCGGGTATAGGCGCCGTTGACGTTGAAGCCGACCTCATCCAGCTGCTCGCAGTGGTTGGGCTGACCATCGGCGCAGGGCTTGCACTGCCCGCACCACAGCATTTCCTCGGTGGTGACGGCTTCACCGCCCTTGAAGGGCTTGTTGGTGCGCTTGTCGCGGGCGTTCTTGCCAGCCTCCACGACCACGCCGGAGAACTCGTGCCCCAGGATGGAGGGGAAACCGGTCAAGCCGGGATAGTAGATGTAACCATCCTTATCCGCCTGTGCCATGTGGACGTCGGAGCCGCAGATGCCGCAGGCTTTGACCTCCATCAGGACCTCTTCCGGACCCGGGGTGGGGATGTCGTATTCACGGATCTCGAGGCGCGGGTTGCGCCACACCTGGCTGCCCAGGTAGGTCTGGCGCCCTTCGATATCCTTGGCGCCCAGTTTAAAGCCCGGCTTGGGGTCCCAATCCGCCACCAGGGTCACGCCTTGCAT
>JBFYSV010000025.1:0-3263 GCA_041301185.1 Anaerolineae bacterium
TCCTGGCGGATGCCACGGCGATAGAGGACGCGCTTGACCGCAGCGCGTACCGCAGCACGAACATCGTCGCGGTGCGGCTCTGTCCAATCCACCTTTAGATTACCTTTGACAACCTTGACAATATCATGCACCAGGCTGCGTAGCAATTCCTGGTCGTATATCGTTAGCATGTTACTGGCAATCGCATCGTAGAAAGCCATCTCTTCACCGCTTAGTCCTAGCTCCTGGGCTCGTTGGGCATCCGCATCCATTTCCCGCTTGACGGCAATCATCTGCTCGATGACTGCTTTGGCGTCAATCAGGCGGTTGTGATATTCCTGGAGCGTCTTCTCCAATGTGTCTTTGAACGACCGGGAACGGGTTAGATTCATACGTTGGCGGCGCTGGATTTCATCAGCCAGCAAGCGCTCCAAGAGCTTGACCTGCAGGCTTTCCGGAGGGTGGTCCTTGAACGTCTGGAGAAAGGCATCATCCAAAATGGAAATATCCGGCCTGGCGATACCGGCGGCTTTGAAAATGTCCACAACACCCTGGGTTTCCAGGCTATCGTCCACCAAATCCTGGACGGCGCGGTCCAGGTCACGCCTGGGGCGACGTCCTGGAATCGTCTTGAGCATCTGCTTGCGCACACGCTGGTAAAAGATAATCTCATCTGCATACAGGCGGCAATCATCCAGGTGCTTGACAAGCAGGAAGGCCGCGGAGAGCCGGACTTCCGCCTGGAGAAACTCATCCCGCAGGTCATCATCTGCAGCCAGGAAGCCATATACCAGCGCATACAGGTCTTCCAGCTCAATCTCAGATAGTCTTCTCCATTCACCGTAGGCTTTTCTTTTCGGCAGGCTCGCTTGAACCTCCCGCAAAGCCTGGAAGAAGAGCGGGCGAGCTTTTTCGTCGATCCCCGCAGCGACATCGCCTTCACCCCCGCTTTGAGTATAGTGGCTGGTGGCCTCGCGCAGGGCATCGCCAATGCCAATATAATCCACCACCAGACCATGCGGTTTATCCCGAAATACGCGGTTGACTCGGGAGATGGCCTGTATCATGTTGTGGCCTTCCATGGGCTTATCCACATACAGGGTGTGCAGGCAAGGAATGTCGGTGCCGGTGAGCCACATATCGCAGACGATAACCATCTTCAGCGGGTCATCCGGGTCAATCATGCGCTGCTTGATGGCCTCGCGTTGGGCTTTGGTTGTCAGGTAGCCTTTCTCGCTCCATTCTGGCGGGTCTTCACCCAGATTGCCCGTCATGACAATCTTTGCTTCCGGACAGCCGGGCAGAGCCAGCATTGTCTCGTAAAGGCGCACGCAATTTTTACGCTCCATGCAAACAACCATCGCCTTGCCCGCCAGGGTAGCAGAGCGGTCTAAATAATGCGCCACCAGGTCTGCGGCTAATTCTTGTATGCGCCCTGCCGCGCGGGCTGCTGCTGCCAGGGCAGCCCAGCGACCTATCTCCCGGTCGATTATCTCGGGGTTTTCACCTGCCGTGATGCGCTCAAAGAGGGCTTCAATATCTGCTTTGCTCAGGTGCAGGCGAATCTGGCGCGGCTCGTAATAGATGGGCACGGTCGCCTGGTCTTGTTGGGATTGATAAATGTCGTAGGTGTGAATGAGATCGCCGAAAACCTGGACGGTATCCGCGCCGTGCAGGCTGATCGGCGTGCCGGTGAAACCCAGGCGCAGCGCATTTGGCAACGCATCCGCCAGGTAACGGGCAAATCCCTGCTCAAAACCATATTGCGAACGGTGAGCTTCGTCGGCAATCAGGATGATATTCGAGCGAGGGTTCAGAATTGGATGGCCGATTTCGCCTTCGCTCAGGCGAAACTTCTCTATGGTGGTGAAGATAATTTCACCCCCGGCGGTTTGCAGCAAGCTGCGCAGACCATCCACATCCTCCGCCTGGCGGACATCACCGACGAGCTGGCGGGCTGCCAGAAATTGGTCGTGGAGCTGGTTGTCCAGATCGTTGCGATCTACCTCTACCAGGAAGATTGGGTTCTCAAGCTGAGGGTCGCGGCGCAGCATGCCCACCAGAAAAGCCATCGAGAGCGACTTCCCAGAGCCGGTGGTATGCCAGATGACACCCACCCGCCGGTCTGCCGCTGGATTCTGCTGGACGCCGCGATAGATTTCTTTCACCTTCTGGGCTGCCAGGCGAGCGGCGAAGAACTGGTGGTAACGGGCTCCCTTTTTGGTAATCTTCTCGTTGACGACCTCGAAGAGCAGGAAGTGGCGGATATATTCCAGCAACCGGTCTTTGGGGAACAGCCCTTCGACCAGGGTCTTCATGCTGCCGGTGGTGTTGGGCTCGATTTCAAAGCCATCGATGGATTTCCACGGGCTGTACCACTCGCGACCCGCCGTCCAGACCCCGTGCAGGGTGGTAATCCCATCGGAAATGACTACCAGGGCGTTATAGTCAAAGAGCTGGGAGATGTCGTACGCATAGTGCTGGATTTGATTGAAGGCATCGTCTACTGTTGGCTTTTCCGAGTAGGGGTTCTTTAGCTCGAAAACCACCAATGGCAAGCCGTTGACGAAGATGACGACATCCGGACGGCGGTCGTTCTGCCCGTGGATGGGGAACTGGTTGACCGCCCAAAATTCGTTATCGTCAGGGTGCTCCCAATCCACCGGGTAGATATGGCGATACTCGGTGCGCCCGTCCGGGTGCTCGATTTTCAGGTCGAAGCCACGCGTCAGGAGCTGGTGGAATGCCAGGTTGCGGCGCAAGGTATCCACACCCTGCGGGCGGGTGATGGTATGGATGGCTTCTTCCAGGGCAGCTTGCGGGAGCTCCGGGTAGCGGCTGGCAAGCCAGGAGCGCAACACATCTTTCAGCACCACCTGGTCGGGCGGGCGCTGGGCGAGGCAGGGCTGCTCCCGATCCATGCCGAAAATGGCCTTATACCCAAGCGCTTCCAGGCGCTTGAGGGTGGTCAGCTCGAACTCGGTTTCGGTGCCGTGGTGAGGCATGCTATGCTCCTAACTCCCATTCCATGCCGTCTCCTGCTTCAACGTCAACATACTCGCCGATATTGCCCCGTAGCTCCAGGATGGCTTCTGCTATTGAATTAGGGTCAGCCAGACGATGGTCGTCGGGTAATCCGCCGTACACCAGGTCAAGTAAGTAGAGGAAGCGGTCCACTTGACCTTGGGGGGAAAGAGGCCTGCCATCTTTATCCGTTGTGGGAAACCAGGATGGGAGGCAACCATGCCGGGTGAAATCTGGAACAATATAAACCACCTTATAAG
>JBFYSV010000026.1:0-9835 GCA_041301185.1 Anaerolineae bacterium
GTTTGTCGACCGCGGCGTGCGCCTTGACCATACCTACCAGCTCAATTTCGGCGGCAACACCGATTTCCTGAACATGCTCGAGCGGGACCGCCTTGAATCTAAGAAGATCTCCAAGACCGGGGCGGTGACCAGCATGCTGCCTTACGAGCTGCCCCATGAGGATGTCCATGTGGGTCCCAGCGACCACGTGCCGTGGCTGACCGACCGCAAGTGGTGCTATATCCGCATGGAAGGCACCACCTGTGGGGATGTGCCGCTCACCCTGGAGGTCAAACTGGAGGTGTGGGATTCGCCCAACTCGGCGGGCGTGATAATCGACGCAGTGCGCTGCGCGAAGATCGCCAAGGATCGCGGCCTGAGCGGCCCGCTGCTGGGCCCGTCGTCTTACTTAATGAAGACCCCGCCCAAGCAGTTCCGGGATGGGGTGGCGCGCGAGATGCTGGAGGCATTCATCCGCGGCGAGGAGACGTCTTAATATCTTAATGAAAGCCATGCGCCTGTTCGAGCAGGCCCCGCTGCACCCGGGCAGCCTGAGGGAGGTGGATCTGCCCGTCCCGGAGCCCGGGGAGGGGCAGTTGCGGTTAAGCGTTGGCCTGTGCGGGGTTTGCCATACCGACCTGCACACCGTGGAAGGCGATATCCACCCGCCGCGCCTGCCGGTCACACCCGGGCACCAGGTGGTGGGGGTGGTGGAGGAAATCGGGGCGGGGGTAACAGGCTGGCAAGAAGGGCAGCGGGCTGGCGTGCCCTGGCTGTACCAGGCCTGCGGGAAGTGCGATTATTGCAAGGCGGGCCAGGAAAACCTGTGCCCGCAGGCGCGCTTCACTGGCTTTCACGCGGACGGCGGCTACGCCGAGAAGATGATCTGTGAGGCGGCCTACGCCTTGCCCCTGCCGGAGGAAATCCGCGACGAGCAAGCCGCGCCGCTGCTGTGCGCGGGGATCATCGGCTACCGCTCGCTGCGCCTGGCGGACCTGAATCCCGGCGAGCGGCTGGGGTTGGTGGGCTTCGGCGCCAGTGCCCATCTCGCCATCCAGATCGCCCGCCATTGGGGCTGCCTGGTGTACGTCTTCACCCGCTCCACAGAACACCAGCAGCATGCCCTGGAGCTGGGGGCAGCCTGGGCAGGGACGGCGGACGAGCGCCCTCCGGTACCCCTCGACCGGGCAGTGATCTTTGCCCCGGCAGGGGGGCTGGTGCCGCTCACCCTGGAGAAGCTGCGCCCGGGCGGCACGCTGGCGATCAACGCCATCCACATGTCGCCCATCCCAGAGATGCCCTACGAGATGATCTATGGCGAGCGCACCCTGCGCAGCGTGGCGAACGCCACCTACCAGGACGGGGTCGAGTTCCTCGCCCTTGCCGTGGAGGCAGGCGTGCGTGCCACGGTCAACCTGTACCCGCTGCGGGAGGCGAACCGGGCGCTGGATGACCTGAAGCACAGCCGGATCAACGGCGAGGCGGTGCTGGTGGTAAACCCGATGTCACTCTGAGCCGCAATTGGCAGCGAAGAGTCCCTTGTGCTACCATCCCGATTTACGCGCAGCAGGGATTCTTCGGTCGCCGCGCTCCCTCAGAATGACATCTCGGAATAGCAGGAGTGAAAGCGATGGATGTCCTGGAGGCAACGCTCGGCGATATCTGTTTGTAGCAAGCCAGGAAAGCCCAATGGTATAATATCGAAAACAATTATTATGCAATCTTGGTAACCGAATCCACTCAAATCGGTGTTAATGGTCAGGAGAGAAAGATATGTCAGGACATTCCCACTGGGCAACCATCCGCCGTAAGAAAGGCGCGGCTGACGCCAAGCGCGGCCAGCTCTTTACCCGCCTGGCACGCGAGATCGCCATGGCAGCCCGAGAAGGTGGCGGCGACCCAGGCAGCAATATCCGCCTGCAGTACGCCGTCGATAAAGCCCGCGCCAGCAATATGCCCAAAGACAGCATCGAACGGGCGATCAAGCGCGGCACAGGCGATGGCAAAGAAGGCAGCGCGATCGAGGAGATCACCTACGAGGGCTACGGACCGCACGGGATTGCAATGATGATCTCGTGCGTCACCGATAACCGCAACCGGTCGGTGTCCGAGATCCGCCATGCCCTCAATAAATATGGCGGCACGATGGCAGAAGCCGGCTCAGTGGCCTGGCAGTTCAAACGCTCATCCTATTTCACCCTGCCCTCCGAGGGGCAAGATACGGACAAGATCTTCGAGCTGGCGGTAGAGGCCGGGGCAGACGACGTCAATTTTGATGAAGAGACGATCGAGATCATCGGTCCGGTGGAGAGCTTCAAAGCCATCGGCGACCAGCTCAAGAAAGCCGGCGTGCCGATCGACGAAGCGGAGCTGCGCTTCTTACCAAACAACGCCAGCGAGCTGGAAGTCGAGGAGACCCTGCAGGTGGTGCGGGTGATTGAAGCCCTGGAGGACCTGGACGATGTGCAGGATGTGTACACCACCCTGACCATCTCCGACGCGGCGATGGCCCAGCTGGAAGCCGCCTAGTTTGCATTCATGCTGGTGATTGGAATCGATCCCGGCATCGCCACAACCGGCTACGGGCTGGTGCGCGAGCGCCAGGACGGCAGCCTGGAGACGGTGGCTTACGGGGCGATCCTGACGCCAGCCAACACGCCCCTGGCGGAGCGTTTGCTAGATCTGCACAACCAGTTATCGAAGATTTTGCTTCTTCACAGGCCGTTGAGCGGCGCAGTGGAGAAGCTTTTTTTTCAGCGCAATGTGCGCACGGCGATCACTGTGGGGCAAGCACGCGGCGTGGCAATGCTGGCATTAGCCCAAGCCGGAGTGCGGGTGGCGGAGTACACCCCGCTGGAGGTCAAGCAAGCCGTGGTTGGGTACGGCGGAGCGGATAAGAACCAGGTGCAGCAGATGGTGCGCGCCCTGCTGGAGCTGCCCGGAGTGCCCCGCCCGGACGACACCGCCGACGCCCTGGCGATTGCGATCTGCCATGTGCATTCGTACCGGTTGAGAGGGTATTGAGTTTTCACCACAGAGCACACAGAGCACACAGAGAGCACAGAGAGAACCTAAAAATTCACCGCAGAGACGCGGAGTGCGCAGAGAAAGACATATATATTCACCACGGAGACAGGAGAACGCTGAGAAAACCTTTATAAATATAAAGGTCTTCTCAGCGTTCTCGGTGTCTCTGCGCTGATATAAAGATCTACTCTGTGTGCTCTGTGACTCTGTGGTGATTAATTTAAACTAGAATCCTGGCAGGGTCGAGCATGAGGTCCAGGTTATCGGGCTCATCGGCAGAGGGGGGGATATAGCCGACGAACACCTTGGGGTTGCCTGCCAGGTCGCTCAGCCGGCGCAAGACCAGCCCGATCTGCCCGGTCTCGAAGGTCAGCACGTACTTGCCATCCAGCAGCTGCTCCACCCCCACCACGATGGCTTCATGCGTCCAGCGCAGGTAATTCTTGACGAACCCGCCGCTTTTTTGCATCTCATTGCGGATGGCCTCGATCTCTTTCGGTGAGCGACCCTGCTTGCGCAGCTCACGGATGGTGGGTTTGCGGCGGGTGCGCAGAAATGTATTGCCCACCTGGTGAAAAGCCCACTCGACGGTGGTGGCGGTCTTGCCCTTGGGAATATGCACGCTGCCGGGGGGGATGGCATAGCCGGATAGCGGCTGGGCGACCTGCCAGGCGTTCGGCTCGCGATCGACCCAATCCAGCCACAGGATGCTGGCGCCGTTGACGAAATGCTCCTCGGCGGGCGCCTGAACCAGGAAAGCCCGAGCAGGCTCATCTGGGGGCAGGGATTTGGTTTTCTCCTGCCATTTTATATACCATTTCGGCTTGCTGGTCAGCCCGGCGAAAGGCACCAGGCCGCGCAGATGCTGGATATGTTCGGCGATCTCATTGCAGACAGCCCGGGTGACGATCAGGTCGAGGGTTTCCTGGTGGTGCTTGCGCCAGCCGGTGATATCGCGGTGCTCCCAGGTATCCAGGATTTCGCGCCAGCGCCGGTTCTCCCACTTCCAGCGCTCGGGGGAGATCGATTCCCAATCCTTCTCCTGGGTCTTCAATCGCAGCTGGGTGTACTTGGTGATCTCTTCCCAGACCCAGTCTGGTAAGCCGCTGCCGTTGGCAGCCAACGATTTGCGCAGCTTCTCCAGCATCCCGATGAATACACGCTCGTCATCGGGCAGGTTCTCCAGCTCGCCCACCTGGCGCGCCATGCGATACTCCAGCAAGGCGCGGCGGGGGTTCCAGAAGTTGAGCTTGGCCACCATCTGGTCTACCGCGCGGCGCTTGTTCTCATCGGTCAGGTTCTCGCGCTCTTCGAGCAGCTCCTCCACCGCGTCCTGGCAGGCATCCACCAGAGCAGCCTCGTCCATGGCGTGGATCTCGCCCTGGAAGACCTCCCGGGAAAGCAGCTCGAGCAGGAACTTGGGGTCTGCCCAGGAGGCATGGGAGCTGCGGTAGCGCATGCCCGAGAAATGGATCACCATGTAGCGCAGCCATTTATCGAAGCGAGCCGGCTCTTTCTCAAAGCGCTCCCAGATGCGCTGGACGAGCTGGGTGTGGCTCAGGCTCTCCAGCTCCTTCTGGTAGTTGAGCACCTCCCAGCGCAGGGCTTCGCGCGGGCTGACCGGCACTTGCGGATCCAGGCTGGGCAAGCGCTCTTGCCGGGTGTACAGATCGCGCAGCTTGCGCAGCTGGGAAAGCTGCTGGAAAACAGCGGCAATGGGGGCATCTTGCTCGGCGGCGCGCTGCAACCAGATATTGCGGCGGGTATCTTCCTCGGCGTACCAGTCCACCCGTTTGCGCAGCGAATCCTGGCGGGCGACAAGATCGGCGTGGCGGTCGGTGAAAGTTTGGATCTGCCGATCGAGGTAATAGG
The DNA here is from genome assembly GCA_041301185.1 of Anaerolineae bacterium. Taxonomy (GTDB): domain Bacteria; phylum Chloroflexota; class Anaerolineae; order Anaerolineales; family UBA4823; genus JAQBDA01. The sequence continues at coordinate 4,879 of JBFYSV010000026.1, forward strand.
TACGCTTGAAACGCAGGGTCTTCTCATCGTTGGCGGAGATGGCTGCGAACCACTTGTCGACCTCCGCGAGCTCAGCATTACCCCGCTCCAGCTCAGCCTCCAGTCGCTGGTGCTCGTTCTCTAAAGCGAGCAAAAAGCTCTTGATGCGCTCCAGGATGGCTGGGTCGGCCTGGTCTGAGTCTCCCAGGCTGTTCAGCAGATCGATCTCATAATACACGCGCAGGAAATCGCGCAGCTTTTCCTTGCGGAACGGGTAGATCGTATCTCGCAAGACCGGGTTCTGCCACTGGAAAAATATGGTTAGATTGGCATCCATCAGGGTCACCTCCCTTGGCGGTATTCCTTACCCCTTATTATAGCAATTTTCTGAAATATCTTGACAATATTTATCTAATCTGATATTATTTCAATATCAAACGATTACAGGTTAAATGATTATGCCGACCCACTACTCCGGAACCAGGGAAGAAGTCTTAGCCCTGAACACTTTTATCAAGCTGACCCGTGCCACCGAATCGCTGTTGGCGCGGCTGGCGCAGCGCAACACCCACCCCGGGCTCACTACCAGCCAGTTTGGCGTGCTGGAGACGCTGTACCACCTGGGCCCGATGTGCCAGAGCGAGCTGGGCGGCAAGCTGCTCAAGAGCGGCGGGAATATCACGATGGTGATCGATAACCTGGAAAAACACGGGTTGGTACACCGCGAGCGCGGCATTGAAGACCGGCGCTTTATCAGCGTGTCGCTGACCGATGCTGGGCGTAAGCAGATTGAAGATGTCTTTCCGGGGCACGTGCAGGCAATCATCGAAGAGATGAGCGCTCTCACCCACGAAGAGCAACGGTCGTTGGGGGCCTTGTGCCGTAAATTGGGAAAAGCCGAGTCTAGCTGATCGAGGAGGAGTTTTTTTAGGTCTATACTTTGACATCAAATCATCGCATGTTAAACAATCATTAACAAGTACGACACCTAACCAACAATTTAGATACAAGGAGAACAACGATGAACACGAAATGGAATATTGACCCCGCACACAGCCGTGCCAGCTTCACAGTCCGCCACATGATGATCAGCTGGGTGAATGGAGAGTTCGACAAGATCAACGGCAGCATCGACTTTGACCCGCAGAATCCCACCAACACCCGGGTAGACGTCCAGATCGAAGCTGGCAGCATCAACACCCGCGACGAGCAACGCGACGCCCACCTGAAATCACCGGATTTCCTGGATATTGAAAAATACCCCTACCTGAGCTTCAAGAGCAGGCGGGTTGAGATGCTGGGTGAGAACCAGGGACGCCTGGTGGGCGATCTGACCATCCGCGATATCACCCGCGAAGTGGTCCTGGACGTGGAGTATGCCGGGATGGCAAAAAGCCCGTGGGGTATGACCTCGGCTGGCTTCACGGCAGCTACAAAGATCAATCGCAAAGACTGGAACCTGACCTGGAACGTAGCCCTGGAGACGGGCGGCGTGCTGGTGGGCGAGATGGTGAATATCACCATTCAGCTCGAGCTGGTGCAGCAGGAAGCAACCGTGAACACCGCTGAGCCGGTGGCAGGCTAAAGCGATTATGACCGTCGCAGGTGCTCAGCAGAGCATCACCCAGGCTTTGCTCACCTTGGATAACGTCAGCGTTGCTCCACACCGTTTTGGCGGTGTGGAGTACCGCCTGGGCAGCCGCGAGCTGGGCCATATCCACGGCGACCATATGCTGGATATCCCTTTCCCCAAAAAGGTGCGCGACGAGGTGGTAGCAAATGGGCAAGCCAGCCCGCACCACCTGCTGCCGGAGACCGGCTGGGTCAGCCTGTACCTGCGCCGGCCTGAAGATGTGAATACCGCCATCGCATTGCTGCGGCGCTCATACCAGATCGCCCTGGCTCAACGTGCATCAAGGAAGGTGAAAGAATGACAGAGCAAAGCCTTGTCCTAGGAATCTCGGGCAGCCTGCGCAAGAACTCCAACAACAGTGGCCTGCTTCGGGCAGCAAGCGAATTGCTGCCCGAAGGCATGAGCCTGGAGATCTACGACATCGCGGCGATTCCCTTATATAACAACGACCTGGTGGCGGAAGGGCTGCCGCCGTCAGTACAGGAATTCAAGACCCGGATTGCATCGGCGGATGCCCTGCTGATTGCCACCCCTGAGTACAACTACTCGATACCCGGTGTGTTGAAGAACGCTATCGATTGGGCCTCGCGCCCACCGAACGAATCGTCCTTTCCCGGCAAGCCGCTGGCGATTATGGGAGCGGGCGGGGTGATGGGCACCAGCCGCGCCCAATCCCACCTGAGGCAGATCGCCAGCGGGCTGAACATGCTGGCGCTGAACAAGCCGGAGGTGATGGTGCAACGCGCCTGGGAGAAGTTCGACCAGGACGGAAACTTAACCGATGAGTCAACCCGCAAGCAAGTGAAAGACCTGCTGGCAGCTCTACAGGAATGGACGCTGCGATTGAAAGGTATCCAGGTGAACTGATGATCTCATCCAATGACCCGCATGCCGGACAACCAGTATTAGCGTATGGCGCTCCATTGGACAAAGCCCAGTCGGCGGACAAAGCTCAAGCGGCGGACAAAGCTCAAGCGGCGATGATCCTGGTGCACGGGCGCGGGGCGAGCGCCGAAGATATCCTCTCCCTGGCGGAGGAGCTGCCCCAGCCGGGGTTCGCCTTCCTGGCGCCCCAGGCGGCAGGCAACACCTGGTACCCGCAGCCCTTTACCGCACCTTTGAGCACCAACCAGCCGTGGCTGGATTCAGCACTGGCGGCTATCGGGAGAGTGGCGGCACAGGTGGCGGCAGCGGGCATCCCGCCGGAACGGACTTACCTGCTGGGTTTCTCACAGGGAGCCTGCCTGGCGCTGGAGTACGCCGCCCGCAATGCCCGCCGCTACGGCGGGGTAGCCGGGCTGAGCGGCGGGTTGATCGGGCCGCAGGTTGAGCCAAACCGCTACCCGACAGGGCTGGCAGGCACGCCGGTCTTCCTGGGCTGCAGCGATATCGACCCGCATATCCCCCAGGAGCGGGTGATGGAAACCGCTCGCGCCCTGGAGCAGTTGGGTGCGCAGGTGGACATGCGCCTGTATCCCGGCATGGGGCACACAGTGAATGACGACGAGGTACAAGCCGTCCAGCAGATGATGGCGGGCACACAGGCAGGCCTTGACAGAACCTGAAGGGCGGGTGTAAAATCCCGGCGCTAGGAATCTTCTTAAGATGAAAGATACCATTTCCAAAGAACCTGACCCACCCCTATCCATCCTGGTCGCTGGTAAGAAGCTGCGCGGGAGTCTCATGGCCTGATCCCCATCAGGTGGTGCGATATGCCTGCCCCTGCGTCTTACCGGCGCAGGGGTTTATGTTTTTATAACAAGGAGGCAACCATGCGCCAAGAAATCAAGTTACCCAAGACAACGCCGCGCCAGGACGAAACCAATCATCCCGGCACGGAAACCAAGAATACGATCCGCTCGATCCTACCCCGGATTAAGACCTATCTGCGAGGGGTAGAACGGATCAACCCGCAGGAAAGTTCCAACCTGGTAAGTAAGGTCGATTCTGCTGCGCTGACACCCCGCCACACTGGCGGTCAGCCACGCTAGCTCGTTTGAAAAGCTCGTTTCCCCCCCACCCCCAGCCCCGCCCCCCCAAGGGGCGGGGAATTATCCTCTGGATTGATACTACGGCGCTTTGAAGCCGAGCTTCTGGTGGGTGTTATCGCAGAAGGGCATGTTCGACGAGCGCCCGCAGCGGCATAACGTCACCCGGTTGCGCACTTCGTACACGAAACCATCCGGGGCTTCGATGGGGATACCACCGCGCACCCATAGCGGACCGTCCGCAATGGTAGCAATCGAGGGCAAGTATTCCGGCTCGACCGGGGCGCCGTCCTCCAGGGCGTACTCCAGCCTGCCCGATGGGCAGTTGCTGACCATGCGCATCAGGCGGGCGAGCACCTCCGGGTCGGCGGTGTGGTCGATCATCTGCCAGACCTTGGTGAAGCGCGTCCCGCAGAAACCAGCGGACATGCACAGGCTGGTATCATCAGTCATCACCACCCCCACGCCGCGGTAGACTTCCCGCCGGGTGCTGCCCGGGCTGCGATCGGCAACCAGCTCGTAGTCGAAGGCAACCTCATCATGCGTGCCGTCGCAGAACGGCTTATTTTTGGATTGACCGCAGCGGCAGAGGGAATATCCCTGGCGGACGGGGGCAGCTTCTACCGCCTGCCCCACCGGGTCCCATTCCAGCGGCTCACCGTAGGTGCTCATTGCCGGGTAGCGCTGGACGAGGGGTACGCCGCCGGACACCCGGTAGGGGCCACGGGCGGCGATTCGGATGCGATAAGGGGAGCTATTCGGGTCCATGAGTCACGCCTTGTAACCGATCATGCGCAAGAAACCCTTGCGCCAGGTGATGCCTGATTCGTCTTCGATGCCTTTAGGACTGAAGCCATCCACCACGCCCAGGATGCCGCGCCCCTGGTCGGTCTCGGCCAGGAGCACCTGCACCGGGTTTGCGGTAGCGCAGAAGACCCGGCAGACCTCCGGCACGGATTTGACGGTGTTGAGCACGTTGACCGGGTAGAATCCCGCCCCCAGGAAGATGATGAAGCTGTGCCCGGCGCCGATCGCCTGGGCGTTGCGCTGCGCCAGGGCGATCATCGCTGGGTCGGTGCCGCTCCAGCGCACCAGGCAATCGCCGGAAGCCTCGCAGAATGCCAGGCCGAACTTGATGCCCGGCACGGCGGTGACCAAGGCCTCGTGCAGGTCTTCGACGGTTTTGATGAAATGGGATTGACCCAGGATGAAGTTGATCTCGTCCGGCTTTTCAATCTGAACGGTGGTCAGGTTCATGGGACTGCGCTCCTTTCGTGTTGTTATTGAGAATACAATATGTGGGAGGAAAAATCAAGAGAATTTTTAATTTGGTGTTGAGGGCGGCGGCTCTGCCGCC
>JBFYSV010000030.1:0-2670 GCA_041301185.1 Anaerolineae bacterium
ACTTGGCGCCTGTACTCTGGCGCAAGCTCGCCAGGTAATCCGCCAGGCGGGGCACATTCAAGACAGGCGAAACAGGTTCAGAAGCCGACCCGGTCTCTGCAGCGACGGCCTGTGCCGGCGCAGCAGCCTGTGCCGGCGCTGCATCCCCTATTTCCAAGCAGCTAGCGACCTTTGCCAGGAATTCGATAATATCCACTGGCTTGTAAAAGAACGCTTCGGCGCCAAATTCAGCCACCTGCTGGCGAACTTCGCTATCGGTCAGCCCGGTAATCAAGATCACCTTCAAGCCGGGGTTACGTTTACGGACTTTACCCACCAGCTCCAGGCCGCTCATCCCTGCCAGGCGCACATCGCTGACCAATAAATCAAATTTCTGGTGCGAGATTACCAGCAATGCCTCCTCGCCGGATGGCACGTCCACAATCTGGGCATCTGGCTTCAGGTTCTCCAGGCTGGTGCGCAACAGCTGGCGGATATCGCGCTGGTCGTCGACAATTAAAATTCGTTTGGTGGGCATGGCGTCAATAATTTTAACATAAAATAAACAGGAGTCCTGCCGGCGGTTCTTGCCTCCAGAGCTCCTGTCATGCACTCAGATGATTGCAAGTTTTGATGTTTGCTTCAAGTTTCCAATATCACTCAACCCGCCAGCAGGCTACCCAGTGGTCCGGGCTGACCTCGATAAACGGCGGCTCCTGGACGCTACAATGGTCAAACGCCACCGGGCAGCGCGGGTGAAACCGGCAACCTGATGGCGGGTTCAGCGGGCTGGGCACGTCACCCTGTAAAATAATTCGCTCTCGCACCAGGGTAGGATCAGGGATCGGGATGGCAGACATCAGCGCCTGGGTGTAGGGGTGCAGCGGGTTGCGGAACAGCTCATCCCGGTTTGCCATTTCCACCATCTTGCCCAGATACATCACCGCCACGCGATCCGAGATATGCTCGACGACGCTCAGGTTATGGGCGATAAATAGATACGTCAGGCCGAACTCGCGTTGCAGCTCCTTAAGAATATTGAGCACCTGGGATTGGATGGAGACATCCAGGGCAGAGACCGGCTCGTCGGCGATGATGAACTTGGGGCGCAGTGCCAGGGCACGCGCGATCCCGATGCGCTGGCGCTGTCCGCCCGAGAACTCGTGCGGGTAGCGGCGAGAGTGGTAATCTTCCAGCCCCACCTTGCGCAGCATCTCGATAGTGGTCTCGTAGCGCTCTTTGGAGGTGCCAACGCCGTGGATCTTCAAGCCTTCAGCTACCGACTCACCAATCGGGGCGCGTGGATCCAGCGAAGAGTAAGGATCCTGGAAAATGATCTGCATATTGCGGCGCATTTCCTTCAACTCCTTGCCGCGCAATTTGAACACGTCCACCCCATCATACAGCACTGAGCCGGAGGTTGGCTCCGTCAGGCGTAACATGGTGCGCCCGACGGTTGTCTTTCCACAACCCGATTCGCCCACCAGCCCGACCGTCTCGCCTTCTCGAATGGTGAAGCTAACATGGTCCACAGCCTGAACCCAGGCCTGCACCTTCTGCATCACGCCACCCCGCACAGGGAAATACTTCACCAGATCCTGGACCTGGACCAAATCCCACTTGCCGTTCCCTTTCTTCAGGCTGCTTTTTTTCAGGTACTGTTCTTTCATCAGCGATTTTTTCTCCGTGAGACCTTCGACTGGCGTTATGCTTGCCCTTCCATTGCAGCCTGGGAAGCCAGAGGCGCCTTAAAACCACTGGCTGGGTCGTCCTGGTACAACCAGCAGCGCACATCGTGTTCGCTCTCCACCGGCGCCAGCCCTGGCTCAATTTGGGTGCAGATCGCCAGCTCGTGCTCTATCCGCGAGCGGCAGCGGGGTGCAAACTGGCAACCAGGCGGTAGATTGACCAGGTTCGGCACCGATCCTGGGATAACCTCCAACTCTTCTTTTACTACACCCAGGATGGGAATCGAGGCGATCAGCCCTTGGGTATAGGGATGCATCGGGTGAGAAAACAGGGTTGTTACGTCCGATTGCTCCACAATCCGCCCGGCGTACATGACTGCCACCCGGTTCGCCATCTCGGCGATTACTCCCAGGTCATGGGTAATCAAGATCACGGCAGTGTTCATGCGCGCCCGCAGATCGTGCATCAAATCCAGGATCTGCGCCTGAATGGTCACATCCAGGGCGGTCGTTGGCTCGTCGGCAATCAGGAGCTGCGGGTTGAGCGCCAGGGCCATGGCGATCATCACGCGCTGCGCCTGCCCGCCAGACATCTCGTGGGGGAAGGCATGCGCTTTTTTCTCCGCATCGGCGATACCCACCAGACGTAGCAACTCCACCGCCCTTTCCCAGGCCTGCTCTTTTTTCATTTTCTGGTGGATTTGCAGCACTTCCGCAACCTGGTCTCCGACCTTGAAAACCGGGTTCAGGCTGGATTGCGGCTGCTGGAAGATCATCGAAATGCGGTTGCCGCGCATGTGCACCATCTCCGCCTCGGGGATCTTGAGCAGGTTCTTGCCCTCGAAGTAAATCTCCCCTTCCACCACCTTGCCCGGAATGCCGATCAGGCGCATGATCGAGAGCGAGGTGACGCTCTTGCCGCAGCCCGATTCGCCCACCAGGCCCAGAACTTCTCCGGCGTTGACATAGAAATCAACCCCATCGACCGCTTTCACCACGCCGT
>JBFYSV010000031.1:0-65418 GCA_041301185.1 Anaerolineae bacterium
GCAAAGGATATCAATACTGCCAGCGTGATTTTCGTTATCTTGCGTGCAGGGCTGTTCCGTTCTTCCCCTACTTCACTTCTGGGTGATCATTACTGGGCTTATCCTACTACTGGGAGTATGAGGATCGTTGCTGGGTAATTAGCAATCTGGCGGCTGTAAAATCCAATTACCGCACTGAATTTATCTTCACATTTGAACAACTGTTTAATATTTACCCGGAAGAAATAGAAAACTTTATGCACCAATCGAAACGAATGCGATCCTACTTCCAACACCAACAACGGGCTATTATTTTGTTACATCGCAATGGTAACAATTACAAGCTATCTCCGAAAAATGAACGGCTTAGAAAGATGGCAGATTATCAATTCCCAAAGCACGGTAACTATCTGTTGAGCAGCCTGATGCCATTTCCTGACGAACGATAGGTTTATGGATTTACCAGATGGGCTTATCAATTACTACCCGAGATGGGTATCCCGATTTTTCCAATCTTCCCTGGAATTTGCATTTACCTGACTGGCAGACTGTATACTCGCAGATAGAGAGGCTACCTCAAGGACCTTCACGTCACCCGGTAATATTCGTGAATATCTCAGGAACAATCTTTGCTCTGAAAGAGATGCCCGGAGGAATAGCTGAAAAAGAGTATCATTTACTGAGAAGGATTGAGGAGCTACGACAACCAGCAGTTACCCCCGTAGGTTTTGTGGAAATCGATTCGCCCAATGATCGACGAAGCTTCTTAATCACTCGTTACCTGGACTACTCTATCCCTTTCCGTGACCTGTTCATCGGGAACCGGTTAGTTCGCTATCGCGAGCACCTCCTTGATGCGATAGCCGGCCTGATGGTGCAACTCCACCTGGCAGATATCTACTGGGGCGATTGTTCACTCTCAAATTGCTTGTTTCGCAGGGATGCCGGTGCCCTGCGTGCATACTTGGTGGATGCTGAAACAGCAGAGATCTTTCCAGAGGATATTTCCCCGGTCCTGCGCCATCACGATCTGGAAATTATGGAAGAAAACATCAACGGAGAACTGGCAGACTTAACAACCGACAGCCACCTGGCAACGGATATCCCCTACTCTGACACAGGCGCATACATCCGGTTACGATACCAGCGGTTATGGGAAGTGATAACCCGAGAAGATATCATTGAACCCCTTGAGCATTACCGAATTCAAGAACGCATTCGAGCCCTTAATGATCTGGGTTTTTCTGTTGGGGATGTGGAGCTGCTGAAAACATTGGTTGGCGATCAATTGCGCCTGCGCATTGTGGTAACCGACCGTTACTTCCACCATGATCAACTCCTAACACTGATCGGTATCGAGGCGGAAGAAGGACAGGCTCGAAAAATGATGAATGAGATTCAGGAGCTGAAAGCCACCCTTTCGCAACGCAATAACCGAAGCACACCCCTAAGCGCAGCAGCTTACCACTGGCAATCAACCATCTACGATCCAACTATTGAAAAATTGAGACCATTTGTGAAAGAAGATTTCGATACTGCCGAACTGTATTGCCAGATCCTTGAACACAAGTGGTATTTATCTGAGAGAGTTCAACGGGACGTTGGTCACGCAACCGCCATCGAAGACTACCTGGCAAATATTGCTCAACCATAATCGTCGCCACTTACTAGGCAGAGTCTCATGCGGATACCAGCCTTTAATATCCCCCTGGTAGTTCATAAATAGGTCAGCTAACAAATTTGGAAGCCCCACGCTGGCAAACTGCGGTTATAAACGGTATGGATAACCGTAACCTATGAACCGTATCCTGGCTTCCAGTGGACGGCTGTTTCCTCAAACAGCTTGGAAAAATCTATCTGAGCATACCCGCGGGGCACTAATACCCCTCTACCTATTGCTGGGCGTATTCATTCTTGTCTATGCTTCATTATTGATACTTAGAGAATTTACGCAGCCGGGTTATACGAATCCGCTCGGTTTCACCTGGAACAATCCAATATTAGAAATACTGATCCCCTACCTCCTGGGGTGGGTTTATCTGGGCTCCGGTATATGGGTCTTCTTAATCCGGCACGACGAAACTGCTGGGAGAGTGTATGGATACCTGGCGACGACTGTAGCGATCAGCCTCGCTGCCATGCTCAGCACAATAATTGCTGGACAGCTTACCTGGTTGTGGATTGTCACCTTAGCCATCGCTGGCGGGTCTCTACTTCATCTTGGGCTTTATTTCCCAACTAAAGTGACTTTGCTATCAAAATACCCCACCTTATTTTGGCTGGGTTATATCCCTCCCATTTTGATCGTATCAATCTTTGTTCCCCAAATACTTGCATCCTCAACACCGGGTTATATCCTCCCAACGGTAATCCTGAGTGAGCTAGGATATATCTGCTTAATTGGGGCTGTCATTATTACGATCCAAATCTCGGCCTTGCGTAGACCACAAACTTCCCTGGCTCATCGGCAAGCCCGGATTAGCTTATGGGGAGCTCTCATAACGGGAATTTCCATTGCTGGATGGGCTGTGACAAGGGCGTTTGCCCCCACTTCTGATATCTTGGGACTATTCTATATTTTATTGGTATTCTTTCCAATTCTTGCCAGCTACGCATTATTACTAACCAATAAATCGAGACACGACACATACCTGCGAAAGACACTTGCCTACACATTACTATCGGCGTTGACAATCCTTGCGTACATACTCATCGTCAGCGGGATGAGCATACTGGTTGGGGACGTAATTCCAAACAATCATCCCCTTGTCATTGGTTTGCTCGTATTCCTGTTAGCAATCCTGATGAATCCAGTACGCCACTGGCTGGAGAGTACGATTGATATTGCGTTTTATAAAGGCGAAAAGCCGTTCCAAAAACGCTTACAGGCATTTGCACAGGAGCTCACTCGAAACACAACCCCCGACTCAATCTACAACTCTTTGCGAAAGTCAGTAAGGGAGACCCTCGCTCCAGGCTTGATACATATATTTATTATTGATCCATTTAGCAATCACTATGTTGCAACGGCTGACGAGAGCGGTTTATCCACCTCGGATATGCGTTTTCCTCCTAACAGCCCATTCGTTCAGTTCCTAGTAAATCAACCCAATCCTATATTGATCGACTCCAACGATTTAGGTCAACTTTCATTCTCCTCAGAGAGTGCTCAGCTGGCTCTTCTAGGTGCATCACTATATATTCCGCTACCTGGACAGCAGCAGCTAGTCGGTTGGCTCGCCATAAGCAATCGGCAATCTGGCGAGAGCTATCATAAATCAGAAATCGTCTATCTAGATTCGATTTGCAGCCAGGCTGCCCTGGCAATTGAGAGATTGCAGGTAATCACAAACCTCGAAAGCCGGGTCAGAGAGATGGATGTATTAACCCGGATTGCTCAAGGGGTTAATATTACTTTAGATTTTGACGATATCCTGGAATTGATCTATGCCCAGACAAATCTGGTTATCCCTGTCCATGATTTCCGGATCACCCTGAGCGATCCCAATGATGGAAAGTATTCATACGCATTCTTCATAGAGAATGACGAACGCCTGGCTTACAACGAAAATATCACCATCCCACCCAGGCAAGGATTGGAAGGCGTCGTCATCCAGAACCAACGCTCCCTGATTGCTTCCGATTACCAAAATGAATGTCGCAGTCATGGGAGAATCCCCAATTCTCCGGGGATTGTTGCCTGGTTGGGTGTACCGCTGCATGCTGGTAGCCGAACTATCGGATGCATCAGCCAGGGCAGCCGCGATCCAGCAACCCTGTTCACAGAGCACCTAAGAGATCTCCTTCAGGCCATTGCAGACCAGGCTGCCGGGGCGATCATTAAGTCGCAATTATTGGTTGAGTCAGATAGAAGAGCCCGACAGTTAGCTGCGCTGAATGAGGTTGGGCGAAGCCTGACCTCAACCCTGGAGATAAACACTCTACTGAAACAAATACTGAATAGTGCTGTTGAGCTGCTGAACTGCGAAGCAGGAAGCCTCTATACGATCGAACCAGAGACGAACGATATCGTGGTTGAGGTAACAATTGGTCCGGGTGCAAGCGATATTGCTGGCACTCACATCCCAGCTCGAAGCGGATTCATTGGCAGCGTGATGGAGTCAGGTCAGCCTGTTATAGTCAATACAGGAACGGGCACACAGGATTTTTCTGATCAAACTGAGTCGCAAAGTGAATATTATCAGCGTGACTTATTAGCCGTTCCTATGAAAGTTAAAGAGACAGTCATTGGTGCGATTGAAGTGATTAACAAGCTTGATGGGACCCCTTTCGATGAAGACGACCAGGGAATCCTCTCGACCTTCTCCAGTCAAGCAGCTGTGGCAATTGAAAATGCCCGGTTATATACACAAACAGATGAAGCACTAAGCGCCAGGCTGGAAGAGATGTCGGTAATGCAGCGCATCGATCGTGAGTTGAATACCAGCTTGGATGTAGGGAAAACCATGCAGATCACTCTCGATTGGTCGCTGAGACAAACCAAATCTGATTCAGGTTTTATCGGTTTTGTTGAACGGGATGAACAAGCGTCATCTTCGAGTATCCGGGTAATTGCCTCGAAGGGTTTCAAGCTACCCCAATCAAATGAGCAGCAGCCTGCTGTAAGTACAAATGAACAAGCGGAGCTAATGACTGTATCCCTACCCGCCATACAAAAAGTGATCAGGGAAGGACTCCCTGTGCGCTCGGTAGATGCAAGATTATCTCCCTGGGCGAGAGCTCAAATTGTCATCCCGATCCGCCGGAAGACGGATGTGATCGGCATCTTGCTGCTGGAGAGCACTGTTAAGGACAGCTACTCACCTGATACAACTCTATTCTTAACTCGATTGAGCGATCATGCTGCCATAGCGATATCAAACGCCCAGCTTTACGAAGATCTTCAAGCCGCAAATATTGCCAAAAGCGAGTTTGTGTCGCTCGTCTCACACGAGCTTAAGACACCGATGACATCTATTCGCGGGTATGCCGACCTGTTGGCTCAAGGCACGGTCGGTCCGATCAATGAAATTCAGGGTAATTTCCTCAACACAATTCGCTCAAATGTCAATCGGATGGCAAACCTGGTTTCAGACCTGGCTGATGTCTCACGCATCGAAGCCGGCAAGCTGAGGCTGGAATTCGGAGAGGTTTCAATAACAGAAATCATCCATGAAGTGATCAATTCCACCCAGGCATTCCTCAATGAAAAAGAACAAGTGCTTGTCTTAGATCTACCAGAGAATTCACCCCTGGTTTGGGCGGATTACAACCGGTTAATCCAAATCTTGAATAACCTTGTAAGCAATGCGATCAAGTACACACCCCAGGGGGGACATATCACAATCACAGCTGGAATGCACCAGAACGAATGGGATTCAAAAGGGGCTCCGCAAGTTGTTAAACTCTCGGTGATTGATACTGGTTATGGGATTTCTGCTGAGGAGCAAACAAGAATATTCCAGAAGTTCTTCAGATCATCCGATCCGAATATTCGTGATGTACCGGGAACTGGTTTGGGATTAAACATTACCCGTCACCTGGTTGAGATGCAAGGAGGGCGAATCTGGTTTTCGAGCCAGGCAGGTATGGGAACCACTTTCCATTTCACAATTCCGGTGGCTGTCACAATCTGACTGTTCTCTGAGAGTATCATGGTTTTATGACTCTATTCGCCGCCATAGGAAAAGCTCATGGATTGAGCGCATTAGAAGCCGCAATACAGGCGACCGACCATGCTCTTAGCCAGGTTGGTCGCCAGCAAGTCGTCTTGGCGTTCATAGTAGCATCCCATGATTACCCGGTACGTGATGTAGTTAACGGGGTAACCGGGCTTCTAAGCGACACACCCTTATTCGGCTTCAGCTCGCCTGCCCAAATAACCAGTGAAAGTCTTGATCAGCGCTCGATAGTGGTCGCTTTGCTTGTTGGTGATCAGGTAGAGGCCGAAGGCAGTTGGTGGAGCGAGTCGAGTTTTCAAGACATGCAATATACCGGCGATGCTCTTCAAGCAATAAGCAACAATTATTCAGACATACAACTCTTGCTGACGGCAATAGATCTTCACATTCAAGATCCACAGTCCATGATTGACAAAATCCCCTCAGGCCAATTTGGATTGGGGGGTTGCCTAGCTGGAGGCAACCTATCCAGCGAACGCAGCTACCAAATTGGCGGTAATCGTTTTGGCCAGCGGGGTTTGGCTGCAGTAGCCCTTAGAGGCCAGATCAAGACGGCAATCAGTTCAGAACATGGGTGGCAGTCAATTGGGATTTACTCGCGGGTAAGCCACTCATCTGATTATGTTATACACACCCTGGATGGACAAACAGTAGCAGATAAATACGCCCAATTCTTTGGACTTAACGCAAAAGATTGGACTTACCCGCCTCTCAATCACCTGGTTCGCCTTTATCCACTTGGAGTGGAGTGGGAAAGACCTACCGTCTCGGGTGACTCATCTCTGAAAATCCATTCACCTCTGAGAATAAACACAAATGGAAGCATGCTGATGAACAGCCCGGTAACGAAAGGCAGTACAGCATATTATCTGATCAGCAGTATCGAAAACTGCTTATCTGCTGCGAAACGTGCTGCCCGGCAAGCACTGGAAGCGTTAGGTGGTGCTGAGCCGGTTCTGGCCATCATCTTTGCGGATATCGCCTGGCAAATGATGCTCCCGGGGCAGCCCGGGGCAGAAATCCAGGCTGTGAGGGAAGTGATCGGCGAACATGTTCCGATTGTTGGGGGATATACATACGGGCAAATTCGCACCTCTGGATCTGGACTGCCCGAGCTTCTAAACCAACACTTTCAAATTGTACTCATCGGTAATCCAACCTAGGGCGAAGAAATCGTAAAGATAATGAAACGATGTGAGTGCTATCTGACATCCGCCATCAGATAACACTCACACCTGAACCTGTATCCTGAGACCTTAAGGATCAATCAGGCTTCAAGAGCAACCTGGGGGAGGGTGCTCATCGCCCTCTCTATTTCCTCCCGCGGATACTCGTAATCCACTAGCTGTCCACTGAGATATGACTGGTATGCTGACATATCGAAGTTTCCATGCCCAGAGAGATTGAAAAGGATTACCCTTTTCTCACCTTTGGCTTTTGCATCCAGCGCTTCATCAATTGCTATCCGGATTGCATGCGCACTTTCAGGAGCCGGTATAACCCCCTCATTTCTAGCAAACAGAACTGCCGCATCAAAAGTTGCCAGCTGATGGACGGCTACAGCATCGATATATCCGGCGTGATGTAACGCGCAAATTCTTGGTGCCATGCCATGATACCGCAACCCGCCAGCATGGATTGGTGGCGGCAGAAAATCGTGACCCAGGGTGTGCATTTTAACAATCGGAGCCATACGCGCCGAATCGCCATAATCGAATGTGTACAGCCCTTTAGTCAGGGAGGGGGTCGCGGTAGGCTCAACCGCCACTAACCGGGTTTTTGTCCCATTGCGCAGATTTTCTCTTAAGAACGGAAATGCAATGCCAGCAAAATTCGATCCACCACCAACGCAGCCGATGACAACATCAGGATACTCATCTGACATTTCCATTTGCTTGAGTGCCTCTTCACCAATGATACTTTGGTGAGTTAATACATGGTTCAAGACCGACCCGAGGCTATATTTTTTTGTTCCATTCGAAGTTGCAGCAACTTCTACAGCCTCAGAGATGGCGATCCCCAGCGAACCAGGGTTGTTTGGGTCCTGAGCAATCAAGGAACGCCCGTAATTTGTGCGGTCGGTCGGGCTGGCAAATACCTGCGCACCATAGGTCTCCATCATCACCCGCCGGTAAGGCTTGGCATCGTAAGAGACCTTTACCATATATACCTCTAAATCCATTTCGAAGAAATTGCATGCCAGGGCGAGAGCCGATCCCCATTGCCCTGCCCCAGTCTCTGTGGTGAGCGCCCTGGTGCCGGCAATTTTATTATAGAAAGCCTGGGGGATCGCGGTATTCGGCTTATGGCTGCCTGCAGGAGATACACCTTCATGCTTATAGTAAATATGAGCCGGCGTACCAAGCGCCTTCTCTAACCTGCGGGCGCGAATGAGCGGAGTTGGTCGATAGAGTTTGTAGATTTCACGAACTTCCTCGGGAATCTCGATATGGCGCTCGGTACTGATCTCTTGCAAGATCAAATCCATCGGGAACAATACGCCCAAGAATTCTGGAGTTACCGGCTGCATAGTTTGGGGATGCAGAACCGGCGTGGGGGGAACCGGCATATCAGCACCGATGTTGTACCAAAAGCGAGGCAAATCGGACTCACTCAACAAAAAACGGGTTTTTTCAGACATGATATCCTCCTTCAAAGATATTTTTCCTAATCTAGAAAGTTTATCTGGCAAGACGGTATTTGCCAAAATAAAAAACGCGCCAATCCCCAAAGGGGACGAACGCGCGATGTCCGTGGTGCCACCCCGGTTAGGCAACCTCTAGACGAAAAAATCCTGCCATGTTGCGACAGGATCAAAATTCTGGTGGAGGCCAGCCTCACTCGATTCGGGTACTGTCCGGGAAGCCCGGTGAATACCCTTTGCCTTGATAACGGTGGCAACTCCGGCACAAGCTACTCAACGATTATTCTTTCGCTCTGCAACTCAGAGGCCCATTCGGTCCCAGCGTACAGGCGGAATTCTCACCATTCATCCGCTCTCTGGACTGTCGTCTCGAAACCTACTCGTCCTCTTCAACGTCTTTTGGTATTGATTTCGTTGGATTATAAACAAAAGGCAAGATTTGTCAAGTGCAATATCCAGAATATAAATCTTCTTGCCAACCGGTCAGCTTGACTTTATACTTATCCGCATGGAAGAAATCCATTTATACCAAAAAATCGCCGAGAACCTGAGGCAGCAAATCTTAAGGGGTGACTTAAAACCAGGCGACCGTCTCCCCGCAGTGCGCGAAATGGCAACAAAATGGGATTGTACGATTGGGACGATCCAGCGCGCTTATCAGGAACTGTCGAAACAGGGGTTAATCACCAGCCGTGCTGGTCAGGGCACCAAAGTCGTGCAGACTAGTCCAGATATCCCTCGCACAGAGATACCCCTTCGCTATGCCGCTTTGGTTCACCGGGCTGAAGCCTATCTATTAGAAATGCTGACTGCCGGCTTCAAACTGGCAGAAATCGAAGATGGCATGCGCCAGGCAATGGACCGGTGGCGATCAGTAAACCCCCCTCCAGTTAATTCTGATGAAACAACAGTAAGATTTGCCGGTAGTCACGACCTGGTTATCACCTGGCTGGCAAGTCATTTCCAGGAACTTACCCAGGGTTATGGTCTGAATCTCCAATTCGTCGGCAGCCTGGGGGGCCTGATTGCCCTGGCAGAAGGAAGTGCAGACTTAGCCGGTTCACACCTTTGGGATCAAGCCAGTGATACGTATAACACGCCATTTGTCAGCCGAATTATCCCCGGTAGGCGGGTCGCATTAATTACAATGGCTTACCGCCGCTTGGGCATGATTTTCCCTGCCGGGAATCCAGAGAATATCAAAGGGTTGGAAGATATTACTCGTAAGAATCTTCGATTTATAAATCGCCAACCAGGTTCGGGAACACGTGTGTGGCTGGATGCAATCATAAAAGACCTTGCGATCTCCAAAGACCACGTCTTGGGTTATAACAACGATAAAACCACCCATTCTGCAGTTGCGCGAGCCATTGCTGAAGGCGAAGCCGATCTGGGGATTGGCCTAGAAGCTGCCGCCAGGAGCTATGGGCTCGATTTTCTATTCTTACGCAACGACCGGTACGACCTAGTTATACCAGATTCCCATATCCAAAGGGAACCGATTAAGGCTCTCATCGAATGGTTGAATAGAGACAGCACAAAAGCATTTATTGCCAGCCTGGGGGGCTATGATACAGAATGCACAGGTTGCATCGAATGGGTTGAATAAACACCTGAGCACTGGACAAATCACCCGTTTCTAAATATACTTGTGCCGATACAAGCGATACGTGTTTATCGGTGATAAATGATTCAAGATCTGGCAGACATCATCCTCCTTTCATTGCAGGTATCCGGGATAGCACTCCTGCTAAGCACAATGATAGGTGTGCCGCTCGGGATTTGGATGGGGCTGAATCGCTTTAAACTGCGCAGACTTCTTACAGCAGTTTTATACACCGGGATGGGCTTCCCTCCAGTGGTTATCGGCTTATTCGTGTACATCTTGCTCTCCCGTAACGGGATGCTAGGCAGCCTTAACCTCGACATCGTTCCAGAATTGTTCACGCCCGGTGCAATGATCGTAGCTCAGACCATCATTGCCTTCCCACTGGTAGCAGGATTCACCATGGCAGCAGTGATCGGAGTTGACCCACAGATGCGCTCTCAGGTTCTTTCCTTAGGTGCTACCAAAACTCAGGCTGCATATGCTGTAATGCGAGAAGCCCGGGTAGGCGTCATTGCAGCTGTCGTTGCCGGATTCGGCAGCATTATCTCTGAAGTGGGGGCTGTCATGCTGGTAGGCGGAAACATCGAAGGCAGAACCAGGGTGATGACTACTGCGATTGTCCTGGAAACCCGTAAAGGGAATTTTGATCTGGCGTTATCCTTGGGGATTATCTTACTCGGCATCACATTCCTGACCAACCTGGCTATCCTACGCCTCCAGGGAAGAGCAGTAGAGCAATGACCAACCCAATCTATAAAATTCGAGAATTGGTTAAGGAATATGATGGCAGGCGGGTCCTGGATATCCCCGATTTGGAGATATATCCTGGCGAGATCTTTGCCCTGGTTGGTCCAAGTGGAGCGGGTAAAAGCACATTACTTCGTTTGCTAAATTTCCTGGAATTGCCAACCAGCGGTGAGATCACTTTTCTGACTCACAAGTATCAACCTGACATGGATGTTCCGCTGGAAATCAAGCGGCGAGTCACGACGGTCTTCCAACGCCCGATTCTGCTCAACCAAACCGTATCCGAAAATGTGGTGTATGGGTTGCGAGTGCGTGGGAAGAAAGAGTCAAATGGGCTGTGCAAATCTGTCCTGAAGCAAGTTGGCTTGGCTCACCTGGCTCACCAGAGAGCACGTACATTATCAGGCGGGGAAGCCCAACGAGTCGCCCTCGCCAGAGCAATGATCATCCAACCTGATGTGCTGCTCTTGGACGAACCGACCGCAAATCTCGATCCATATAATATAACCCTGATCGAGGAAATCGCCAAAAATACTAACCAGATCAATCAAACAACACTTGTCCTGGTAACACACAACATCTTCCAGGCTCGCCGCCTGGCAAACCGGATTGCCCTCATGCTGGATGGCAAAATCATCGAAGTTACGGATACAGAGCATTTCTTCAAGGCACCAGATGATCCCCGTACAGCGGCGTTTGTCCGTGGCGATATGGTGTATTGATCTTCCACAATCCATAAGCTGCGAATCAGTTTGAGTCATCAAGCCTGCCAATCCCTACCAATCCAAAAGGAGAAGATTTATGTCAAAAAAAATTAGTTTTCTACTAAGCATCCTATTACTCTTTGCCGTAATACTTTCAGCCTGTGCAGCACCCGCAGCCCCAACTGAAGCACCAGCTCAACCGACCCAAGCCCCAGCAGAGCCGACTGAAGTTCCTCCTACGCAGGCACCTGAACCCACTCCTGAAGCTACCTCTCGTGTACTCGAGGAGGGAAAGCTAATTCTGGCAACCACGACCAGCACAGAGGATTCCGGCTTGCTGGACTTCATCCTGCCCGATTTCGAGAGCCAGGCAGGGGTTGACGTAGATGTGATCGCGGTCGGCACCGGTCAGGCGCTCACCCTGGGCGAGGATGGTAACGCTGATGTCCTCCTGGTACACGCCCGCGCCAGGGAAGACGAGTTCATGGCCGCCGGACACGGTATCCGCCGTGAAGACGTCATGTACAACGACTTCGTCATTCTTGGTCCCGAAGCAGACCCCGCCAGTATCAAAGGGATGACCAACGCTGCAGAAGCACTGAGCAAGATTGCAGCAGCCGAAGCCCCATTCGTCTCGCGTGGGGATGAATCCGGCACCCACACCAAAGAGCTTTCTGTCTGGAAAGCTGCCGGGATCGAGCCTGCCGGCGATTGGTACATTTCATCCGGTCAAGGCATGGGCGAAGTCTTGATCATGTCTGACGAGCAACAAGCTTATACCCTCAGTGATCGCGCCACCTTCCTTGCCCTTTCGAAAGAAGGTCTCGAACTCGCCATCCTGGTCGAAGGCGATCCCGTCCTCTTCAACCCGTATGGCGTCATCGCCGTCAATCCAGATAAGAACCCCGCCATCCAGAACGAACTGGCAAACCAGTTCATCGATTGGATCATTTCCCTGCCAACCCAGGAGATGATCGAATCTTACGGCATGGAAGACTTCGACCAATCCCTGTTCATCCCCGATTCCGCTCTGTGGCGTGAAGCGCATGGAACGGGATCATAGCTGAACTGAGTCTATGAGGTTTGCTCATTTATGATTTTGGGGTTGTTTGGACGATTCTGCCCAAGCAACCCCATAATTTTTGGCCTGATAAAGAATTAGTAAATCGCTTAATTGGCAGGTGCCTGGCGGTGCAATACGATAAAGGAGTGGTCGAAATCATCCCCTTGTCTCGCAGGTTGGAAAATTGATTGGATTTCTTTCCATTCTGCTTGATTGATACTCGGGAAAAACACATCCGCTGCAGTTGTGGCGTGAACGAGGGTCAGATAAATCCGGTCAGCCCTTGGGAGCGTCTGCCTGAATATTTGTCCACCACCGATAATAAAAACCTCATCCTCACCGTTCTCAAGAGCGAACAGCAGTCCATCATCAATGGTATGAACAATGATGCAACCATCTTCCCGGTATAAGAGGTTCTTTGAAACCACAATCATTACTCTCCCAGGAAGCGGTTTGCCAATCGATTGATAAGTTTTCCTACCCATGATCAGATGGTGACCCATTGTCAAGGACTTAAACCGTCTCAAGTCACTGGATAGATGCCAGGGGAGCCGACCCTGGTAGCCTATCCCATTCTCTTGATCCATCGCCACGATCAAAGATACAATCAAACCGATATCTCCGCCTTGATATGGGGATGCGCCCGGTAACCCACCAGCTCGAAATCCTCATACTTGTAGTCAAAAATCGAGCGTACTTCGGGGTTAATTTTCATGATCGGCAATTCATAAGGCTGCCTCTCCAATTGGGTGCGAGCTTGATCGATGTGGTTGAGATATAAATGCGCATCTCCCAGGCTGTGAACAAATTCTCCCACACCCAGATCACAAACCTGGGCGACCATCATGGTCAATAAGGCGTACGAGGCAATATTAAACGGCACGCCTAGAAATACGTCCGCAGAGCGTTGATAGAGCTGGCAAGAAAGCTCGCCCCGTGCGACGTAGAATTGGAAAAGGGCATGGCAAGGAGATAGTGCCATCTTTTCCAGCTCACCCACATTCCAGGCAGTGACGATCAAGCGTCGCGAATCTGGGTTGGTCTTAATTCCGTCGATCACCCTGGATATTTGATCAATCGTCTGCCCATCTGCTGCCCTCCAGGTCCGCCATTGTGCGCCGTAGACCGGGCCTAGATTCCCATCATCGTCTGCCCACTCATCCCAAATTCTCACACCGTTCTCCTGGAGATAGCGAACATTGGTGTCCCCCTTTAAAAACCAGATCAGCTCGTGGATGATAGATTTTAAATGCAGTTTCTTGGTGGTTAAGAGCGGGAATCCCTTCATCAAGTCAAAACGCATCTGGTAACCGAATATGGATAGAGTCCCGGTACCCGTGCGATCTCCTTTCTGAACGCCGTGATCCAGGATATTTTCTAATAAATCGAGATATTGCCTCATATAACTGCCTCCTATAAGGTGTAGGGGGAGCGAAAAGCAACTCTTCAGATTCGGTTTAAGTTTTGCAGGATTTCGCGAGCTCGCTGGATATCGGTATGGATTTGCTTAATAAGTGATTGGATATCCGAAAAACGCTGTTCGTCTCTCAACCTGGAGACAAATTCCAGGCTGATTTGGCGCTCATAAATATCAGCGTCGAAATCCAGCAGATGAGCTTCAATCCGTGGAATAACTGGCAGGTTTTCGAACGTTGGGCGGATCCCAATATTCGTGACAGCACCCCAATATTCACCATCCACCAGAGCACGACAGACATAGACCCCGGCTTTGGGTATGGTCCGTTCTGTCCATACGGATAAATTCGCGGTCGGAATGCCTAATGATTTGCCCCGGTCATCACCATGAACTACCTGTCCACTGACCGAGTAGCACCGTCCAAGCAGCCTGGCAGCGTGTTCAACATCGCCTTCTAAAAGTATAGAGCGAATCTGGCTGGAAGAGATGACAACATCCCCATTCAATATAGGAGGGATCACCTCAACTGAATATCCAAATTCCTCGCCCAAAACCCTCAAACGATCTACGTTCCCCTCGCGTCCACGCCCAAGTGCGAAGTCTTGTCCGACCAGCAGCCTGCGTAACCCCAGATGCTGGTGCAACCGGGCCATAAAATCCCAGGCACTCAATTGGGATGTTGCCGTATCAAATGGATAGGTGACAACCACATCAACGCCAAACTCACCCAGAAGGGAAGCCCGTTCTTCTGGTGTAGTGAGGAATAACGGATTGCTTCGCTTCCCCAATACCACTGCCGGATGCGGATGAAAAGTGATCGCTACCGAGGTGGCATTTGCATCGCGGGCACCAGTGACTAGTTGTCGAATTATCTCCTGGTGTCCCCGATGCACTCCATCAAAAGAGCCAATGGTAAGCCAGGTATTTGCCAGGCTTACACCCTCTAGAGATTGGTAATGGGGCATGACGGGTTGGGGATCATCAGGATTGGAAGAATACCTTGCGGGGCTGCCATTCTGAAGTTTCAACATCAAATTCCAGGAGAGCTACAAGATCACCCTGCTCACTGATGCCCCGCGCCCATCCTTTTGAGCCAGCTTCCCCGGGTACGCGGTGCCCATGGCGTACCAACTCAACCCCATCAGCATCCAGTTCTACCATTGGCCAGTCTGCCAACGCCTCAGCCGCTGGAATCAGGTGTCGATACCAGTCTCCGGCATCAAATCCTTCTTGTAAGCGTCGTAGAGGTACGGCATCTCGCAGAGTAAATCGCCCGCTTTTCGTCCGCCGCAATCCAACCAGGTGAGCACCACAACCCAGGGCATTGCCCAGATCGTTTGCCAGCGAGCGAACATACGTGCCTGATGAGCAATACACGTCAATTACAACTTCCGGTGGTGCCCATTCCAGCACTTCCAGGCTGTAAACATTGATCTTACGAGGGCTCAGGTCTACCTCCTCACCTTCTCGCGCCATCTCGTATGCTTTCTTTCCCTTGACTTTGACTGCGGAGTATGGCGGAGGCACTTGTTCGATTTCACCAATAAATTGTTCGAGAACTTCAACAAAACGGTCTTCCGTAATGCTGTCCACGGACACATACGATTTGGTCACAACCCCGTCAGCGTCATAGGTATCAGTAGAGCTACCCAAACGGATGGTCGCCTGGTAGCGTTTGTCGGATGCAGAAACATACTCACTCAACCGAACAGCCGGTCCTACCAACACAACCAGCACCCCAGATGCACGCGGATCAAGCGTACCTGTGTGACCTGCACGACGAATCCCAGTCCCACGACGAATGATTTGGACAACATCGTGAGATGTGAGGCCAATTGGCTTATCAACTACCAGCACTCCAGAGACAATATTCTTCATCGGATCCTGATTCATTTTTTTATCCCATCCATGTGATATTGTTTGTGGTTATCGCGAATGAGACAGAATGTCTCTTGCAAGACCTGCGAGCGAATTTCCTCTAAATTACCTGTTATTTCTGCTCCAGCAGCTACCGGGTGACCACCGCCACCAAAACTCATTGCAACTTGCGATACATCGATTCCAAGTACTGAACGCCAGCTCACTTTCACCCTTCCGTTAGGCTGTTCAACAAAGACCAAACAAATCTCCACCCCGCTAATTGCAGACAACAAGTTGATCAAGTCCGCATCATCACGCCCACCGTATCCAACGGATTTTCGATCAGCCATGCTCAAAGTCGTCCAGATGATCGAGCCATCGCGCTCTAATAGAGATAACCCTGCACCCCAGAAACGAATGGCTTCAAACGTGCGGTTCACCAGAGCCAGATGATATAAATTCGATAGATCAGAGCCAGCCTCCAATAAATCTGCTGCCATTCTTAATGCTTTTGAAGAGATATTGGAAGTCCGGAAACCAATCGTATCGGTTATTAGGCCGGTCAGGAGAGCATCGGCTACCATTTTTGTCAGCGGTAATCCCCACGCCATCAAGTGAGTGTAGATAATCTCTGTCGTAGACACTGCCGCTGCATCGATCAGGTTGATTTGGGCAAAACCCTGATTAGTAGCATGGTGGTCAATGTTGATATCTGGCAACGGATAACCCTCTAATGCGTTACCCAACCGGTCCTGATCAGAGCAATCCAGGCAAATGATCAGATCAACCTCCCCATTTGGACCATTCCGGATCAGTTCACTGCCGGGCAAATGCTTTAGACTCACCGGGACGCCATCGGCAATTACCATCTGAACCTGTTTACCGACCTCCTGGAGGGCGAGCCCAAGACCCAATACCGAACCAACTGCATCCCCATCTGGTCGGATATGGGAAAGAACCAGAATACGCCCAGCCTTTTGAAATCGATCCTGAATAAGTGCTACCGAATTATTGCTGCCCAATTGCCTTCTCCTCGTCCGATGAGTCGGACTCATTTTGTAAGGAATCAAACAGCTTTTCGATATGGTCAGCCCGCTCAAAAGTCGGATCCCAGTGAAACCGCAGCCTTGGGAAAGTGCGCAACTCCACCCGCTGAGCGAGCTCCCGGCGAATAAACCCCTGGGCACTCTCCAGCCCCTCCAGGATCTCCTGGGAGCGCTCAGAGCCCTCAATGGCCGAGATATAGATATTGGCGTAGGATAGCTCTCGATCCACCGTCACATCCGTCACCGAAACCCCCAATAGGCGTGGGTCTGAGATCTCATGAATCAGTAGCTCAGACAGCTCTTCACGAACCCGGTCTGCAATCCGTTGCGCCCGTAATTTCGACACCATTATAGTCCTGCTTTCTAATCACAAACAGGCAATAATCCAATCTCAAGCCGCGGGTACCTTCTCAACGATATAACACTCAATATGATCACCTTCAACCCAATGATCGAAATTCTTGACTGCTATCCCGCATTCATATCCCTGGCGGACTTCTCGGACATCATCTTGCAAGTGGCGCAAGGATGATACCGACCCTTCATGGATCACTTCGCCTGCCCGTTTTACCCTGATCATTGCGTTCCGGCGAATCTCCCCGCTGGTGACATAACAGCCAGCGATATTGCCAGTTTTGGAGATTCGAAAGACCACCCGTACATCTGCCTGTCCCAGGATCGTCTCTTTATCAATCGGCTCTAGCATACCGGTTAGGGCTTTCTCAACATCTTCAGTCAACCGGTAGATAATTTCATACAGGCGGACTGAAACCCCTTCGGCATCAGCCAGCCGCCGGGCGGCTGAATCTGCCAGAACATTGAAGCCGATTACAACCGCCCTTGAGGCCGCAGCGAGCATGATATCATTCTCTCCGATATTGCCCGTCTCGGCATACAAGATATTGACTGCGATATCCCCCTTGTTCATTTCATTAAGGGAGGAAATAATTGGCTCTAAAGATCCCTGCACGTCTGCTTTTACAATCAAGCGCAGTTCTTTAAGATCTCCGGCTTGAAAACGGTCAAATAGCTGCTCAAGGGTAACAGTGGAGACGTGCTCAGCCTCGGCTTCTTTTTTCTCTGCCATGCGATCCTGCACGATAATACGGGCTTCTTTGTCAGAGTTTACAACCTTGAATATATCCCCAGCCTGGGGTACATCATTGAGCCCCATAACGGAGACAGGAGTTGACGGCCCTGCTTTTTTTAGCTGCTTACCGCGATAATCAAACATCGCCCGCAGCCGCCCGTGGGCATTACCAACCACAATCACGTCGCCGACATCCAGAGTCCCATTCTGCACTAATAAAGTTGCCAGAACACCGCGGGCGCGGTCCCGTTCAGCCTCAATCACTGTGCCTATCACCCGTCCTTTTGGATTGGCTTGAATTTTCTGGTTATCAGCCACTAATAAGATCGCCTCTAATAGATCATCCAGGCCAATTTTCTTCTTCGCAGAAATAGGGACGACAATTGTATCCCCGTCCCATTCATCCGGAACCAACCCAATCTCAGCCAGTTGCTGATTGACCTTTCCAGGGTCAGCATTGGGTTTATCCACTTTATTCATAGCCACGATAATCGGCACTTTTGCTGCCTTAGCATGGGCTGCCGCCTCTCGAGTCTGTGGCATAACTCCATCATCGGCGGCAACCACCAGGACGACGATATCCGCACCCTGGGCACCTCGCGCACGCATAGCCGTAAATGCCGCATGTCCCGGGGTATCCAGGAATGTAATCGTGCGACCATTATGCTCGGTTTGATAAGCACCAATGTGCTGGGTAATTCCACCCGCTTCTCCTTCGACAACATTGGTATGTCGAACAGCGTCCAATAGAGTGGTTTTGCCATGGTCAACATGACCCAGTATCGTGACAACCGGCGGACGGTTTACGAGTTGACCAGGGTCTTCATCTGCAATCAGGCGCCGCCATAATGGGATCTCGGTCGCATCCTCTTCAACAGCGGTTTGGGGTGTCTCCAGGGTAGCTTCAAACCCCATCTCCGCTGCAACAACCGCAGCTGTGTCGTAATCGATCAATTGATTGATATTTGCCATTACCCCATTTGCCATCAAAGTCTTAATCACCTCGATGGGGCTGGCTTTAATCGCTTGAGCTAATTCCCGTACTGTTATACTGGGTGGTAGTTCGATAACATTTCCATGCCCATTATCGCTCATTGGTTACCTCCTAGAACTTACTTTATCAATGCAGGTCGTGCTTGTCACTTCATTCGCCCAAATGAGCGAGACGGGCATTGTTCAACTGGCTGGTTACTTATCTATGCGCACATTACAAACCTCAGTATGTGCCGCAAGCACAACCCACCCGCATTTAATCCTTGATCACACATTTCGTATCCAGCAAGATCCGCATTAACTCGGATGATGCGATTAGACACTGCCTTGCTCCTGCCTCAGATCTTCATCCTGCAGTGTCTCTGCAAACGCTGCCAGACGCTCTTGATCCTCGTCTGTCAGGTCAGTTTTCAGAGCTTTCGCTAGCGGACCCTTCAAACTGCGCTCCCAACAGGAGCGTTGATTATGCAGGTACGCTCCCCGTCCCGGCATCTTTCCAGTTGGGTCCACCTGGACACCCTGTTCATTGTGCACAATCCTGATCAGAGATCGTTTTGGCAGGGTTTCTCGGCATCCAACACAGGTTCGTTGAGGAATATGCTTCCTCCGGACAGGTTTCCTGGCCATTAAGCAGAGTCTCGCTTATCAAAATCTATATTTCCCAGTTATCGCCCCATTCTCCAGGGCCGCCACGCTTGCGTTTCTTCTTGTAAATTACAACATCCTGTTCTGGATCATACTCAACTTCGACGAATTTCTTTTTCTTCTTCTTCTTCTTCTTGCGTTGTGAATCTTCGTCTTCGTCTTCCTCATCCTCGACGGGCTCTGTAAATTCGAGAGCTTCTGGTCGCAAGGCAAAAATTTCATCCAGTGTTGTAGGCTCTTCTTCCTCGCCTTCAACCGCTTCAATCACCCCTTGCGCCTCAAGAGCAGGCTCTACCGCTTCTTCGGGTTTTTCAAGAATTTCCTCGATTTCCTCGGAAACCAGTTCACCCACGACTGCCTGGGCTTCAGCTGTCTCTTCCGCCAGCACATCTCCCACAGCCACCTCAGCCAAGGCTTCGGCTTCCATCTCGACCTCGGGCAACTCGACCTCTGCCTCCGCTTCCACCTCCACCGGCTGTGCTTCAGCCATTTCAACAACCTCTGGTTGGACCTCTTCGGCTTCAGCGACAGGAGCTAGCTCCTGCGGGGCTCCAAACGTCAATCCAGCCAGGGCAGTATCTATATCTTCCATCGTTTTCGGTCCAATACCGCTTAGGCCGAGAATAGCATCGGAATCCAGCTTCATTTGAAGCATGAGATCTCCAACAGTCGTATAGCCTGCCCCACCCAGCACCGATGTTATCCGAGGTGAAATGCCAAGCTCTTCCAGGGGTATCCTGTAAGCTTCATCCGGGATTTGTGCCTGGATCACTTTCTGGCGCTCTTCCTCGACCTGCTTCTCTTTCTGTCGCTGCCGGCTGAGACCTTTTTCTACCCGGTCGACAAACTGGCTCAACAACTGGTATTCCTCTGGCTGAACCGGTCTGCCTTCTGCTTTCTTAGCTAAAATGGCAACAACCTGGTCTTTGATAGCTGCTTCTTGTTCTGCAATCAGAGCATATTCTGGATCATTTTGTATTTTATACAACGCATCCGAAGCTGCCTCTGGCAGGCTTTTGATGTCGATCCTCCAGGCTGTCAACTTTGCTGCCAGCCGAGCGTTCTGCCCATCACGTCCAATTGCCAGGCTTAATTGGTCCTCAGGGACAACCACGGTGGCTGTCTTAGCACCTTTGGAATGCTCATTCAAGTAGACACCAGTTACCCGAGCCGGGCTGAGCGCTTTGGCAATATAGATTGCAGGGTCAGTATTCCACTCGATTACATCGATCTTTTCGTCATTTAACTCACGCACGATCGCCTGGATGCGAACGCCACGGATGCCAACACAAGCTCCAACAGGGTCCACTCCCGGTTGAAGAGCAGCTACCGCTACTTTTGAACGCTGCCCTGGTTCACGCGCGATCGATCGGATCTCTACCATTCCATGGTAAATTTCCGGCACCTCATTTTCCAGCAGGCGTCGCAGGAAATTACGATGAGCTCGGGAAAGGATGATTTGAGGACCACGGCTGGTGGTCTTTACCTCCAGGAGCAGTGTGCGCACGCGATCATGGACGCGGAATCGCTCACCAACTACCTGCTGGTTGCGTGGCATCACCCCTTCCGCCTTCATGTCTAAACCGAGCGTAAGCGCCTGGGAATTGACAGCCTGGACGACTCCGCTGACAATCTCTCCAAGCTGTTTGCTAAAGTGATTCATCTGCGCGTCACGCTCGGCTTCGCGGATACGCTGCTGGATCACCTGGCGGGCAGTCTGGGCGGCGACTCGACCGAAGTTGCGCGGCGTGGTCTCTACAACCACCATCTCGCCCAGATTCGTCTCCGGGTTGACTTTCCGCGCCTCCTTCAGGGTGACCTCTGTTCTGGGATCCTGAACAGATTCAACCACCTCTTTCTCAGCAGAGATGGTGACTTTTCCGGTTTCCAGATCGATCGTAGCCTCTACATGCTGGGCATTGGATGCATTTACCGCCCGGCGGTATGCAGAAACCATGGCTGCCTCGAGAGCTTCAAGGATCACCTCTTTTGGTAGCTTCTTCTCTTCCAGAACTTCATTAAACGCAAGAACAAACTCGTTCTTCATGTCTCCTCGATCTCACTCTGGAGCAAAAATAAAAATATGATTGAACCTTTCAATTATACGAAGAAAAGTGGGGGGTGCCCACTTTTCACCAATCCGATATCAATAACGCCAGCTTACCCGATCTATATTCTAGCATGAAATTATATCGCAGGCAAGGTTTTAAAGCGGAGCCAGATCAATCTAACCAAACACTAACATTCTCTTTTACGCTTATAACCTTTTCCATTCGCCAGGCTGGCTCGATCACCTGTCTCCGATTACCAAATTCATCCAAATAGGTCCAACGACCAGGTTCGGCTGATACCACACGATATCCATGGCGCTCATAGAGCTGCCTGGCTTGCTGATTGTCTCTTGCCACGTTCAAGCTCACGATGCCATAACCCCGTTGCCTTAAGTCTGCCTCGGCAATCGCCAGCATCTGTGTACCAATACCCTGGCCCCGATAATAGGTTTGCACACGAAAACCATAGATATAGGCACGGTGTGAGCCATCGGCTAGCTCTTCCCTGCCCGAGGTAAGCTGAACAAATAGCTGACCGATCACCCCTATACCTGGCAAATCTGCCAACCACATAATCGCCTCCCCCCGCAAAGAGCTGTGGTAAATATCCTGGTATAGCAAGCGAAAATGGCTATACTCGCCATTCCATTCTAATGCGGGTAAATCGCTCCTGCTCGCCGTGCGGATCGTTATTTGACCTGCTAAGGGTAAAAGATTATATATTGCTACCACTAGGATTTTTCCTTCCGGTTACCAACAAGTTTTCCACGACTACTGGCAATCAATTGATCTAGCATAACGGTCTCTTGTTCAACGGAGGTAATATCCCCGTCCAGCCAGGCTTCCCGCAACGCTTCCAGGATCCTCCTGTAAACGGGACCTGGGGGTATTCCCTGGATCTTCAAATCATATCCGCTGATGGTTGGTGAAATGTTCCTCCAAATTTGGACATAGCGTGTGATAATATCTCTTTGCGCTTGATCTTCGGTAGCATAAAACAAAGCATAAATTCCCAGTGGATGAACATCGCTGATACGAGAGGTAACAACAGAAGGCTTTTCATTCTCAATGCCTGGCATATTCTGCCAGAGATAAACGGTTGATTGGACCATACGCTTTAATTCTGTTGACAATTTTATGCGCTCGCTGATATTTCTGGCAACACCTGGCGAGAGACGCACCAGCCAGAGAATGTAAGCAATTTTGATGCGTTCTTCTAGCTCAATTTTCCCAATGAAATCCGTCCAATACATGTCTGGTAGCCCTGATAGGATATCCTGAAACCGTTTCTCAAGCCACCCGTCCCACACTAGTTCCTTGTGGATAGCAGCCAGGATACCCAACTCCGACATCCTTGCCAGACTGGCGGTGGCGCGGTTCTCGGCAAGTATAATATTCAGCTCATGCCGAATTCTGTCGCCGGAGACCCGGTCCAGCAATGAAAGGGCTTCGGTCAATAATTCTAACGTACGTCCCTCGATCTGAAAACCAAAGCGTTGCTCAAAACGTACTGCTCGCAAGATACGCGTCGGGTCGTCAACAAAGGATATAGAATGCAATACTCGCACCAAACCGTGGCGCAGATCAGCTAATCCCCCCCAATAATCATGCAGCTCACCATAATGGTTTCCATCCAGGCGCAAAGCGAGCGTGTTGATTGTAAAATCACGACGGTGCAGATCGAGCTTGATACTTCCCCGTTCGACGGTTGGCAAGGCTGTAGGATAAGTATAAAATTCGGTCCGGGCGGAGACCAAATCTAACGTCTCGGGCAATTCATCCAGGCTGCCCCGTTTGATTACCTTATCAAGGTTCCTCACCTGGAGTTGGGTGTTCATTATCGCCCCAGGACGAAGGATCCATTTTGCTGTACCGAACCGAGAATGGCTTGTAACCCTGCCTCCAAACCTGCGTGCCAGGCTCTTAGCCACAGCGATTGCATCCCCTTCAACAACCAGGTCGTAATCCAGGCTGGGGCGATCCAGTAAAAGATCTCGAACAAACCCTCCCACGATATAGACGGCGGCTTGCTGCTCATGGGCGATCTGAGCAACCACTTTAAGAAAATCTACCACTGCTGCTGGTAAAGCTCGCTCGAGCCGGTCTACCAGGCTTTGCCGGCTGGGAATGCGTGCTGTAGGAGATAATGTCTTTAATAAATCTGTTCGGGTAACAATGCCAATTATCTGACCGGATTCCGGTTGTACAACCGGCACCTGTCCCCAACCGGAATCTGTCATTAATTTCTGCAAATATTCGATCGAGTCGGTTGGACTGGCGGTATATTCCCCTGCATCCATGACTCTATCAACTGTCGGATTCATTTTATGGGATACTGCCCGATCTACCGCCCGCCTGGTGAGCAGCCCAATTACCTTTCCGTCTCGTACCACAGGATATCCTTCGTGCCCGTAACGCTGCATCTGGCGAGCTGCTTCCTCCACCAATGTTATCGGTGAGAGAAGCTGAGGGCTGCGTGACATAATTTGCGACACAGTAATTGCAGCTCCAACATGGTCTGGCAATAGCTGGATCAGCTCATCATGGATATTTTCTAATTGCCGGTCTTTTATCAACGCCGCGGCTGCCCGCTCATGCCCACCACCACCAAAGTTAGCTGCAATCCGGGAGACATCAATATTATCATTGCTCGAACGCGCAATAAGCTGGACTCCGCTTCGC
This sequence comes from Anaerolineae bacterium, assembly GCA_041301185.1. Lineage (GTDB taxonomy): Bacteria > Chloroflexota > Anaerolineae > Anaerolineales > UBA4823 > JAQBDA01. The sequence goes on from JBFYSV010000031.1 coordinate 24,212, forward strand.
GTTAGGACCAATACAAATAACGCATCGGGATCCAGCAGGTCGCGCAGCTTGTGTGCAATTGTGGACAATTCTTCGTCGATCTTGCTGGCATCTCCCCTGGCGAGGACAATGTTCTGCCCGTGGATATTATGGAATTCAGCGCTTGCTCGCAGCTGATCGTAGATTTCTTGTTGGTCTTTCGATAATGGGTGGTTTAAGAAATCTGTTGCAATTTGCAGGCTGGCCCCCTGCTCCAACAAATATCCAGCAGCCCGCAAATCCCGAGCAGTGGTTCGTGAATAGGTAAGCGAGCCTGTATCTTCATAGATTCCCAATAATAAGAGCGTGCTTTGTACTGTGTTGAGGATAACATCGTGCTCCCGGAGTGTCTCAACAAACATGGTTGTATTTGCCCCGGTTCCAGACACTGTCAAAATCCAATCGGGAGGTAGATCTTCGCGCAGAGGGTGATGATCAATCACGTGCACCTGGGTTGCAGGATTCATTCCTTTGACGCTACTTATAGATTGTGTATCGACAAGCTTGACCGAATCCACCGGCTCTCTGGGCAAATCGTCCGCGCTGATGAAAGGCAGATCCATGCCGTACAACGTGAGAAAAGCACGCACATTGCGGTTCATCTTGCGAGGCTGGATAGGAATAAAAGTCTCGTCAAGCAAATAAGCGCCTAATTGCGAGGCAACCGCATCGAAATCAGCCTGTTCGTGCGTCAAAATGATCTTCATAACATGAATATTTTACCTGACACCCTCGATTTCATGGCATAATTACCGTTCAGGAATGGCAACAACCGACGGTTTAGACACGCTCTGGGATCAGCTACTCTCGCGGGATATAGCTCGTATCCGGCTGGCATTCTCAGCCCTGAGCCCAGCTGAACAGGCAGCTGTCAGATCACATTTACAATCCATGGCTACGGAATCCGGGTGGCATGCCGAACAGTCCAGGTCTGCCCAAATTGCCCTCCAGGCGCTGGGAGAATAAAAAGAATCTATGGATATCAAAGAGCTAACCCAAGCCATGCACAATTTTGTCCAGAGTCAAGGTTGGTATGAGGCTGAAAGCACTAAGCCTCAAACTTTACGTAATCTTTCAATTTCGCTCAACCTTGAAGCGTCCGAAGTTCTGGAACATTTTCAATGGAGCGAAAACGTTTTTGTCATCCAGGATCTCTCAGAAGAACTGGCGGATGTTGCCTTATACTTGCTACAAATTGCCAGCATCGCAGGGATAGATCTAGAAAAAGCGATCTTAGATAAACTTGATAAGAACTACCAGCGCACCTGGTAACATCCTGATCGTAGCGAGGACTTTTTATGAAGATAACCGTATTCGGTAGCTCGCATCCAAAACCCGGTGACCCTGCCTACGAAGAAGCACTCCAGTTAGGCAAGCTGCTCGGATCGGATGGTCATACTGTTCTTACTGGGGGGTATATTGGCACAATGGAGGCTGTGTCAAAAGGCGCAGCGTCTGCCGGGGCTCTCGTGATTGGGGTTACCTGTGACCAGATCGAAGCCTGGCGCCCTGTGCGTCCGAACTCTTGGCTCATGGAGGAAAAACGGTACCCAACCCTTCCCGAACGGGTAATTGCCCTGATCGAGGGTTGTGATGCTGCTTTTGGTCTACCCGGCGGACCAGGTACCCTGACAGAAATTGCGATGATGTGGAACCTTCTCCTTACCGATTCAATAACGCCTCGACCGTTGATCTTGATCGGTTCGGGCTGGTACGATACATTCCAGACTTTACTTTCCCGGCAAGGAGAATTCATACCAGAAAGTCAGAGAAGATGGCTCAGCTTCGCTCCGGATGTTCAGGCTGGGTATCAGTTATTAAACGGGCTTCGTCAAAGTTAATGATCCCTGCGACTCTCGAATGCCAGCCATACAATTAGCCCATCTTCGCCAAAGGTGCGCCGCAATCGCAGATCATTTTGATCAACCAGATGTTGTGGTAAGCGATTTGCATGCACTCTTCAGCATATATGCGGATCGCACCCACCGTACAGGGCAAACCGGCGAGCCTCCACCATTGTTGCTCTCATACAATGTCCCTAAGCCTGTTCTTCGCCAGGTCCTGATAGAGATCAGGCCACAAGTAACCAACAATCGCACGGCTGCATTCCAACTCTGCGATCTGCTTTGGAGAGAAGAGTACTATGAGATGCGGTTATTAGCCACACAGGTCCTTGGACTGATCGCCCCCCTTCCTCCTGATCCAATTCTAGATCGGGTAGTCGGGTGGATAAAATCGACTCCAGATGAGCAATTTCAAAGAGTAATTCTCGAGCAGGCTCTCAACAGTTTGCGAGCAGAGAATCCCGAGCGATTAATTACCCAAACTAATGAATGGCTGGCAAATCCAGACTTTAAAATCATAAAGATGGGATTGATGGCATTAAATCCCCTCATCACTTCAAGCGAGTACGCAAATATCCCCATTTTTTACCGGTCAATCACACCGTTTGTTCGATCCTTACCCTCCCCGCTGCGAGAAACTGTCCGGGAAACCATCGAAAGTCTGGCTAAGCGATCCCCCAAAGAGACTGCTCATTTTCTTCGCCAGCACCTGATGATTACAGATAACCAGGATGCAGCATGGTTGACACGACAATGTATTGAATTTTTCCCCGCCGAGCTTCAAGAATCACTGCGCAGTTTGCTGCGCGCAAGTCCCAAAAATTAGTGCCGGATAGCGCCTCATTGTGGTATAATCTGCCCGCTTTGACTAGCCCTGTCCGCGGCTCTACTTCCGGGAGATGATAACTGGTTGAGATAGTGAGCTGTTGATATGGAGACCTGCAAAATATATGTAAAGGAGTAAGCAGACGTCATGTCAATCGATAAAGAAACGAAAAGCAAGTTGATGGAGGAATACTCCCGCCATCCAAATGACACTGGATCCCCTGAGGTGCAGATTGCGATCTTAACCAATCGCATTATTACCCTCACCGACCACTTGCGCACTCACAAACAGGACGAGTCTTCGCGGCGCGGCCTGCTCAAGATGGTCGGCCAACGCCGTAGATTGCTATCCTATATCCGCCGGAAAGACTTTCAGCGGTATATGGCATTGACTGAGGCGCTCAATATCCGCCGCAAATAAGAGTAGTGCCCCGGAGCATCGCTGCAGCCTGCTCCTGGCACTTCGCACAACGATGGAGATTTCTCTCGGGGGTGAGCAGCTTGCTCCCATGCTCGCCGTAACAGGTGAGAATAGATCAAACTAAACAGGATCAGTGACTGCACATCACTGGTCCTGATTGAGTCGTTTATCCCAATTTTTATGACCCACCGGTTAGGTATTGAAAGCTGGCGACAACCAACAACTCCATGACTTGGGTTGTCGATAACTTTCAGTCCCTGACTGAGTGGGTGGCATCAGGAGAAAACATGAAACCAGAAGTCAGTAAGTATTCGGTCGCCATTGGCACCAAAAACTTCCTGTTTGAAACCGGTCACCTGGCCGGACAAGCCGGAGGAGCGATCACCTTAAGGGTGGGAGACACGATGATCTTTGCCTCAGCGACGATGAGCGCAGAGACTCGCCCAAATATCGATTTCTTCCCTCTGACCGTTGATTATGAAGAGCGAATGTATGCCGGCGGCCGCATTCCAGGCTCGTTCTTTCGCCGTGAGGGACGCCCAACCGAAGAGGCCATCCTCACCGCTCGTCTCACTGACCGTCCGTTACGCCCACTCTTCCCAAAAGATTTGCGCAACGACGTTCAAATTATCCTTTACTCATTCTCCACCGACGGTGAAAACCCCATCGATATCCTGGCCGTCAATGCTGCCTCGGCTGCCTTGATGATCTCTAATATCCCCTGGGGCGGACCGGTGGCGGCAGTCCGGATTGGCTTGATCGAGGGTGAATTTGTAGTCAACCCGACCTTCGCTGATATGGAATACTCCGACCTCGATTTGCGCATAGCTGGAACACGGGATGCTATCCTGATGGTAGAAAGTGGCGCCAATGAGATCAGCGAACAGCAAATGGTGGAAGCTCTGGAATTCGGTCATCAGGCTATCCAGCCTATGATCGATATTCAGGAAAAGATGGCAGCTGAGATTGGTAAGCCGAAATCGACCTACCAGCCTTTCGTCATCGACGATGCATTACAAGCAAGCATCGCCACCCGAGCAGCCACAGAGCTTCATGCCCTGTTAGATCAACCATATCTCAAGGCTCAGCGCAATGAAGAGATCGATGGTCTGCGAGACCAGTTCATTCAGGAGTTTGCTGGGGAGGATGAAACGAAGGTAAGGCTGGTAAAAGACGTTTTCGAAAACGTGCTGAAAACTGTGGTGCGCCAGCGAATCCTCGAAAACGGAATCCGGCCTGATGGCCGAGATTATACATCCATACGCCCGATCTGGTGCGAGGTGGATGTCAGCCCACGCGCCCACGGTTCTGGTCTATTCACCCGAGGCGAGACCCAGGTCATTACCCTGGCAACCTTAGGAACACCGAGAGAGGCGCAGGAGCTCGACAGCCTGTCCCCCTCCGAAAGTAAGCGATATATTCACCACTATAATTTCCCACCCTTCTCTACCGGTGAAGTTAAAATGTTGCGGGGTGCCTCGCGGCGCGATATCGGGCACGGCGCCCTAGCGGAACGTGCCTTGCTTCCAGTGATCCCGCCAGAATCCGATTTCCCGTACACGATGCGCCTGGTATCCGAAGTGCTCTCCTCCAATGGATCATCCTCGATGGCTTCGGTTTGTGGCTCAACCCTCGCCTTGCTAGACACCGGTGTGCCGATCAAGGCACCGATCGCCGGCGTTGCTATGGGGTTGGTCAAGGAGGGTGAGAAATATGCCATCCTGACGGATATCCTTGGAACCGAAGATCATCTCGGAGATATGGACTTTAAAGTTGCTGGTAGCAAGGACGGCATCACTGCCCTACAGATGGACATCAAGATCAAAGGGATCACTTCCAGCATCATGTCCCAGGCACTCGAACAAGCGCGAATCGCGCGCCTATCGATTTTGGAACAAATGTTATCCGTTATACCTACCCACCGACCTGCCCTGAAACCCCACGCTCCGCGAATCACCGTCGTCAAGATCCCTGTCGATAAGATTGGAGCAGTCATTGGACCCGGCGGCAAGACGATCCGCAGTATTCAAGATGAAACTGGTGCAAAAATTGATATCGGTGAGGATGGTTCGGTATTTATCGCTACGAGTGACGGCGAAAAAGCCAGGCGAGCAGTAGAACGGATTGAAGCGCTGACCGAAACCCCCGTTGTAGGCAGAATTTATACCGGGCGCGTGGTCCGAACTACTGATTTTGGTGCATTCGTCGAGATCCTGCCTGGAATCGACGGAATGGTGCACATTTCTCAGCTGGATAGCGAGCGCATTGAGCGCGTTGAGGATATTGCCCGCCTGGGTGATGAGTTAACCGTCATGGTAACTGATATCGACCCTCAGGGTAAGATCAGGCTTTCCCGGCAAGCCGTCCTGGAAGGCTGGTCAGTTGATGAAGCCAAGGCACGCGACCGGCGCAGTGGACCGGGCGGAGGAGGCTCAAAAGGTGGACAGCGCTCCGGCAGGCGTCCCCCATCCGGTCAGTCCCATAACCGCAGGTAAATCGGTCTGCTAATACGACTATCAGATAGGGTTCCAGGAGAGATCGTTGCCTGTTGAACCCTATCTTGATTAATGGCCTGATAACAGGATGGACTAGGAGATGCAATGTATTTCTATGACCCCAAGAGTAGAGAATCTAAAGAAATAGCAGCGGGCATCCATGGGCGCACATTTTGGGGCAGCAATCTTATGATGGCTGTAGTTGATCTGGATGCAAACGCCGTCCTGCCTAGCCATACTCACCCCCATGAACAAGGTGGGATCGTCATTTCGGGAGAAGTGGAGTTAACCATAGATCGCGAAACGCGGAAATTATCCCCCGGTGATATCTACATTATCCCTGGTGGCGTCGAACACAGCGCCAGGACTGGATCACAACCCGCCCAGCTGCTGGATATTTTTGCACCCGCCCGTGAAGACCTAAAATATTAATTCTATTGCTGGGTAGGCAGATAAGGCATCCGTGGACCTGCTTTACCCAGATACTCGGCAATCGCTGCCTGCATAGCGACCCGGTCATCCCACGGATACTCGGTCTGGCCGAAACACATGGATTGTTCGTGCCCTTTGCCCAACGCGATTACCGCATCGCCTGGACGAGCCAGTTGCAATGCAAAACGGATCGCTTCCCCCCGGTCTCGAATACGGAAAAACGTCTCACCTTCGATACCCCCCTTAGCAATGCAGCCAGTTGCCATCTCCGCCAGTATTGCATCCAGCGACTCTGTCCGCGGGTCCTCGGCCGTCAAAATCGAAATTTCCGCTAATTCTGCAGAGACTTCAGCCATCAACCGCCGTTTAGCCCGGTCGCGCAGACCAGCCGACCCAAATACACTGATGATCCTTCCGTCTCTACCCGCCCTAGATACCATCCCTCGGACGGATACCAATGCCCGGTGCAGCGCGTTGGGGGTATGGGCGAAATCGACGATCGTTAGGAATTCGGTTCCCAGGTCCAATCGCTCCATCCGCCCGGGGATTGAACGCAATTGAGATATTCCGTGAGCAGCCAGTTCAGGATCAATTCCCAGGCAAACAACGGTAGCAGAAATCGCTGCCAGGCAATTGGATGTATTGTAGCTGCCTTCCAGCCAGCTGAACACTGGTAATCGAAATCCGGGTCCTATCGCCATAAACCGGATGCCGCCAGTTTCCTCGACCAGCTCCTCCGCATGAACCATTGAATTACTTTCTATCCCATAGCTGATAATTTCCAATGGAGCAGATTGGAGGAAATTCGGCGATTGTACATAAGATGATAGGTACTCGAAGGATTTATCATCCTTGTTGAGAACTGCATAACCGGCTCGCTCTCCATTTTTCGCAGGTTTTCCTGCAACGATGTCGACTATCCTGGCTTTCGCTGCCCGGTAGGCCTGGTACGAACCATGGAAATCAAGGTGATCGTGGGTGATATTGGTAACAACCCCAATATCGATCTCCGTTGCAGTCACCCGATGTTGAGCCAGTCCATGGGAAGTCACCTCCAAAACTACATGGGTTAGCCCTTCGCATACCATATGTGCCAGAAAACGCTGCACCGTTGGAGCCTCTGGGGTCGTCACATGAAAACCGGTGTCATACACCTGCTCTCCAATGACGGCATTGACCGTCGAGATCATGCCTACACGCATTCCAGCCGCTCGCAGTATCTGGTATATCAGATTGGTTGTTGTCGTTTTGCCATCCGTACCCGTGACTCCAATCACGGTCAATTTTCTGGCCGGGTAGCCATAAAAACCAGCCGATAGATAGGCTAGCGCTTCCCGGCTATCAGGTACCTGGAGGTACGGAACGGATAAGCCTTGAGCCAATCGCTGTCCAACGATCGCCGCAGCGCCCTTTTGGATTGCGGCATTTATGAATTGGTGACCATCCTGGTTGCCCCCTACCAGCGCGAAAAACAAGTCTCCGGGGAGGAGATGGCGGGTGTCGAAAGACAGACCGGATATTTCAGTATCCTGATTGCCTAATCGAGGTTGCCTTGCCGCGGATTCAGCTGGCAAGCTGCAGAGCAACTCGGAGAGCTTGATCGAGTTTTGGTTATTGATAGTCATTCTTATTAAAGTATAAACCATACGTAGCCCAAGGAAGGACGGGCTTCGTATGGTTTATCAATTTTATATATCTGGATTAATGAATTGTCTGGCGTAAATTCTCGAGCTGCCCGGCAACTGAACCATCAAGGACTTTATCTCCGACGCGCACAACCAGTCCACCTAAGATGGATGGGTCAACTCGGAAAGTCACAGTTGCCTGGTTGCCTGTTTTGGAAAGGATGTCTCGCTTGACAGCTTCTTGCTCCGCTGCGGTAAGCGGCAATGCGCTGGTCACCTCTGCGGAAGCGCCAGTAAAGCTGGCATCCTCAAGGACAACTACCCGGCCGGATTTAACACCGGAGAAAAACTCCTCAATCAAAGTGTGTTGACGTTTTTCGTCCAGGGCTTCGCCAATCAGGCGCTGCGTGGCAGCCATTGCCAGGGCGGCAATTTGACCACGCACGTCCGAAAGCGTGCGGTCACGCTCCTGAGCAGCTTCAGCCAGGGCATCCTCGCGTGCTTTCGCGGCGGCTGCCTCAGTCTGTGCCATCACCTCGCGCGCCGCGGCTTCTGCCCGTTCGGTTGCTTCGCGTACTTTCTGGTTCGCCTCTGCTTGCGCTTTTGCAATGATCTCCCGGGCATCTCTCTCGGCATTGGCGCGTGCCTCAGCGGCAATGCGGGCATCTTCGATGCCTTGTGCAATCTTCTTTTGGCGATTTTCAAGGGCATTGATAATCGGTTTGTATGCCCATGCATATAACAAGACCAGGACAATCGTAAAATTCAATACCTGGAATATGAAGAAACCTAGATTTATTCCCAATGCTGCCATAAGCCGTCTCGCTCCTTTTAGAATTCTTTGGATCAGGCGGCGAAGATGATGATCAGCGCAACCGCCAGAGCATAAATAGCCACTGCTTCAGCAAACGCCATACCCAGGATCATATTCGTCTGGATAATTGGAGCTGCATCTGGATTGCGACCCATCGCCTGTACGCCACCCGAAGCGGCGATGCCAACGCCAACTCCAGCACCGATAGCTCCCAACATAGCCAGACCAGCACCAATAACCCTCATTCCCGCAACAAAAGCAGTTGGATCATCCATTTTTTTATCTCCTATATTTATTAGTTGATGATGATTTTCTTTTCATATTTAGTGGTGTTCCTCTGCATGCTCATCACCATGATGGCTGACAAGCGCCATACTGATGAACATGGTGGCCAGCAGGTAGAACACGTATGCCTGGATAATTCCAAAGAAGATCTCAAACAGGTACAATCCAGGCGGGATAACTACGGGCAACAAAGATCCTACGATTGCCAGTAATAATGCGCCAGCAAATATATTGCCGAATAACCGGAAGCTAAATGAGAGGATTTTGGCAAATTCAAGGATCAACTCAAGAAAACCGACCGCAAAATTGATCAGGCCAAAGATTCCCCCACTGACCAGTTGGCGAAATTGGAAGAACTTACTGAAATACCCGGGACCAAGCGCCCATACCCCGTACACCTGCGTCATCAGGACAGCAATCACCGCTAGCGCAATCGTGAAGTTAAGGTCCGTCGCAGATCCACGCAGGAAGGGTATCACCTGGCAGGCTTCGCATAATGCGTGTTCTTCCTCATGCCCGGCTTCACCAGCATCCTCTTCGTGACCCTCGACCAGATAAAACTCCGAAGTAGCCGGATCGATGGCATAAAGGTGCAAACTGCCGATCGTGAACAATTCCACCGGAGAGTAAGCAACGCCTGATTTATGGGGCTTTTCCAGGTAGCCAATGCTCTCAAACCCAGGGATAAGCTTGACCATATTGGCGACAAAAATCAGCAAGAAAATCGTTGCCACCAGTGGCATAATCTTCTTCGCCCACTTGCCGGTTGCGCCTTCCACTGTATTCCACAAATACTCTACGATCGCTTCAAAGGCATTCAGGATGCCCCCAGGAGCAACCTTACCACTCTTATAGAAACGATATGCTGCGAACGCCAAAAAGAATAAAACGATATCGGCAAGTATCGTCGCTAGAATTGTATTTGTGATCGGTGATCCAGGCCAGATAGGCTCAGCTGGCAAAATGACTGTTGGACTTACTGGCTTAAGGATCGATGGGCCAAAATATGCCGCATACACACCCAGCAGGATCAAGGCCAGAACAATCCATCGCTTGACTGGAACGCGTTTTTTAGTTTCTGCTTTATTCACCAGTCATCTTCTCCTTCCCTTGATTTTCTTTATCAGAATCAGGTGGAGATTTCGTATCTCTCACCGCTCGCGTAGCAATCCAAAAAGTCAGCACCAACGACAACGGCGCAGACAAAAGCACCAGGCTGATTGTTAATAAAGGTTTCGTCCCAAGAAGATTGTCTAACCAAATCCCGCCGAAGACCGCTACCAGAACAATAAACAAAGTTGAACACCCCACCTCTCCCCCCACGGTAAGCACTTTTGGATCCAGCGCCATCAACCAGGGATTCTTCTCAGGAGGGGTATTGTTCGGGCTCATAACGCCGGGAATTTTATCACAAATTTCTTAACCGCCAATCTTAAAATAATCCTGCAGCAGCAGAACCGGATAAGGTGATCCAGGGCGCGAACACTGTCCCAATCAGAATGATCCCTAAGATCAGGACAACCAGACCAACTGCGTAAGGCCGTGTAACCGGTAGCGGCTTACCCTCATCCTCTGAGCGGTAAAGGTAAACATGTTTCAAAACGGTCAAGTAGTAGTATAACCCGATAATTGAGTTTAATACACCCACCACAGCCAGCCAGATCATACCTGCTTCGACAGCAGCTGCAAATACCACAAATTTGACTATAAAACCACCGAAGGGCGGCATACCCGCCAATGACAGGAACGATACCAGCATAGCGATCCCAAGCCACGGGGACCGGCGGCTGAGACCAGCATAAGAGGCAATTTCGTCAGAGCCAGTAATTCTCCCCACTGCAGCAATCACGCCGAATGCTGCCAAATTGGTAACCACATAGGCAATCAGGTAGAACACGGTGGCAGATGCACCTAGTTGCGAAACGGCAACAACACCGATCATTGCATAACCTGCATGTGCGATCGAGGAGTAAGCCAGCATGCGCTTGATATTTTTTTGAGCCAGGGCGAGCAGATTGCCCAGGGTCATTGTTGCGGTAGCCAGAGCTGCGATAATCGCTCCCCAATAGGGCGCCAGTGAAGGAAAAGCGGCCAGGAACACCCGTAGTAGAACTGCAAAGCCGGCTGCTTTTGAGGCTGTTGATAAAAACCCAGCAATAGGAGTCGGAGATCCCTCGTACACATCGGGAGCCCAAAAATGAAGTGGCACCGCTGAGATTTTGAAACCAAAACCAACCAGCACCAGCAACAGCACTCCCATCAGCGTAGCATCGCTGACAATGCCTTGCTGGAAACGACTCGCCAGCTCATAGATATTCGTGGTACCTGAAAAGCCATATAGAAGGCTAAAACCATACAGCATAATCGCAGAAGTCATTGCACCAAACAACAGGTATTTGAAACCCGCTTCGGTGGATTTGTCCTCCTGGGTCAAAAAGCCAGCCAATACATAGAGCGGGATCGAAGTCGTCTCGATAGCCAGGTATAGCATGATCAGGTCTGCTGATGAAGCCATGAGCATCATACCCAGGGTAGAGGCTAACATCAAAACATAAAACTCACCCCGGTTACCCAAACGGGGTAAATCCATCGAAAACATGGCTGTAATCGCAGCCGCAAAAAGGAATAACATTCGGAATGTGAAACCCAGCCAGTCTTGAGCCAGCATCCCACCCCACATCAAAGCATCACTGGTCGGTCTGGAAAATATTAAGCCCAAAACAAGGATCAATCCCAAGCCTCCTGCAGCCACCCAACCCAGGTTGCGGCGAGATTCTAGAGGAAGGATTAAGTCAAATATCAGGATGGCAATTGCCAGGACAACCAGCAAGATTTCAGGCAGAATGGCAACGACCCACCAGGGTTCGAAAACATATTCAGACACTATGCACCTCCCAGCAGGCGCAAGATATTATTCACGCCAGACTCAACCAGCGGCGTCATGATCGCCGGATAGATACCCACTACAATCAATATGGCAGAGAGCAATACCAGGGCTACTTTATCCAGGACGGAGACATCGGTAATATGTCCCTCAAACTCCTCCGGCACCTGACCAAAGAACACCCGGCCAATGATCCGGATAATATAGGAAGCGGTTATCACTATGGAAATCGCTGCTACAATGGCGATCCAGGGTGCGGTGCCCCAAACGCCCATAAATATTGGGAACTCTGCAATAAATCCCGATAACCCTGGCATCCCCATCGAGACCAGGCCGCCAATGATAAATGCTAAAGTCACCAAAGGCATCATCTTTCTAAAGCCACCTAATCTTGGGATCTCTCGGGTGTGGGCTCGATCATAAACCATACCGACAACAGCAAAGAAGAGAGCTGTCATGACACCGTGCGAGAACATCTGCACCCCTGCTCCGAGCATCCCATCGGCATTCAAGGTGGCAAAACCCATGGCGACCAACCCCATATGGGAGACCGAAGAAAACCCGATGACATACTTGAAATCCGTCTGCACCATTGCAATATACGCCCCGTAGACGACATTCACCAGAGTAAGCAAGATGATCCAGCCCATGTGGAATTTTGCGCCTTCAGGTAGCAACATGATTCCCACCCGCAATGCTGCAAATGCGCCTAGTTTCATCAACACACCAGCGTGGAACATAGATACCGCGGTCGGGGCAGCCACGTGGCCATCCGGGCTCCAGTTGTGGAAGGGGAAGATACCACCCAGGACGGCAAATCCGAAAAAGACAAAAGGAAACCATAATATCTGGAAATCGGTCGAAAATCCTGCTTTCTCCAGCTCAAGCATATCGAAGGTTCCCAAGCCAGAGGTGAAATACATCGCCAGCGCACCGACCAGAGCAATCACCGACCCAATGAACAAATAAAGGGTCAGCTTCATAGCAGCATATTCCCGTGTCTCCTTCCAACCCCAGATTGCAATCAGCAAGTACATGGGGAACACAGCAATTTCATAGAAGAAGAACAGCATGAATAAATCGAGGGCAACAAATACCCCAAACACACCGGTTGCCAGGATAAATAGAAAAGCGAAAAACTCACGCGGCCGGTCATCTAATCCCCAAGAGATCAGCACACCCGTGAACATAACCACACCGGTCAAAAGCACCAGCGGTGCGCTCATTCCATCGATACCCACATGATAAGAAATACCAAATTGTGGCAACCAGGAATATTTTTCAATGAACTGGTAACCACCTGCCGGGATATCGTATGAAAAATAGACCCAGATCGAAAGGGCCAATGCAAAAATTGCCGCAGCAAGGGCTGTTACCCTGACTTCCGTCTTACGCTCTGCCGGGATCAGCAATATCAAGATACCCGTAATAATTGGAGTAAAGACAATTATGCTCAGGATGGGAAATTGCATTCTTCACCTCGATATTCGGTGCTCATTAACTGAGCGTGCAATTTATGAAATGGCATGTAGAATACCTGAAGTACCGGATTTTATATTTCTAAAAGAACATCATGACAGCCCGGTTGATTACGTTCAAAATCCAGGCAGGCCAGATACCGATCCACAACATCAGCACCAACAGCGGGGCGATCACAACAATCTCACGTGCGCTGATCTCGCTGATATGTCCAACCCATTTTTCGTTGATGGGTCCGTGAAGCACCATCTTGATCCCTTTCAAGATGTATGCACCTGTGAAAAACAAACCGATCATCGCCAGGGCGGTATAAACGCTCATTATCGGCCAGGCACCTCGTACGACCAAAAATTCCGAAATAAACCCATTCAAGCCTGGCAGCCCGAGGGAAGCCATGGATGTGAAGATCAATATCCCACCATAAACCGGCACCAACGGGAACAATCCGCCAAAGTCATTCAAGTTACGGGTATGCGTGCGCTCGTAGATCACCCCAACCAGGAAAAACATCCCGGCTGCCGATAAACCGTGATTGAACATCTGCAAAACTGCACCATTCAGTGCAATATTGGCATCCTCTGTACCGGTCGCAAACGCAGCCGCGGCAATACCCAACACCACAAACCCCATGTGATTGACAGAGGAATATGCCACTAAGCGCTTGAAATCACTTTGACCATAGGATGCCAGCGCTCCAAATATGATGGCCATCACCGCCAGGAAGCCCAACGCCCCGGCATACATCTTTGATTGCTCAGGATATAACGGTAACACCAGGCGCAAGAAACCGTACGCACCGAGTTTAAGCAAGACCCCAGCCAGGATCATCGAACCCGCAGTGGGAGCTTCGGTGTGCGCATCAGGCAGCCAAGTATGGAAGGGCCAAACTGGAACCTTGATTGCAAAGGCGATAACAAACGCCCAAAATGCGATTGCTTTTACTGTGCTGATTGGCAATCCAAACAAGGGCTGGCTCAGGCTCGGCCAAACCTCGTAAAGCTTGAGCAAATCAAAAGTGCCGGCAACCACACCGATCATCTGGATAGCCAGTAAGAGGCCTAGCGATCCCGCCATCGTATAGATCATGAATTTGAAGGAGGCGTAGTTCCGGGCAGACATCTTGCGCCCGCCCCACAGCTCACGCTCGCCCTTCTCGCTTCCCCACTGGTTGATCAAGAAATACATTGGAACCAGGCCAATTTCCCAGAAGACGAAGAATAAAAGCAGATCCAAGGAAAGAAAAACACCCAGCATTCCAGTTTCCAGCATCAGGAATAACACCATATATGCTTTTACACGGTCCGAAATGCCGAACGAAGCCAGGATAGCCAGCGGAGTCAGCAGGGTGGTCAAAAGCACCATGGTTAGAGAGATGCCATCGACTCCCAGGTGGTAGGATGAATTGATCGGTGCATACCAAATCGCTTGCTCCTGGTACTGAAATCCCGGTTGTTCAGAATTGAATCCCAACCAGAGAGCGATGGAGAGCCCCAACGGGATAAAACTGAGGATGAATGCCACCCAGCGGATCAGGTTTTCCTGGTCGCGGGGCAGCAACATCAGGATTAGAGCGACTACCACCGGAGAAAATAATATGAATGTGAGCAGGTAATTCGACACAATTTCCATGATCAACTCCTCGCCTCGCTTATGGAGTCGTGCTTAGTAAGTAGTAAAACAGGACGCTGAAGGCTGCCAGGCTTACCAGTGCTACTATCATGTATTGTTGCACTTTGCCGGATTGTATGAAGCGCATTCCCCGCCCCAGGCGTTTGGTTCCCTCGCCCACAAAATCTCCCGAACCATTAATAATTGGCTTGTCGATGTAGTTCCGCAAGAAAGTACCAATAATGGACGATACATAGGCGACCCAGTGCAAGATACCATCGATGATTTTCCGATCGATAAACAGATAAGCAAATGTCTCGGAAAGCCAATAAGCAGGCTGGACGAACACTTTATCATACAGCTCGTCAAAGTAGTATTTGTTCTTGAGAAGTGTATAGACTGAACCAAGGGGCGCTTGCAGCGGATCTTTGGCTCCCGCGCTAACCTTGCGATACACAACCCAGCCCAGATAAAGACCACCTAACGCCACTACTAGTGATGTGAGCAAAGGTATGTAACTGAACGTAACTGCTTCGGGATGCTCCAAAAGCGTACCGCCCACAAAATCATGGAACCAGTTCGGAATGCTGCCACCGATCAGTGGGAATTCCTTTGGGATACCCACCCAGCCAGCCGACACTGCAAAGACTGCCAATATTACCAGGGGCAGTGTCATCGTCCACTTTGTCTCCTGGGCATGCTTGGCAGCCTCGGTGCGCGGCTTCCCCAGGAAAGTAAGTGTTATCTGGCGCATCGTATAAAACGCAGTCAGCAAAGCTGCCAATGCAAGGACAATGAATACAGCGATGTGTCCATGCCCCCAGGCATCTGCCAGGATCTCGTCCTTAGACCAGAATCCAGCTGTTACCAGGGGAAAACCAGAAAGAGCCAGGCCCCCGATTAGAAAAGTCCAGAAAGTGACCGGCATCTTTTTGCGCAACCCGCCCATGTTATACATATCTTGCGGGTCAATATGCTCACCAGTGTGCAGCACACCATGCTCCATGCCGTGAATTACCGAGCCAGAGCCGAGGAATAACAAAGCCTTGAAGAACGCATGGGTTATGAGGTGGAACGCTGCCGCAACAAACCCGCCAATCCCTAGTGCTGCAATCATGTAGCCAAGCTGTGAAATGGTCGAGTATGCCAGAACACGCTTGATATCGTTTTGTGCTACGGCAATGGTTGCCGAGAATAAGGCGGTGAATGCCCCAATAAATGCCATCAACATCATGGGCTGTGTCAGATGACCATGCTCATACCCGGCTGAGAGCAGCGGGTAAGCCCGGATGACCATGTATACACCGGCGGATACCATCGCTGCGGCATGGATCATGGCGGATACCGGAGTAGGACCTTCCATCGCATCTGGTAACCACACATGTAGAGGCCATTGGGCGGATTTCCCAATCGTGCCGATAAAGAGCAAGATACCGATCATAGCTGCCGCAGACAATCCCAATAAACCACTCGAAGTTGTAGCCAGCGTATGCAATACTTCTTCGTTATAGAAAATCTCCCGGTAGCTGAGTGTGCCTGTCTGCGAGTACAGGTAAGCAATCCCAATCAGCATAAAGACATCACCGACACGGGTGGTGATAAACGCTTTGATCATCGCCGCCCGGGCAGATGGCTTGGCATACCAGAAACCAATCAACAGGTAGGAGCACAGCCCCATGATCTCCCAACCAACAAAGAGGGTCAACAAGTTATTCGAGATCACCAGGGTATACATTCCAAAGGCAAACAAACCGATAAAGGCGAAGAACCGGGCATACATGGGTTCGATCGAAGGTACTTTGTGTGAATGCCCATGCTCATCGGTTAGGGTTGCCCCATGGGGCGGAAGACCAGGTAAATCGTGATCCCCCTTAGGCTGCCCGAAGTTGTTATAACCAACGCTATAGATAAAAATCATCAACACAGTCCAGGCGACAAAAAACAGTGTCACAGCAGAGAGTGGATCGATCAAAATACCAATTTGAAACGCAGTCTCGCCCGTAGGAAACCAGGGGATTGACATCTCAAATGGATGTTCGCCAAAGTGTGGCTGTTGGATCGCTCGGATAAACACGATCATGCTTCCCAACCAGGATAGTAAGGCTGCGCCAACGGCAAGTGTGTGGCTTAACGCTTTGCTCCGGTTGGTAAACAAAATAACGAAAAAGAATGCCAGCAGTGGCGGAAGAGGCAGTAGCCAGATTAGTAGTTCTGTCGACATAATTTCTCCTCAAACAACGTAGACTGTCAGTCGTGCGCGGCTGAGATGTGCTTTTAGAATTTCAGCATATCGATCTCTTCTGCGGCAATCGTGCCTCGCCGGCGGTAGATCGAAATGATGAGAGCCAGACCAACCGCGACCTCAGCTGCCGCTACTGCAAACACAATAACTGCAAATGCCTGACCGCTTATCCCGTCTGGAGCGATATAGCGCCAGAAGGCAACCAGGTTGATGTTTACCGAATTGAGCATCAGCTCAATCCCAATCAGGATTGCCACTGCATTCTTACGCGCCAGGACCCCAAATAAACCAATTGCGAACAAAGCTGCTGAAAACACCAAATACCATGAGAGCGGTATCATCAGGCCTCCTCTACTCTATTTCCTATCCCAGGCGATAATTATCGCCCCAATCAGAGCTGCCAATAAGAGCACCGAGGCAACCTCAAATGGGATCACATATGCAGTCGGCGATACCAGCGCGCTGCCAAGCTGTCTCAGTGGGTCTGCTCGGGCGCTCATTTCAGGCGGCAGGGTGCTGAAACCACTCCAGCTTGAGAGGATCCACGCCAGACCGGCAAAGACCACAACCGCGATAAAGGCTGACCAGATCCAATTTGCATTCAACTGAGTTCCCTTGTATGAAGCCACCTGTTGCGTAAGCATGATGGCGAATATCATTAAGATGGCAATTGCTCCGATATAAACCACAACCTGTGCCACAGCAAGGAAACCGGCGTTCAATAGAACAAAGAAGATCGCTACCCCAAAGAGAGCCAGGATCAGCCACAGAGCAGCGTGGACAAGGTTCCGGACGGTAACCGCCAGCAATCCGGCTCCCAGGGTAAGCGCTGCCACTAAAATAAAGATTATCTGTAATCCGCTCATTGGCACGCTCCAGTATTAGGACGATGTCGAGGATACGGAGGGATTTTGTGGTGCTGCAATCGGTCCAGGCTCAGCTACCCGCTTGCGCTCGACCTTCGCACGGTTGCGCAGAATTTGCACTGTCAACCAGATGATGACCAGGTTGGCAAGCAACATTCCAACCACGTACAGCCACTCCGGAAATCCGGCAAACAGTTTATCCAAGATGGCAGTCACGATCAGAACAATCAAAGCCAGGGGGGTTAAGAATTTCCAGTTGAAATTCAGCATATGGTCAATCCGGATGCGGGGCAGAGAATATTTTATCCACATGATTGCCCAGTACAGGAAAAATGCTTTCATAAAGAAATACACCACACCCAGGATTGGATATGCCTCTGCTCCTGGACCGCGCCAGCCTCCCAGGAAAAGGGAGGCTACCAGTCCAGAGATTGTCAAGGCGTGCAGCAATTCACCCGCGTAGAACATCCCGAACTTCATACCTGTGTATTCAATATGAAAACCAGCCACAATCTCTGATTCAGCTTCTGCCAGGTCGAAAGGTGCTCTGCCCAGCTCGGCAATCGCGCTGATAAATAAAATCAAAGCCGCTACCGGCGCCACTACCACATACCATACCGGGGATTGGGCAAATACAATTGAGTTGATTCCCATCGTTCCTGCCAGCAAGACCGGCACCATCACAGCGATAACCATCGGTACCTCATAAGAAACCATTTGGGCAACTGTCCTAAATGCGCCTATTAAGGCATATTTATTGTTTGACGCCCACCCTGCCATGATGATCCCTAATGTCCCCAATGCTCCTAGAGCTACCACGTACAGAACCCCGACATCGAGATCCGTACCAACGATCGTGGGAGCCAATGGGATAACTGCCCAAAGCATGAGTACAGTTGCCAGAGCAATGATCGGCGGCAGGTTATAAACAATCCGATCTGCCCCGATTGGGGTGATATCTTCTTTGATCAATAGTTTGATCACATCAGCAATGGGTTGGATCAAGCCAAATGGTCCCAAACGGTTCGGTCCCAGGCGGTCCTGAAAACGGGCTACCACTTTCCGCTCGACCCAAACCAGGAGGATATCGACCAGGAGTACAAATATGGCGATCGCCGCCACCCCGATAATTGTCATCAGGATCGTAACCCACTGGGGAGATAAGCCCCACCCCAGGAGTAAATTTTCTAACCATTGTGCGATAAAAGTAACTGGGTCACCCATGCACACACTCCTGCAAATCAAGCATACTCGATCAATCTTTGCTTAACATAGAAAAGGCTGATGGTGTTACCGTCAGCCTTCCCTGTTTGTTGCCAAAATTTACATCCATTCCAACGCACCTTTGCGCCATGCGTAGAACAATCCTGCGACCAGGATCATGATGAACAATACGCCTTCCATCACCGCGAAGAGAGGCAACTGGTCAAATGCGACCGCCCAGGGGAATAGAAACACCAATTCTACATCAAAGATCAGGAAAACGAGTGCATAGATGTAGTACTGCACTCGGAATTGGACCCATGTATCACCCACAGTCTCAATACCGCATTCATATGTTTGGTTCTTAAGAGGACTGGGTTTCCTGGGAGCGATCAGACGGGGAATAAGCAATGCTGCTGCAGGGAATATTGGCGCCAGGATCAGAAATACGCCGATAAACAACCAATCGTTTAGCATGGACGCTCCTTGATACACAGAGATAAGCATGCCAGGTTATAAAAAGCGCGTGATGCCGCGTTTTCTCGCACCCGTTAGAATGAGCTTAATCTATTCTCTAAGAAGTGGACTGATCAACGGCAGAAATTTTACCATACTCTCATCAGTTTTTCATGTTACAAGGATCACACAACTTGTCTGACATCTATTACATTATTCCACGGAATTTTTACCCGGATAATCCATTTTAAGGTAAACTGAACCTGGAAGCAGGTATTGGTGGTATGTAGGATAGGAAAGCGCAGAGATATACTATGAATGAGAGCAAAACCTCAAACATTCCTCATCGCTGGTGGGATCTACCAGCCATCTTTATTCTCCTGATCATTCTAACAACCGCATTCTCACGCCTGGTCGCTACAGACTGGACTCCTGGGCTTATCGTTACCCGGTATATTACTTACCTGGGAATCCTCGCAGGTCTTGCCCTTGGGCAGAGCCGATTCTCGCCAAAGTTCGCCTTCTTTCTTGCCACCATCTATGGTGCGTTTGTCATCCCTTGGCGACTTGGCATGCTCATGGGGGAAGGAATTGGATGGCAGGAACGATTGATCAGCATGGGAGGCCGCCTGCAAACGATATTTGGACAACTATCCAGACAGCAAGCTGTCACCGATAGCTTTCTTTTTCTGGTCTTAATGGGCTTACTTTTCTGGGTATTAAGTGTTTATGCTGGTTACTCTTTAACAAGGTATGCCCACCCCTGGCGGATCATCCTGCCCACTGGGGCTGCAATGGTATTAATCCACTCGTATGATGCCTATCTGACCAGCCGCGCCTGGTATCTTGTGATATTCTTGTTTTTTGCCCTGATCCTGATTGCCCGATTGGTATATCTGCATAACCGCAATCGTTGGAGACAGACCAACACTTACATACCGCCATATCTGGGTGTTGACTTTGTCCGCATTGCACTGGTTGCTACCACCATACTTCTGCTGCTTACCTGGACAACACCTGCCATCGCAGACGCCCTGCCGCAAGCCGAGGATGTCTGGCAACGCATCAAACAGCCGTGGAATGAGCTTCGCAATACAATGGACAACGCCTTTGCCTCCCTGCGATCTACGGTTGGGATCGTTAGCGACTATTACGGACCTAATCTGTCCCTCGGACGAGGAAACCGGATGACTGACACGCTGGTTTTTAATGTCCTTGTGCCAGAAGAACGCCCCGAAGGGGTGCGGTTTTATTGGAGATCGCGTGCATATGACTACTACGAGAATGGTTGGAAAAGCACGCTGTTGACAACAGAATTGATCGATCCGGATGAAACCAGCCTTCGCTATCCAGATTCCGAAGATAATGCGCCAGGATTGTTTCCCTTTGCATTCACGCTCGGCACTCCACTGTCCACCCTGCCAACCCCGCATCAAGTGGTGTGGGTAAGCCGCCCGATCAAGCTGGAGCTTGAATTCAATGAGAACGGCGAAGCCGATCTGGCTTCTATCCGCGCAACACCTCCCTTACGTGCCGGTGAGACTTATAATATCCGCTCGTCACTCAACGGTGCAACAATCTTATCCATGAGAAATGCGGGAACAAACTATCCCGAATGGGTGACAGAACGTTACTTACAATTACCAGATTCGATCACCCCTCGCACCCGGCAGCTCGCCAACCTGATTGCCGAAGGGCAAGAGACCCCGTACGATATCGTCGTGGCTGTTACCAACTACCTCCGCAACAACATTGAGTACACCGAAACTGTGCCGCCCCTCCCTACCGATCAGGAGCTGGTCGATTGGTTTTTGTTCGACTTGCAGCAAGGTTTCTGTAACTATTATGCCACCGCTGAAATTGTCCTGCTTAGATCCCTCGGCATACCCGCCCGTTTAGGAGTTGGCTATGCGCAAGGCGAACCAGTCGAAGGATCCAGCGCTTACACCGTCTTGCAGAGAGATTCTCACGCCTGGCCGGAAGTTTATTTCCCCAGTATTGGATGGGTAGAATTCGAACCGACAGTCTCCCAGCCAGAGATTCTCCGCCCATCGGGGGAAACCAATCCTGCCGATTCCAGTGCGGCGGGCTCGTCAGCCAGTGAAATCGAAGAGCCACCGAATCTTGATTTGGATCGCCTGAGAAATCTTGAAGGTGCAGGAGAGCTGGGTAACCCCAATAACACTACAACCCGATTGATCACGATCAGTTTTGTATTGGTTGCCCTGGTCTTCGCCTTGATTCTACTATTAGTCCCGTTTGCTCGTAAAAAACGGTTCCAAGAAAGATTTCAAACCCTGCCCATATTCCTCGAAACCAGTCTGAAAAGGATCGGTATTCACCCCCCAACATTCTTAAGGGACTGGGCTCGCCGGGCCAGGCTTTCACCGTTAGCTCGCGCCTACCATGAGATCAATGCAGCGTTATCTCGGTTAAAGGAGCCGCCCAAGCCTACCGACACCCCGGCAGAAAGGGTGACATCGTTGGAGGCAGCCCTACCGCCTGCCAGCCCGCCCGCTCAGAAATTGCTGGCTGAGTATCAGACGGCTACATACAGTCGAGACTACACGGCAGATTTATCCGCTGCCCAAAAAGCGGGCAGCGATATTCGCAGCCTGTCTTATCGTGCCTGGTTGCAGCGATTGATCAATAAAAAACCGGTATCTTAATCCCTCAGGATAAGTTATCCTGGTATGCTTGTGCAAACAAAGCTGGCGAGCCACCTGTATGCCAGAACAATACCGACGAACTCGTGGGAAAGTACCCTTTTTTCATCAGGTCAAGCATCCCTCCGGCAGCCCGACCGGTATACACCGGATCCAGGAATAGACCCTCCAGGCGCGCAAACGTTTGGATAGCCTCCTTCTCCAGAGCGCCCATCTTGCCATATCCCTCTCCAAGGTAATCTGCGTTGACGATGATTTCTTCTGGCGAGAATGAGGCTGTTACTCCTAATTCCAATGCAGAGGCATTTGCCAGGTTTGCTACTCGATCTTTCAGAATATTTGCATGCTCATCGATGCTGATCCCGAGGATACTCCCCTGGAAACCAAACAGCCTCGCTCCCAATACCATCCCTGCCTGGGTGCCGCCAGACGAAGATGCAACCACAATCCAGTCCGCGTGAATATTTTGATGCTTGAGCTCTTGCATCGCCAGGGCATAAGCGATGACTCCGGTAGGATTTGAGCCTCCGTATGGGATGAGATAAGGCTCTTTACCCTGTCCAAGCAGTTCGGCATAAGTGGCCTGTAGAATCTTCTCGCGTGGTTGACTTTGTGTCCAGACAATATTTGCCCCCAGTAATTGGTCAAGGAATAAATTTCCCGATGGCTTTTCCGGCTGCTCACCGATCAGTACCAATGTGCATTCAAAACCAAATTTTGCAGCAGCGGCTGCGGTTTGGCGGCAATGATTTGATTGCATCGCGCCGGCAGTGATGATCGTGCGCGCCTGATGTTCCTGCGCTTCGGCGATTAATAGCTCAAGCTTACGGGTCTTGTTACCCCCAAGTGCTAGACCTGTCTGGTCATCTCGTTTTACCAAAATCGAAGGACCATTCAGATAAGCAGTCAGCCTGGGTGCAGCCTCAACAGGAGTAGGTAGATGAGCCAGTTGAACACGAGGTAGAAATATCATTGCTTTCCTCCAGTCACAAACTTAATCTTCGAGCGCATGCTCCCTTTTCGCCTTGCTTCGCCTGCGCATCGCTTCAAGTATTCTCGGCATGATCGCTGTGTAAAATTGGTAGAGTGCCGGTCTCACCGGTCTGTCCCATGCGCCAATCGTGCGCGCCAATTGTCCGCCAAAACCTTCTTTAAACCGGTACACCCCCCACATGGGATCACTCTCATCAAAGCGGTCGGGTGCTCCCCACATATCATACACGATGCAGCCTGATGATTTTGCATGCCGGATCGCTTCCCATTGCAATAGATGATTGGGCATTTTCTCTCGGTGGACTTCACCTGACATCCCATACATATACCAGGCTTTTCCTGAAAACAAAAATAGAATCAAAGCGGCTACGGGCTGTCCGTCAACCTGGGCAATTAGCGGCTGGGCCATATGGCTATCCATGAATATCCGCCACGCCTTTAAGTAATATTCTCTCTCGCGGATAATAAAATTGTCCCGTAAGGCAGTTTCAGCATACATCTGGTAGAGCAATTCCAGGTCTTCGAGTTCACCTTTGCGAACCGTAACGCCTTTACGTGACGCCAGGCGGATGTTATAACGGGTTTTCTGTTTCATTCCCGCCAGGATTGCATCCTCAGACTGGTTTATGTCTAGCAACACCGTGTTACGAAACTGGATTTGTTCTTCAGACGCATGCCAGCGATTATCTCGTAAATGACCTTCGACAACTCTTCCCAACGGAATTTCATTATCGCCTGGCGAGCCTGGTTCACCGTATCCTACGATGATGTCCGGATCGATCTTGATCGAGATCGATTTATTCATACGCGCGAACGCTCTGAGATCATCCAGGATTTGCTGCCGCAGGACAGCATCATTCCAATCTAACAGCAGAGGTCCTTTCGGAACATACAGGATATTGAATGGCAATTTTATCCTACTGAGAGAGACACCTCGCTTGAGCACCAGAGCTGCCCCGCGAATGGCTTCCTTGCCTTTAGGGAAGGTATGAACCAGGCGGATATCATTTCCTGCTCCAGTCCAGATGCAGTATATTGGCTCCCATCCATGCAAGGACTTGAACATCCCCCAATGCCAGGTCTGTAAAACATGCGATCCCGGCAACCCAGCGATTAATTGATTCCAGACGGTTGAATGAATAGCTGCCGGCTCGATCATCAGGCGACCTCTAGCATCAATCCACCTCTCGCCTCTGCACCCACCAACGATAGAAAGGATAGAATAACGGCTGATAGATACGCTGCCAGGGATCTACAGATCGGCGCAGTTCGCCACCAAATCCACGCTTAAACCGGTACACCCCCCATAAGCCATCCTTTTGTTGAAGGAAGCCATCTTCCAACGTTGCCTGATCCGCATCAGGCACTCCCCATAGGTCGTACTTGCTGCAGCCTTTAGCTCGCCCCCAAAGCATGGCCTCGAACTGGAGCAAATAGGTAGGCATGAACTCCCGGTACAGATCGCTGGATGCGCCATAAAAATACCAGGCTGTGTTGCCCTGCGCAAATACCATTAAGGCAGCGATTGGCTCACTCCGGTACGACGCAAACAGCAATTCGCAATTCCCCAAGGGATGAAACAAATCATAAGCTTTCTGGTAGTATTCCAGGCTATGGACACCAAAGCCATCCCGCTCACCAGTTTCCTTCATCAACCGGTGAAACAAAGCCAGATCCTGCGCGGGCTGCACAATAACCCCTCGTTTCTGGGCAAGGCGAATGTTATAGCGCGTCTTCTGCTTCATCCTGGCAAGTATTTCGGATTCTTCACCGCTTATATCGATCACAATCGTACGTGGCGGTTGGATATTTTGGATTGCCGGTGAGAAACCATCCGGTGGCACATCAAACGCGCTTTTTAGTTCTTCTACAAACAGATTCGGTTCGATAATCAATAAAATTGCCCGCTCTCGCCGGCAAACCAGATCCACCTCTTTCCACAATTCTCTCCAACCAGAGGATGGCCCCACAGGTCCTTTTGGGATATAGGCAAGCGATAAGCCTAAAGGCAGTCTCCTGAATAATACTTGAGCGCCACACCCCCCTTGGACGACTCTGACCACCCGCCACCCGAAATCCGCTTTGAGCTCGCCCCAGCAGGAGGATTGCAACACATGCGCGTCCGGCACTTGGTTGATTAGCCGGTCCCATTCCGATATCGTCACAACGGGCATTGGAGTGTACTACACAATTGAAGTAAGATCAGGCGGTGGTGTACTACGAACAACAGCACCGGGGATGAACTCGTCCAGGATGCGAATAATCGAGGCAGTATCACCTTCTCGAGCAAGGTGAATCAAATCCTTGACCATGTTGCGCAATTCCAATCCGCCCGAAATATCCTCATCTTCTAACAAAACAATATCCGGATGGTCGGTTGGCTGGTAGGTTGCCTCCATATCCCAGAGCTCTTCGCTTAATTTTTCACCAGGGCGAATCCCGGTGAACACAATCTCTATATCCTTGCCGGGTTCCAACCCTGACAACCGGATCAGGTCCTCTGCCAGATCCAGGATGCGCACCTGCTCACCCATGTTTAGCACAAACACCTCTCCCCCCTTACCCATTGCCGAAGCCTGCAGAACAAGATGGACTGCCTCGGGGATGGTCATGAAATATCGTTCCATATCCGGATGGGTGATTGTGATCGGTCCCCCGCGCGCAATCTGGCTCTCGAATCTAGGGATGACGCTCCCCCGGCTACCCAACACATTTCCGAAACGCACAACCGAAAATGCCAGCCCTGTCCGGTTAGCTGCATCCAGGATGATGAGCTCTGCCAATCGCTTTGTCGCCCCATAAACGCTTGACGGGCGGATTGCTTTATCTGTGGAGATTAGCACCAGGCGTTCGACCTCGGTATTGATGGATACCTCGGCAATATTCCGGGTTCCCAATACATTGTTCGAGATGGCTTCCTCGATATTGACTTCCATCAACGGCACGTGTTTATGTGCCGCAGCATGAAATACCACCTGAGGCCGGTGATTCTCAAAGATAACACTCATCCGGTCGATATCCCGCACATCTGCGATGATCGGGTGCAAGGGCAGAGCAGGGTGATTCTCCTCGATCTCCAGCAATGTCTCGAAGATGCTGTTCTCTCCGTGACCAAGCAGCACTAACTCAGTCGGTCCCCAACGCGCAATTTGGCGGCATAACTCCCGCCCGATGGACCCTCCGGCACCAGTCACCAATACCCGCTTGCCACCGATCTTGCCTCCAATCATGCGATCATCGATCAAAGCCGATTCCCGACGCAGCAAGTCCGATATTTCCACCTCTCGCAAACGGCTGACATTGACCTTCCCGCCGATGAGCTCGTAAATCCCCGGCATTGTGCGGAATGGGACCCCTTTTCGACGGCAAATTTCAGCCACCTTCCTGACCACACTACCCGGTGCGCTGGGTAATGCGATGACAACTTCATCAATGCGCCGCAAGGATACCGTTTTTGATAAATCATCCAGGTTACCGATTACCGGAACGCCATGGATTTGTTGTTTTTGCTTGGCAGGATCATCATCCAGAAAGCATACAGGTGTGATATTGAGCTGTGGGTTTTTCTGCATCTCACGGACAACCAGCGCCCCTGCATCCCCCGCACCGACAACCAATACCCGCTGCTGGCGTCCATTTAGATCCGTTGATGTAGACCGGGTGTCTGCTAAAAGGCGCATCGAGAAACGGAATCCCCCCACCAGGAGCAACGATAGCAACCAATCAATCGGTAACACACCGCGCGGGAAGTATGGCAATACCTGCATCGCCCTCAAAATCAATATCACAATCGATACGCCAACGGACGCACTGGTGACTGAGGCAATAATCAATTTAAGTTCCTGCGTGCTGGCATAAGCCCACAGCCGGCGGTACAAACCAAAAATGTAATAGATAACCGGCTTGATGACCAAAGCTACGCCAATAAACCAATACGCCTGGGGTAGATACCAGACAAACAAGGGTCCAATATCCAGCCGTAACGCGAAGCTGCCCATTGCTGAAACCACAATCAATATCAAATCCCCTGCGAGCAACATCCAATTTTTGGCAGGGGGAATGCGCCCAAACCGCTTTATTTTTTCCAAAAACTCTTGCGAGTGTAATTTCATGCTTTCCTACCTGCCGCGAAAGCCGAACACAGTAGCAGGTGTTCTCAATAGAATTAAAAAGTCCATCAAGAGATTTCTGTGCTTGATGTAATACAGATCATACTCTAACTTTTGGATCGTTTCTTCAATCGTCGAAGCATAGCCGAGGTTAATTTGCGCCCAGCCGGTAATACCCGGCTTAACCAAGAGGCGCGCCCGGTAAAATGGTACGTGGTTCTGAAACATCTGCACCAGCTCGGGACGTTCAGCCCGTGGCCCAACCAGGCTCATCTCCCCGCGGAGAACATTCAAGAACTGGGGTAACTCATCCAGATGGGTTCTACGCAATAGCTTGCCAATCCGTGTCGCCCGCTCGTCATCTTCTTTAGCCCACTGAGGAGTCCCATCCGCTTCAGCGTCACGCCGCATGGTTCTTAGCTTCATGATCTTATACGGCTGCCCGCCACGTCCCAGGCGGATTTGTGTGTAAATAATCGGCATACCATCATCGATGAAAATTGCCAATGCAAGTAATGGGAATAAAAACAACAATACGAGTGATCCAAATAGCCCACCCATGAAGTCCACAATCCGCTTGATCAACTCATAAAAACCGCTTACCCTGGCTTCATCCACAAAAGAGCGCAAGATCCAATCGGTTTCCAACAACCGGATCGGCACTCGCGAAACCAGTTCTTCAAATGCGCGCGGCATGCGGGTGATTTCAATCCCGATCTGTTGGGCGTCCAGCAATGCCTGGAACATCTTACCTTGCATTTCTCCCGATATGGCCACCATGATGTCGGATATGTTTTGTGCTTCAACAATCTCCAACAGTTGTTCGCTCGAGCCTATTACAGATACTCCCTCAATTTGAGAGCCGATTTTTTCCGGATCGTCATCAATGATGCCGACCACGTAAAATGGAGGCGGCCACAGGTCGTTTGCAGTTTGCAGCAGTGTTTCGCCGGCTTTACCCCCTCCCACCAAGAGCACACGGCGCATGAATTGAGGTGCAGTAAATATGCGAATATACAACCACCGCCACACAAGTGTGAGCAATGAAGCAATGATCAGAAAACTAGCGACACCCCGCCGGGGCAATAAGGACCTGGGTGGATCAACATAGTAAAAATATAACACCAGGTAGAGGATGAATCCGATCAATGCCGCCGTTGCGACCCCACGAATCGTCAGCGACCAATCTCCTGCCCGGTGAACATCATAGAGCTCAACCAGTAAAACTACCCATATGACGGGCAAGAAGTAAAACCAAACCGGCACCCTTTCCAACAAGAATTGCTGGTTGAAATCGATAAAACGCACCGAGGCACCCCAATAGACCAGAGATAGCACCAGGCCTATGGCAGCCATTATAAAATCACCAGCAATCAATATCGAACGCCGCTCCCCTAGGCGCAGTTTCCAGGGATTGGATTTGCGCAGTTGTTTGGTGGGCATCATGAATGTATCAAACTCCAGAGCAGAGCGCTGCCCCAGCTCAGGTGCATCGTTGCAACAGCCATTGGAAAGCCAATTATCAATGACAAGTCGCCTTTTTTCAAGGCTAACAGTGCACCAGCGCCCAGTAAAACCAGGATATATGCTCCGACCATCGCAAACAGGGCAAACCTTGCGGGGACCCAGAATGGAGACATGAATAAGAAAATAATCAAGCTCAAAACAAAAAGTGGGGGAAGCAACTGCCGCCACCGGATCGTTTTTGGGTAACGCAACAGCATTCTGCCTTTCCAGTATCCATAGCGGAAGTATTGCCTGGCAAGGGAACCAAGCTCGGCTCTGGCGTAATAAATCGAGCGGATCGAGGGATCAAACCATACGGTTCCGCCCGATTGCCTTATTCGCACATTAAACTCATAATCCTCATTTGTCAGCAGGGATTCATCAAAAAAGCCGGTTTTATCTATCAGGCTGCGTCGAAAGGAGCCAAATGGCACGGTATCCACCGCTTGCGCGCCACCCCCCACACGGTAACGTGCATCTCCCACCCCAAGGGGATGCGCAGCCGCAGCCGCAATTGACCTGGCAATCCAACTTTTACCGCCTGGGGAAATTTCCCATGCACCCCCCACATTATCTCCCATACCAGAACGCAAAATATTAACACAACGTTCAACATAATCCGGGTTAGGGATCGAATGCGCATCTAATCGAACGATGTAGTCGCCCTTCGCATCGCGAAGAGCAATATTTAATCCCGCAGGGATCAACCTGCGCGGGTTAGTAAGGACCTTCACCTGCAAATCGGAATGGGCTGTATGGAATGAACGGATCGCATCGAGGGTCCCGTCCGTTGATAGACCGTCTGCGATTAAGATCTCCATTTTTTGGCGCGGAAAAGATTGGTTGTAAAGCGCATTTAATAACAAACCAATCGTCGCTTGCTCATTGTAACATGGGACGATAACTGAAACCCGCTCATCATCACCCAGACTCCCCAGGCGGTTGTGCGAGCCCATTAGATCGCCAGATTGATCATCATGAATGATGTATTTGCTGAGATTGCGGATCAACCTGCCTGGTTAATCGCCACGGCTTCGATCTCAATTGCACCATTTTTTGGCAGCCCGGCTACCTGGACAGTTGTCCTGGCAGGGAAATTTGCAGGGAAAAACTCAGCATAGATCGCGTTCATCTTAGCAAAGTCTCCCATATCATGCAGAAAGACGGTAGTTTTGAGCACGAGTTCCATTGAAGACCCGGCAGCTTCCAGAACGTTCTTGATGTTGGTCAGCGCTTGACGGGTTTCTGCTTCGATCCCACCTGGAACAAGCTCCATTGTCGCCGGATCCAGGCCCAGTTGTCCAGCTGTAAATACCAGACTGGCAAAACTATTGGCGATATTGTAGGGTCCAATTGCCTTGGGAGCTTTCTTGCTGGTGATAATTTGTTTATCAGCCATGTTTAGCCTCTTTATCAATCAAATTTAACTAATCTCAATACATCTTGCAGGGCAGTTTTAAATAATTCTTCCATTACGATCTCTTGCACAAAGTAAGGCCCACCAAAAGAGCCATCTCCATATACCTGCCTGGCTTCTGCCGCACCCATTAATCCTGGAATATTGGGTGGAGTCTTAGCTTCCTGGGGTAAATCAGCGACCCGTGTAAAAGCAAATGCTTCCAGCCAGTTGGCATGGGATGGCTTCAGGTCGTATTTTTGAGCCAGCTCGAGTACGCTATGCGATAGCCACCAGGAATACCAGGCTATCCGGGTGTCTTCAAGGTGGTTCATCAGCTCGTAAAGACGCGCCCGAACCGGATCATTCCCTCCATGCCCATTCAAGATCAGGAATTTGCGAAAACCCTGCCGGTAAGCGGACCGGATCACGTCTTCCACCATATCCAGCAGTGTGCTGATCCTCAGGCTTAGAGTTCCTGGGTAATCAAGGAAATACGGTGATGATCCAAAATTTAACGCAGGTGCAACCAATACGCCGGTCTGCAGGCTGGCAGAATCCGCTAACGCTTGAGGAATCTTCACATCGCTCAGCACACTGAGATATGCATGCTGCTCGCACGCGCCAAGGACGACCATCAACCGGTCATCTTGGGCCAGGTATTTTTCGATATCCATCCAGTTCAGATCTTCAAATCGCATCCATTACACCCTTCAGGAGTCCACTCCTGGATCAGCTATTCGACGATATTGACCAGCTTTCCTGGTACCAGGATAACTTTCTTCGGAAGGCGCCCTTCCAAGTATTTGTGTACAGCCTGTGTGTTTAAAGCAGCTTGCTTGGCGGCTTCCTCGCCAATGTCTGCTGGCACCTGAACACGATCGCGGACCTTCCCATTGATTTGAACCACTAGCGTAATCTGCTCTTCCAAAGCTGCTTCCTGGTCAACTTCTGGCCAGGGTTGATTATGAATAGAGTACGGCTTTCCTCGCAAGTCCCATAATTCTTCAGCTATATGCGGGGTGACTGGCGCCATCATGCGTAGGTAGATATCAACCGCTTCGTCCCACTCAGCAGACCCAGCCGCACCCAACTCTCTTGCCCTGGATAGGTGGTTGGACAACTCCATCAAGCCTGAGACAATGGTATTGAACTCAAAAGTCTCGAAATCATGTGTGATCTGGCTCAAAGCCTGGTGTACTTTGCGGCGTAACACCCGTAATGTGCTTGCCTCAGCGGTACTTTTGCCAACCTCATCTGTGAACAAGTTCCAGATCCGCCGTAACCAGCGTACCGAGCCTTCGATCCCACTGCTGTTCCAAGGCCCCCCCATATCCCAACGGGCGAAGAACATCAGGTATGCCCGCACGGTATCTGCACCATAGCGCCCAACCAGGTCGTCTGGCGAAACCACATTTCCCCGGCTTTTGGACATTTTCTCACTGTCCTCGCCCAGGACAATTCCCTGATTGCGTAACTGCGACATAGGCTCATCCCCTTTGACAACGCCCATGTCCCGGCAAGCCTTGTGGAAAAATCGGGTGTAAATCAGGTGCATGGTCGCGTGTTCGATGCCCCCCGTGTACGTATCCACTGGCATCCAATAATCGTATTCATTTGGGTCAAACGGAGCCGGACCATAATCTGGGCTAAGGTAGCGCAAGTGATACCATGAAGAACACATAAATGTATCCATGGTATCCGTCTCACGTTCTGCGGCTTTACCGCAAACCGGGCAGGTGGTTAACTTCCAGGTCGGGTGCAGCTTGAGCGGCGATTCACCGGTCGGCAGCCATTCGACATCATCTGGTAATAACACCGGTAATTGCTCATCGGGGACGTCCACTGCGCCATGCTCCGGGCAGTAGATGATCGGGATCGGTGCTCCCCAGTATCGCTGGCGAGAGATCAGCCAGTCGCGCAGGCGATAATTGACTGCCGCCTTTCCCAGACCTCGCTCTTGTAGATAGGCGACTGCCTGTTCGAACGCTATATCGCCGGGTGTGCCGCTTAACTGGCCTGAATTTACCATTGTGCCGTATGCTGGCACTGACTCAGGCATCGTCGCACCATCCAGGGTTGGTATATCCTCCGGCTGGATTACAACGCGTACTTCAAGCCCATATTTGCGGGCGAACTCGAAATCGCGCTGGTCGTGAGCGGGTACCCCCATAATCGCCCCCGTGCCATAGGTCATCAACACATAATCCGCAACCCACACCGGTATGCGTTCACCATTGACGGGATTTATTGCATAACCACCAGTAAACACACCAGATTTTTCTTTATCGGTTGCCTCACGCTGAATATCCGTTTGGCGCAAGGCTTGCTGGATGTATTGCTCCACGACTCCACTTTTTTCCGGAGAGGTGATTTTCTCCACCAGCGGGTGTTCCGGCGCCAAGACCATAAACGTCGCGCCCCACAGCGTATCAGGACGAGTCGTAAAGATCTCTAAGCGATCCTGAGTTTCAGTTTGAAAATACACCGTAGAACCGTTAGATCGACCGATCCAGTTAGTCTGCAGTGCCTGTACTCTCTCCGGCCAATCAATATTTGAAAAATCGAGCAATTCTTCGGCATATTGAGTGGTGCGAAAGAACCACTGCTCCAGGTCTTTTTTGATCACCGGAGTACCGCAGCGCTCACAATGGCGGTCATCCCCCCAAACCTGTTCGCGCGCCAGGGTAGTATTGCAGTTGGGGCACCAGTCCACCGGCGACATCTTCCGGTATGCCAGTCCATGCTTCCGAAGCTGCGTGAAAAACCACTGGCTCCAGCGATAATATTTCGGATCGGCAGAGATTGCTTCGCGCCGCCAATCGAACATCGCGCCCATGCTCTTGAGCTGGCCGCGCATGCGTTGAATATTGGCATAGGTCCATTCCTTGGGATGGATCCGCCGCCGGATTGCGGCGTTTTCAGCCGGCAATCCAAACGCATCAAAACCCATTGGGAACATAACATTATAGCCGCGCATGCGCATGAACCTGGCGCGGGCATCAGAGGGGGTCATGGCGTACCAATGACCGATGTGCAATTCTCCGGATGGGTATGGCAACATCGTCAGGGCATAATGCTTTGGCATGGACGGGTCAATATCAGCATGGTATAACCCATCCCCATCCCATTTTCTCTGCCATTTTGGCTCGATCTCAGCAGGGTTGTAGATTGGTAAGTCGGTCATTGGTTCTCCTGCGGTTGTAATCAGTACTACAAGATTATATCCGTTTCTACACGAATTATATTCAGACTCTTTGCCAGGTCTGCCGCGCCGCGATTGCCAGGGCAGATTCCACAATCTCTCGGGCAATCTCCACTCGGTGTTCCCAATTCCGGGGGTCAGCATCGTACTGGATAGCTGCCTGGAGCTGATCCTCCTGTTTAGCAGCAAGATCTTTATAGCGATCTGCGCTCTCCCAATCCAGGCCATCGACTTCAACGTAGTCTATTTGGAAGCCTGCTTTATGAAGCAGGATCGGCCACTCGGCATCTGTACCCATGGCGTGACCGGGAACCGTATTTGCTACAATGTAATCAGCTGCCTCTCGGCAGAAACCTTTTGAGCCAGCGCTGACATCCATAAACCTGCCCAAGAAATGGGAGACAACCTGGTTACTAATCGCCTCAGTCTGAACAAGTGCTGCTGGGTGAGTCTGATAAGCAAAGGGCGTGCGACCAATGATCAGACTATCGCTGGACATCATTTTAGCTACAGTATGCAACCATTCATCTGGTCGGGTTTCCACCCAGCGCAACAATCTATCCAGATCTGCATACTGGATATAACTGGGATTCGTTTCCAAAGAGGCCTGGAGCGCTGCGTAGCGTCCCCTAGACCAGTTGTCGGGTTGTCTGACCAGGATTCCGGGTAATCGGTTTATCTCCTCTACTTCTGATACCTCCCTGGTGTTTAGATCACCCATAGGTGGTGTAATAATGACGATTTGTGCATAAGCGGCAACTAAATCACCTAGATGCACAATCAGGCGGTTCATCTCACCACGCGGATGCCAGGTTGCTGCTAAAGTAACACTCATAATCATCTATCCAACAAATAAAAAAAACCTCCGCCCACAGGGGCGAAGGAATTCTCCGCGGTACCACCCTGCTTGCTATGAGGAAAGGGAAACATCCCAGTCCCTCACTAGCCGCTCAGTTACGCGCTAACGGGCGAATCCCGCCACTGGCTATGTCTTGGTGACATTCACCGATGAAAACTGCCCTGATAGGGCAACAGGCGAGTTCAGCCTTCAAATTATGCTTGTGCACCGCTGGCACATCACCGGGCTTCCACCTCTCTCTCCCGATTCGCTGACGGATGGCTTACTACTCCTGTAGAGTTTATTAAATATTTAGTGGACCCAGTGGGATTCGAACCCACGACCTTCTCAATGCCATTGAGACGCGCTCCCAACTGCGCTATGGGCCCAAATTTAGTAGCCGGAATTGTACTGTTAAACCCACAATCCGTCAACGAGCCAGTGGACCTGGAGGGATTCGAACCCTCGACCTCTTCAGTGCGATTGAAGCGCGCTCCCAACTGCGCTACAGGCCCACAGTTCTGAGAAAGGAATTTTATCTGAGGCCTGCCAGACTGTCAAGCAGGCTAAAAGATAAAAAAAGCCAATAGATGCCTGTTGGTCAACAAATCTCCCCATCTTGACCGCTTAATTGATCGAGAAACTGCCAATTTTCTGAGTATCGGGATTTGCTTGTAATGCCCGCAGAATAGCCACCTCTCTTTGGTAACTATCCAGCAAGCGGATTAGAAGCTGGGAGGTTGTTTCGATGGAGAGAAATTCCTGCTTTTCTCGATTGGGTACTTGCAATGCAATCGCGGCCAGGTATGCCTGTGCCTGAGGGTCGTCAGGTATCTGTGGAACTTCAAGATCGACACCTCCCGTATCGGTCAATACTTCCAGATATTTTATTAGCCAGGGTTTCAGACGATCACCTGCCTGCATGACCGCATCCTTATTCTCATCCTGCAAAGGAAATAGCTCGATGATCCCATTAAGGTATAGCGCTTTACGACGGTCCACCATGATCGTGCGGAAGCGCTCCTGCCCAAGCGCCACGATATTCATCCGTCCATCTGTGAGCGGCTGCGTCTCAATAATTTGGGCAGTGCAACCGATATCCTTTGGTTCTGCCAGAGGCCCATAGGCTTCGCTGCCTCGATCTATGAGCACCACCCCGAAGGGAATGCTGCGCTCCAGGCACAGGTTGATCATCTTCTTATATCGATCTTCGAAGATGTGCAGCTGTAAGGGCATGCCTGGAAATAAAACTGTATTGAGCGGGAACAGCGGCAATTCATATACCGACATCAATATCAATCCTGAAATAATCTACAACCCAGCCTGATTTTTTGATTCTAACACAGCCGCTACATTCATAGATTCACAAGGCTTCCTCCAATCCGGGGAAAAGACTATAATTTCATTATCCAAATCACCCAATGGAGTATCGATGACAAATCCCCAAACCTCTGCGTACCAGTCACGCCAATCAAAATTGGCGGTCATCTTACAGACCAGTGGCTATTCTGCTATGCTTCTCAATCCCGGTCCCAGCCTGGCATACCTGACAGGATTAAACTTCCATTTGATGGAAAGACCCGTGGTAGCTCTGTTTATGCCCCATACGCCTCTAGTCCTGGTTTTACCGGAATTGGAAGCAGCTAAAGTCTCCCACTTGCCTTTTCCGGTTCAGGCTTTTACGTTTGGGGAGGATCCATCAAGCTGGGCAGCAGTGTTCCATCAAGGCTTCAAAGCCGCCAGGTTGGAACCCGGCGCACGAGTTGGGGTGGAGCCACGCCGTCTGCGTCTGCTTGAACTACGCCTGGCAGAAGAGGCAACACCCAAAACCTACTTCATCTCTGCAGAAGAGGTCTTTGCCAACCTGCGAATGCACAAGGACGAGACAGAGCTCGCATCTATACGAAAAGCGGTACAGATCGCTGAGCAAGCTTTGATCGAAACACTGCCCTTGATCAAAGTAGGGGTCACCGAAAAAGAGATTGCCGCTGAGCTGACCTTACAACTCCTGCGAGGCGGCTCAGATCCGGAGATGCCTTTCTCTCCCATCGTCTCGTCTGGTCCTAATAGCGCCAACCCACATGCCACTCCCACAAACCGCGCCCTGCATCCCGGTGATTGCCTGGTGATTGACTGGGGTGCCACATCCGATGGCTACATTTCCGATATCACCCGCACATTTGCGGTTGTAGAAGTTGATAAAGAGATGCAGCGAATCTTCAGGATTGTCGCACAGGCAAATGCTGCCGGCAGGGCGATTGCCGGGCCAGGTATCCCGGCAGAGCAAATCGATGCTGCTGCACGCCAGGTAATTGGCGATGCTGGCTATGGCCCGTATTTCACCCACCGTACCGGTCACGGGATTGGTATGGAAGGGCATGAAGAGCCATATATTCGCTCCGGAAACAGTCTACCGCTCAAACCCGGGATGACGTTTACAGTCGAGCCCGGAATATATCT
The DNA here is from genome assembly GCA_041301185.1 of Anaerolineae bacterium. Classification (GTDB taxonomy): domain Bacteria; phylum Chloroflexota; class Anaerolineae; order Anaerolineales; family UBA4823; genus JAQBDA01. Next base: position 60,882 of record JBFYSV010000031.1, read on the forward strand.
ACCGGATCGTAATGGCGTACGTATTGAAGATAATATCGTAATTACACAAACCGGCAGCCAATGCCTCACAGGCTTGCCAAGAGAAATGGATACAGTTGGTTAGCCGGCAATGAGCCGCGATCTGATCCTGATTGCTTGTTCCTTGCTCGTGTGGGGGCTTGGAGAAGGGGCTTTCTTTTCATTTCAACCGCTCTACCTGCAACAATTGGGCGCTGATCCCATAAAAATTGGTGCGATTCTCGGTGGATATGGTTTGGCTCAAACCCTGGCCCATATCCCGGCAGGTTATCTTTCAGATCGAATCGGCCAGCGACCCCTGATGTGGGCAGCCTGGATTTTTGGACTTCTTGCAACCTGGTTGATGGCGCTGGCAACCACACTCCCGACCTTTATCGTCGGAATGTTCTTATATGGAGCGACCAGTTTCGTAGTCTCCCCAATGAACAGCTACTTAACCGCTATACGCGGTCGATTAAGGGTAGGTAGAGTATTGACGATGATCTCAGCCTCCTACAACATCGGCGCAATTCTTGGACCCTTATTGGGTGGCTGGATCGGCGAGACGTATGGCTTCAGGACCATTTTCATGTTCGCCGCAATAATATTCGTCATCTCTACCGCCCTGATCCTGCTAATCCGCCCGCAGCCGATCGAGGCTCGCAGCAGTCTCCAGCTCAGTGATAAGCTGATTGGCAATCGGCATTACCTGCAATTTATGTCGTTGGTTTTCGTCGCAATGTTCGCGATGTACCTGGCTCAACCTCTGGCACCCAACTATCTTCAAAACCAGCGCGATCTCAGCCTGGTGGCAATTGGGCAGCTATATTCGATCAGCTCTTTGGGTATTGTCCTGTCCAACCTGATCTTAGGCAACCTGGAACACAGGCTGGGATATTTGCTCGGACAGGTTGCTGTGGCTATCTTCGCAATGCTTCTCTGGAGACAGAGCGGGATGTTCTGGTACTCACTGGCATATCTGTTTGTTGGCGGGTACCGCACCGCGCGCTCATTGGCAATGGCTCAAGTTCAAACCCTGGTGCCTCCTGCCAAATTAGGACTCGCATATGGGGTGAGTGAGACAATCGCATCCTCTGCCAATATCCTGGTTCCATTCGTGGCAGGCTATTTATACGCCATCAATCCAGATATCCTTTTCCCAATCAGCATTGGTTTAATCATAATTTCACTCCTGGCTAACGGGTATTACCTGTTCTATCGCCTGCCCACACCCAAAGATATAATCCCGACGTAAGAAAGGAGCACGCAATGCCACCAGATTGGCTTGATAATGGGATCCAAATTGTTCTGGTCATCCAGAGTCTTGGTGAGTGGTTAGCCGGACCCATGATGTTCTTCTCGTTTCTCGGCTCGGAACAATTCTTTCTACTAATTGCTCCGGCAATCTATTGGTGTATCAACACGCAAATCGGGTTGAGGCTGGGTATTTATTTAGCTTTGACCGCTGGGGTGAACTCGATATTGAAGCTGATCTTTCACGGGCCAAGACCCTACTGGTACGATCCGCGGGTCATCGCCCTGGCTGGTGAGTCGTCATTTGGAATCCCTTCGGGGCACTCCCAAAGCGCCGTAGTGGTATGGGGTAGCCTGGCCGCGAGTATAGGCAAGCGCTGGTTGGGATTGTTGGCAGGTGTGCTGTTCATACTGATTGGCCTCTCCAGGATGTACCTTGGGGTGCATTTTCCTCAGGATGTGCTGGTTGGCTGGTTAATCGGGATTCTATTATTATGGATCTTAATAAAAATAGAGCCGCCAGTACTGTCATGGTTGAGACAAAAAAACCTTGCAGGACAAATCAGCGCGGCCTTAATCGCATCACTTTTGATCATCCTGATCGCCTGGCTCGCCCGCCAGGCATTGGGTGATTGGAGCGTGCCCACGGAATGGATTGAAAACGCTGCCAGGGCATTTCCTGACGATGAACCCATAAACCCACTTGCACTTAGCGGTATCGTCTCCAATGCGGCTATCTTCTTTGGCCTTGCAACCGGGGGCATGTGGATTAATTCAAGAGGTGGCTTTCGTGTCCAGGGTTCCGGGTGGCAGTTAGTAATGCGTTATCTCGTTGGTCTTTTAGGGGTACTGGTATTTTGGTTTGGTCTGGGTGAACTCTTACCCGATGGAGAAGGTGGCTTCCCGCTGTTATTGCGGTATCTCCGCTATGCTCTGGTCGGATTCTGGGTGAGCGGCCTGGCGCCGGTGACCTTTATCAGGTTACACCTGGCAGATTCAATCCAGAAATAAAAAGGCGGGAGTTTGCCTCCCGCCCTTTGGATTATTCTTCTTTTGCTGCCTGGAGCTCTTTTTGCCGGGCATTAATAATCTCCTGCGCCAGATGCGCCGGGACGACTTCGTAATGTGAAGCCTCCATCGTGAACACTCCTCGTCCGCCTGTGATGGAACGCAGATCGGTCGTATAGCGCAGCATTTCCGCCAGAGGCACTTGTGCAGTGACGATCGAGTGGCCTTTTTCTGTATCCATACCCTGAACACGCGCTCGGCGCGTGTTCAGGTCGCCCAATACCTCACCCATGTTGGCTTCTGGTACCACAATCCGAACATTCATAATCGGCTCCAGGAGCACTGGCGCGGCATCTTTGACAGCCAGTTTGAATGCCTCCCGGCTGGCAATCTCAAACGCCACCGGTTTCGAATCGACAGCGTGTTCTTTGCCGTCATAAACGGATACTTTCACATTTTTGATCGGGTACCCTGCAATCGCTCCCTCTTTCATCACGCCCTTGATACCTTTTTCTATGGCGGGCATATAGCTCGAAGAAACCGCACCACCAAAAACATCATTGGAAAATGCATAATCTTCATCCGGCAAAGGCTCAACCCGCATATGGACTTCACCAAACTGTCCTGCACCGCCGGTTTGCTTTTTGTGGCGGTACATCGCCTGTCCCTGCTTGGTAATCGTTTCCTGGTAGGGGACTTTGGGCATTTCAGTAGATAAAGCAGTCTGAAATTTCGCCTCTGCCTTACGGATTGCCACATCGATATGCTGGTCGCCCATGCCCTGCAGAATAGTCTGGTTGGTGCTGGCGATCTGGTGCCAGGTAAGGGTAGGGTCCTCCTCGCACAGTCTTGTGAGAGTTGGGCTTAGCTTGGCAGAGTCTGCCTGCGTCTTCGGTGAGACCGACACCTGGAACAAGGCGCTTGGATATTCAGGCACAGATAAAACCAGCGGATGGCCTTTGTCACAAAGTGTATCGCCAGTGGAGGTTACGTTTAGCTTGGGTACTGTGCCAATATCCCCAGAATGGACGACTTTTACCCCAAGTTGCTCCTTACCCCGCATCAGGTGAAGTGACCCCAGGCGCTCTTCGGCGCCTTTATTTTGATTCCAGACTCTGGAGTCCGAGGTGATCATGCCAGAATAGACACGGAAGTAGGTGATCTTACCCACAAAGGGATCAGCTGTCGTTTTCCATACATAGGCAGCCAGAGGGTTTACATCGTTTGGCGTGAGCTTTTCCTCGCCCCCTTTCCCACTAGCCATCATAGGAGCGATTTGAGTGGGGGATGGGAACAACTCAATCATCGCATCCAGTAACGGAGCAATTCCGATCTCCGCCGAGCCCGCGGCCACGAAAACGGGTGCGTACGAACCAGAAAGGATTACCTCCCTCAACCCTCGCTTGATTTCCTCCTCGCTCAGCGCCTCGCCTTCAAGGTATTTCTCCAGCAGGGCATCTTCACTCTCCGCAGCAGCTTCGATCAACTCCATGCGTGCTGTCTCAACATCATCGGCATACTCTGCAGGAATGTCGGTCGCGGATTTCCCATCTCCTGGGTATGCTTTTAAGCTGAGAAGGTCGATTACACCTTTGAACTCCTGTTTTTCTCCCCACGGGAGCTGAACAGGAATCAGCCGCACATTGGATACCTCCTGAGCAGATTCGAGGGCTTTGCGAAAGTTAGCGTTATCCCGGTTCATTTTATTGATAATAATAAACCGAGGCAATTTAAATTGGTCACAATAATTTAATGCGATTTCGGTTCCAACTTCGGCTCCCGCAACGGAATCGATCAATACCAGAACACCATCAGCAACTCTTAACGCGGAGATCACTTCTCCAACAAAATCAGTGTACCCGGGTGTATCCAGCAAATTTATCTTATGATCCTTATACTCGACTGGTGCCAGTGCAGTGGAGAGGGAGATGCCTCGCCGGTGCTCCTCATCCTCGAAATCTGTTACCGTCGACCCGTCCTCAATTCTGCCCAGGCGCGTCGTCGCCCCGGTGAAATGCAAAAATGCTTCGGTCAACATGGTTTTTCCAGAGCTGCTATGAGAAGCGAGCGCAATATTGCGAATAAACTCGGTGGTATATTCTTTCATTTCTAGCCTTTCCTGGAGAAAATATTTTCAGACAGCACTTGATTTTAAGATATCTCGCCGTCCTTGTCAAAGCGAATTCGGTTAGAATTCCTATTATAAAGCCCTATTCGATATAGGACTTACTCAGTTGGTGGGTTTATGGGGGTGTTTTGGCGGCTTCGCCCGCCAAAA
>JBFYSV010000032.1:0-3901 GCA_041301185.1 Anaerolineae bacterium
GTTTGGCGGCTCCAAAGCTGCCCATCGACAGCCCGGCGACATAAGTGTCTTCCCTTTTGTCGGAGATCTTGAAGAACGCCTTGACGACCTGCGGCAGCTCTTCGCTGATGAACTGCCAGTATGGGTACCCGTTGGCCTCGTCAGAATAGAAGCTGATCGCCACGGCTGGCATGATCACAGCCAGTTTTTTGCCGGTCACATACCGTTCGATAGATGTCCGCCGGCACCAGATCGTATGGTCATCCGAAGCGCCGTGCAGCAGGTACAGGACAGACAGCGGTGATTCACCGTCCCATACGTCCACTTTAGCCTGGTGAGGGTCGATCATCTCGGGGTCGATTTTGAAACCTCCTTCGTGGAAGGCCCCGGTCTCCATTTCCTTTTCAGGCAAGATGACATTCATGGATGTGCACATGCCAAGAGCTTTGGAAAAGAAATTAACGTTCAGCAGCGCCATGATTTTTTACTCCTTGTCAGTAAGCTTCGGGTATCACAAGGCAGATGTTACCACACCATCTCTCACTGTATAGCAACCCTGGATAGGTAGAACGTTGTCGGGGCGACCAGTTATAATCAATCCGGAGCTTGGCATCGAAAGGTAGCTTGCATGCGCATCACAATTTTTGCAGCAGGTTCGAGAGGCGACATTCAACCGTGCACCGTGCTGGGCAAGGGACTTCAGCAGGCAGGCTTTAGTACCCTGCTGGCTGCCCCCGAGAACTTTGCCGGTTTCGTTCAAGGTTACAATTTGCGCTTTCACCCGCTGCGAGGGGATGTTCAGCAAATCATGGCGGGCGATACGGGGCGCAATCTCATGCAGGACGGTAGCGGCAATCCCGTCAGGCAAATCCGGGCGATGAGAACGATGCTTGGCCCAGTTGCTATGCAAATGGCTGAAGATGCCCTGGAAGCATGCCGGGAGAGCGATGCGCTAATATCTCTGGCTGTATTCGCTCCATTCACCCGGACTATTGCCGAGGTCTTGGGAATCCCGCTGATCAACATCGAACCGACTCCCCTGTTGCCCACCCGCGCCTTCCCCGCAGCCGGATGGCCGGTACAGAGGAACCTGGGCGGGCTGCACAACCATCTCTCCGGCGTAGCCATGCTGCAGGTGATCTGGCAGTGGTACCGCCCCTACGCTAACAGCTTTCGCCAGCGCTTTAACCTGCCACCTTATACCGCATCCAGTTTCCATCATATTCTAAGCTCTACGCCACTTTTGGGCGCATATAGCTCTAAGATAATTCCGCATCCCCCAGATTGGCCCGGCAGCGTGCACATTACCGGGTACTGGTTTCCGGATACCGGCACGGAATGGCAGCCTACGCCCGAGCTGGAGGCTTTCCTGGGCGCGGGCGATCCACCCGTTTATGTGGGGTTTGGCAGCATGGCCGGACGCCAACCAGGAGTGTTAGCCGGGCTTGTCCTGGAGGCTTTAATGGAAAGCGGTCAGCGTGGTTTGCTGCTCACCGGTTGGGGTGGATTGCGCGCTGAGCCGGTGCCGCATAATATATACGTGCTGGACTCAGCGCCGCACGACTGGCTGTTTCCGCGCATGTCGGCGGTGGTGCATCATGGCGGTGCGGGAACCACTGCAGAAGGGCTGCGGGCAGGTGTGCCAGCAGTGGTTGTCCCATTTGCCTTCGACCAGCACTTTTGGGGAGCCCGAGTCAAAGCATTAGGGCTTGGACCCGATCCAATCCCGCAAAAGAAGCTGACGGTTGACCGTCTTGCCCGGGCGATTGGAATTGCAGTTACCGATCCCGAGATGAGAGAAAAGTCCCGGTCCTGCGGCGAGGCCATTCGGGCTGAGGACGGCATTGGCAACGCGGTCAGAATCGTCCAGCGATATCTTGGGGAAGGCGGGGCTGGTGAGAGTGAGCAGAGACCATGAAAACAATACGTGATCATTATTCGGTTCTACCCTACCCTCGCAACCGGCTTCTGATGGTTGACGGCGGGCGGATGGGACTCCAGAAGCATACCGTGCATGGGTTGGTTGAGTTCGACATCACGCGGGCACGCCAGACGCTTCGCCAGCACAAGGCTGAAACCGGCGAAGCGTTATCCTTCTCGGCGTTCTTCCTGGCTTGCCTGGGAAAAGCGATCGACCAGGACAAGCAGATGCATGCCTATCGAAACTGGCGCAGCCAGCTATACCTTTTTGATGAGGTGGACGTGAACATGCTATTCGAGGTCGAAGTGGATGGAAAGAAGACCATCCGGCCGCATATCATCCGGAAGGTTAACCACAAGAGCATACGAGAGATTCACGAGGAAATCCGGGCATTCCAGGCCGAGCACACAAGCAGCCAGGAATCGAAGTTCATCGAATGGTTTGTGCGGCTGCCCGGGTTTATCCGGCGATTTTTCCTTCAGGTTCTTTTTAAGAATCCGCAGCTGATTAAGGATTATTATGGCACGGTGCTGGTCACATCCATCGGAATGTTTGGGATAGGCAGCGGGTGGGGCATCCCGGTGCCCAACCATACCCTCCAGCTAACCCTGGGCGGGATCGGTGAAAAACCGGGCGTGGTGGATCACCGTGTGGAAGTGCGCAAGTACCTGAGCGTTACCGTCAGCTTTGATCATGATCTGGTCGATGGCGCTCCGGCTGCGCGGTTTATTCAGCGGTTGAAGAAGCTGGTAGAGAGCGGGTATGGACTTGATGACTGATAGAAGGTTACCGGTTGCCAATTAGTCCTCATACCAGTGTCTCTTCCATTTCCCCCAGGGTGCGCGCCACCGAGCGGACTGCCGCGCGGCGGGTACGGTTGAAGGTGCCCTCCGAGATGTATAGCTTGAGCATGATATCTCGGTTGGATTTCTCTTCCTGGTAAGCGTCTCGCAAGATCAGGTAAGGATACCATTCGCGCGGCGGCGGGTCGCGCGAGATTGGCGTCTCCGGGCGCAGCTTGTTGATGGCCTCCAGTAAGACTTCGTGGACTGCTTTCCCCCTATCGAGTGTTGTTGCCTGCCCTTGAGCCAGGCGGCTGCGCACCAAACTTAATTCCCCCAGCGGCGTATCTCCTAAGTAAGAATAATCATACAGATTGCGCAGAGCCAATTCCACCCCTTCCACCGAGACCAGGTCCTGGTGCTCTGCCGGGCTGACCGGTTGCTGCGCCTGGGCGAGCTGGGCGATTTGGTGGATGTAGAGACTCTGGCGTTGTGCAAAATGAATCGCATCGGAGATGCGATCAGCCATGCTCATAATTCTTTCTACCTCGTCATCTCGGTAGCGAATACCGTTGGTCGGGCGACCGAGCAGCAGGGCGCCAAGCTGGCTCGATTCGCCGTAGAGCGGCACCAGCAGTGCGGCTTCATCCAGCGGGGCGGGGAGCTGGCCTGGCTCAAGGTGGACGAAATCGTCAGCCGCGAGATGCGGAGATGGCAGTGTCACCGTCTCGCCTTTCCAGCGGTAAGCGGCGACCAGGCACACGGTTTCGCCTTCGTAGTTCAGCACCAGACCGTAGGTCGCCGAGACTGATGAGCACAGCGCGTCCAGAGCACCTGCCAGGCTCTCATCCAGCGCCTCTCCCTCCCCCGCCAGCCGGATCAACTGCCGCAGGTTGTATCGTAGCTGGCGCATCTCGCTGCGATAAAACAGCCTGTCCAGCAGCCCGTAAGCCGGGGACATTAAAAAATGGGTGAGCACCGCCAGCACCGGCACGAAGACGATAGTGACGCCCGGCGCGCCAAAAACCCTTACCAGGAACAGGCTCGCCAGAAGGTAAATAAGGGTGACCAGGGCCAGCAAGACCAGGTTATATACAAAGTCGTGCTGCACGGTACGCCCGGCTGTCGCCGCGCTGTAGCGCGCTACGCCATACCCCAGGAGAGAAACCGGTATGACCAGCAGCAGTGACATGGTCAGCATGGGGACCGGCCACCCCAG
>JBFYSV010000033.1:0-9576 GCA_041301185.1 Anaerolineae bacterium
GTTTGGATGGTTTTCCGCATATGCCAGGGAAGGCGCGCTTTTAAGGCGTTTTTACATATCGGGCAGGTGTCCAGATCACAGTCGACAATTATTCGTTTTGCATGAGGAAATTCACGATCGGGACGATGACGCGGTCGTGTCTGCATCTTTCAGCCCTTGCTGTTTTTGGAATGGCCGAAGTATATCCCCATAACACTAAGACAGAAAGGCGGCAACAAAAGAGCAGCTCCCACATCTGGCGGTGTGGGAGTTTGGTTTTAAGATCAAATGGTAAAAGTACGGCGTAAGTAAGGCAGATAAGATGGAATTATCGGAGAGAAAGTATATATTGGGGGGAAGGTATGAGAAATCCATCAGAGTCTATTACTGAGTGGACGAAATGGAAATATTGGCAAGAGTAGGTGAAATGATCACTTATTTTTATGCATGTGGTCAATGATGCTTTTTTTACCGGCATGGATTAGACACACATCCTTATCCGATCATCTCTGGTGCCATAAACGGGTACTGGCCTTCTCAATGGTGGATCATTCGCTCCCCCCTCTGGATGCCCAAAAGGGGTAAAAATTGAGTGGTTTTGCCGTCCAACCGGTTATATCAACCCGGTCGGGCTTCTTTGTTTCGGGTTTTCACGCCGGATCGAATCTCTTTTCCACTCTCATTCAAGGGAGTGGAAAAGAAAGCAATTCCAACACCGTCCACCGGTGTGGAGTGAACCCGGCTGCCATGGCGGGTGTTCGTCTGCGATATCGTCTGGGAGTCTGCTGGCCTATGCGCGCCGGGGGCTGGGACAGCATCACCCTGAGACCCTCGTGGTATCTGACGTAATGGTAATAAGCTCGCCACCACTCCAGGGAGACTTCCGGCTGTGGTGTGGATTGAGCCATGCCCCAAGTCCGACGGGCTAAGAACGAGACACCCTGCCTCAGGGTGAGGTTGAGGCGCTCGATGAAGGCGGTGTTGATCTTTCCAGAAAATCCCAAAGCCTGCAATCCATCCTTCAGATATTCCAACTCTCCGCACAACATGCGGCGTTCCACCTTCACCAATCGACGGCTACGGTGGACCTTCTTCAACTAGGCATAAGGCCTGACAGCGCAAATCCTGGATCCTATCCGTCTTGCCAAGCTGACCGTACCCGACCAGGGCGTGGATACGTTCGTCCACGATGCCATAGTAAATGCAGGTCGGATTTGGACAAGTGTGACCTAGGTGGAGAGGGTTTTCTTTCGTCCGCGGGGGCTTTTCACTTCCCTCCAGGGCTTGAGTGCCTGCTTTGGTTGAGGATCATCGCCTTTATCTTTCTCTGCTTTGCAGAAGGGACAATCATCGGCCGTCTTGGGTTTGAGCGGTGAGTTGTTTTTGGTTTGGGTGCAGCTTTGGTATGAAACCGAAGCATGGCCAATTGCAGGAGCCAGACCATGGCGAGTAGACAGAGGAGGATGGGAAAAAGGAATGGGTGTGTATTCATCCGGTAATCCAGAGGGAAGGGTGGTATAGACCTGACAAGTTTATCTTTGCCAGGCAATATCGTCCACTATTTCCTCCTGAATTACCAACTACAGATTAGGGCTGGACCGACAAGCACCAGCTTGAGTGAAACTTTCGCGCAATACGCCTAGTAGGCCAGCGCAAACAGGGCCAGCGTCAGGATAGAGCCAAGCACAATATGGCCAATGACAAGCGCTTCGCCGTTCCCCGTCCAAACAACGATCCCTGAAATCAATTGGATTGTTCCGACAATTCGGACAATGTTTTGCAAAATGCAAGTGGTCTTCATGGAATCTTTTCCTACTTTTTGTTTATCTCATCTGCCATAGCCAGGATTTCCTGGTTGCTGGGAATATCGCTCATGCTGTGCCCATAATGGACAAAACGCGCCACGCCGGCCTTATCAATCAACACCTGGGCGGGCATGCGGCCAAGCTTGAACAGGTTGACTTCTTGCCCGTAGAGCTTGAGCACGCTGGCTTTAGGGTCGGACAGGCCAATAAAGGGCAGGGATTCTTTCTGCCAGTAAGCCGTAAATCCTTTGGAATCTTCGGGGCCGACCACTACGACAGCAACGTCGCAAGATACAAACTGGTCATAGTCCTGGCGCAACTGCGCCATATGCTTTTGGCAGAATGGTCAGACAAAGGTGTGGTTGAAAACCAGCAGCACGTTTTTCTAGCCGCGCAGATCAGCCAGGGAGAAGACCTTGCCTGAGAAATTGGGCAGGCTAAAATTTGGGGCGGGTTGGCTGAGAGATACACGTGACATAGCGGCTCCTTTTGTGAAAATGGGGTATTCGTTAGCGGCCAATGGCCGTTGATAAGATCGTCCGGAGGTTGAATTTTGCGGCGCGTAGCGCACTCCAGGCACCCGTGGCCCATAAAGCCCAGATCACCAGCAGCGGCTGGAAAAACAGACGAATGAAACGCGCCTGGTCGGTATTGAGCCCAAAGGCATCAATCCGGTTGACGTACTGCGAGATATTGCCGGGGAAGATGAGCACAAAGAACGCTGCCGTAGCCAGGCCCACCAGCACGCGCTGCCTGGACAGCAATACCAGGCCAAGCCCCAGCGCGATTTCCGCAATGCCGGATAAGACCACCACCAAGTCGCCATCCAGCGGCACCCACGGCGGAACCTGGGCCAGGAATTCCACGCGCGCAACGGTGAGATGATTTACTCCGGCAAAGATCAGGAATGCACCCAGCAAGATTCGGAAGATTGTGGGTACAATACCAGGTTTCTCCGGTTGAAAGGTTTTGTCGTCTGTTTTCATCAAGGTTTCTTTCTTTTACTTTTTCTTTCGCGGTTTGGTTTTATGATTTTTGTTTATATCGCCATAGATTATATCGTACAAGATTTTTACGGCATTTATTCTGGAATTACAAGAGGGTCTTTGTCGAATTTGGATTGGCGCGCGGTTGGAATCCTGGTAAACGACTTATTTTTCAGTACAGCAAGGATAATGTGGCTTTCCCGTTATTCCTCAATTTTTTCTACCAGCAATTGGAACACTTGGGCAACCTGCTGCTTTTCCTCGCCGGTCAGCCTGGTGCCGAAACGTTGGATCCATTCGTTGCGCACCGCTATGCTTTCGGCAACCAGTTGCCGGCCGGGCTCGGTCAGATAAACGCGCCGCACCCGCCGGTCGGCAGGATCGTCCAGGCGCTCCACCCAGCCCTGCCGCACCATCCGCTCTATCAACTGGCTGGCGCCCGCCGGTGAAAGGGAAAGCGCATGGGTGAAGGCCAGCACTTCGCATGGTCCACGATAGTGCAACTGATACAGCACATTGATCTGAGCCATTGAGATGCCCTTGCGGTGAATGTAGCCCATTAAGTCTTGGAGCGAGACCCGCATCAAAAGCGCAATTCCGTCGAGCAGGCTGCGTGAAAACTCTTCTGTTTCCATATCTACTTATTCCACCATGTTCCTTGCATTGACAAGCCAATGCAACGGGATTATAGTTAACGATAGTGAATAATATATACATATGAATTATATCAGATAGGATAAGATATGGGTACATTGGACGGTAAAGTAGCGGTAATTACAGGCAGCACACGCGGGATCGGGCTGGGGATTGCAGAAGCGTATGCCCGCGAAGGGGCAGAGCTGGTGGTTTCCTCCCGCTCGCAGGCTGCCGTGGATAAGGCAGTGAATCATCTATGGGAGGCGGGCAGCAAGGCGGTTGGCCTGGCCTGTGATGTATCGCAACAGGAGCAGGTACTGGCGCTGGCAAATTTTGCCATGCAGAACTTTGGCAAGGTAGATATTTGGTTCAACAACGCCGGGCTGGAGACAGCCTATGGCCCGACGATGAGCTATTCCGCGGAGGATTTTACCCGGGTCGTACAAACCAATATCATGGGGGTCTATTACGGTTCGCGCGCTGCCTTGCAGCTCTTCCTGCCCCAGCGCTCAGGCAAATTGCTCAACATGGTGGGAAGGGGCTATAAAGGCCCGGCGCCCTATCAGAACGCCTACGGGGCCTCCAAAGCATGGGTGCTTTCCTTCACCAAATCGCTGGCGCAGGAGTACGCCGACAGCAGGGTCGGCATCTTCAATTTCAGCCCGGGGTTAGTCATCACCGATATGCTGACCCAGATCGATGTGGTCGAAGGCCACGAACACCGGCTCAAGATCTTTCCGGCTGTGGTGCGGATGCTTGGCCGCAAGCCTGATTACCCCGCCCGTAAGGCCGTCTGGGCTGCTTCGTCTGCCACAGATGGCAAGACCGGCCTGTTGATCAACAGTTTTTCATTACGCGGGGCGTTGGAAGGTGTGATAAAAGAAGGGGCTCGCCTGGTGACCCGCCGATCTGCGGATATACCAGAGATTCGCATGCGCAGTGTACCGCCGGTTAGATAACGAATTAGTAAAATTATTCTTGCCAACTGATGGTTTGGCCTAAATTCACGCATTCCGCCGCGTGAACGGGCACGCGGCAGCGGAGTGCCAAGCAGCTCACCGGGCAGCCATCAAGCGCTGGAGATCCCCGTTGATCTCCAGACCGGCGTGGCGTCCGTGGCCTTCAAAGAGCACGCGTCCGCCGCGTTCACTCAGGCGCACCCGCAGAGAGGCATCCAGTGTTTCATCCACGCGGCGGCCCATGTTATGCTGCGTGGGGCCATAAATCAGCCCACCGCCTGCCTGCACGGCTTGCATTTCCAGGCGTAGGCGCCGATCGCTCACCACCCAGTCCACCCGTTCATCTTGCAGCATCAGGCTTTCTGTACGGGCGCCGGTGTAGGTCGCAAAACGGTACAGAAGGCCATCCAACCACAGCCCAATGATGAAACCGCGGAAGGCCGATCCCAGCCCGGGAATCATGGCAATGGATGCGGTTAGGCAGATGCGGGGGGCATCAAAATGGTTGCTCTGGAACCAGATATAGCCAGCCGGGAAAGCTTTGCCCCAGTCTTTTTCGATATAGCCGCGCCCGCCGTCAAAAATATGCCCCTGGCCTTCCACTTCCAGCGTGCCGGAGATGCTGTGATCGAAGCTCAATACCCCGTGGTAACATTCCATCCAGGGTAGCCAGGCATACCAGCCCATGATCCCTGGCGCAGACCAGCGCACCGGCCAGGGCTGCCCGCCCTGCAAACGCAGCTCTCCGCGGATCTGTCCCAACGGCTCAGGCCGGTCGAGCGCCAGGGATAGACTCTCGCGGGTAAAAATGTTCTCACCCACGCGCACTTCAAAATGCTGACGGTCTGCCTGGAACTGTTTCAAAGGGAAAGTGTGATACGCTGTGCGCCGGGTATGCCCCTCCAGAACCTGGATGAAGGCGTGCCCGTCTGCACCAAGAAAGACGCCAGGGATGATGGCGTAACGCTGATCCTCGGCTGCATTGATCAGGCGATAGTACCAGCCCTCAAAGTACGGTGGGCGGCGATCATGGCCATGATAAATTTCCGGATGCAGGGTTTCATAAAGCCAACGCTTCATCGGTCAACTCCGTTTGGTGGTTTGGAACAATCAAATCTTACCCCTATTCTGGCAAATGACCTGGGGATTCATTACTGTAAATCTTTGCACGAGAAGGAGAAAGCTAATTGACTGACAAATATTATATAACCTCCAACTGGAGTTCGTAGAGAGCTACAACTGGTCTGGCAGCCTGGCGTTTCGAAGCAAAAGCAGGGAAAGGATCAGGGCTAGGTGAACGGGACCAAATTGACGATCGGTCAGCCAAACCTTGTGCAGAAACAGGGCTTTTCCCTACTTTGCCACAATTTGGCTTACTCGGCAAGCCTCTCTTTTGTTAATTTTGTCAGTCAACCAGGCATAAGATCAAACTACCCCAGCTTATTATTCGCAGGAGTAGCTTGATTTTGCCCTCGTTAGTAACTAATCGTCACTCTTGTGCTTGGTTTTGTCTACCAGTACGAAGCCCTGGCCAGGTTTCGGGGTAGGCGGCAACGTCTCACCTTTCGTTACCGTTACCTCGGTTCCTGTTTTGCCGCCCTTTGGGCCAACAACACCATATTGCCAAAATACGTGGGCTTTCTGGCCCGGCTTATAGGTTGTAGCTTTGGCTTTGTTCATCTTCATCACCTCCTTTGGTCATTTCGACCACTTTGATAATCGGTTGCTACATTCCTCGGCGGGTAATCTTGCGCCTAGCTCCAGCATCCGCTTGAGGGCTGTAGCGGCTTGCCCTGGCGTAAGGGCCTTGAAATGCACCATCTCATCCAATAACCAGTGCGCACCATGCACTGAAAGACCGCTGGCATTGGCTAACTCGTTGAGGTGCCAATCTCCAGTCAGGAGGGTTGCGTCCAACATTTTGGCCAGCAAAAATGCTGCCAGATCGATAATTGATAGGCTTCTATTGGCCTGACGCAATTGGACCAGTTCAACCACCTGCTCGGCAGGCAGTTCGTGCACTTTAAGTCCTAATACTTCCAGAGTTTCCCATCTTGGACGGATGAGCTCCGGAATCGCAAAGTCTGGGATCAAAAACCGATAAGGAAGTTGGAAAACCTCGATGAGGATGCCGCCGTTTTCGAGATCGATCCAGATATTCGTGTCAGTAACCAGAACCGACTGCAACGTCATCCTGTTGCACAGCCTCCGTTACCCAATGCAGTTGTAAAGGCTCGCCAAGCAGCTCTTGCGCTCTGGACCGCGAAATCAGATCCTCCGCCAAGGCGCGGTAGATCAGACGCTCCATACGCAGGGGTCTTTCTGTAGGTAGCGCTTCACCTGGTTCAAGCCGGTGCCAGCCATTTGCTCGAAACCGTTGAAAAAGACGTGCAGCCGCGTTATCCGAGATAATTCCCATGTCCGTTGCTCGGAAGATCCAGGCTTGCATGCTCAGGCCGTACTTATGCTTAAGCAAATACAGCTCATTCATGTCCAGCGTGGTGCGCCTGGAACCCAGCTCGAAAAGGACTGCCTGCGCCGGGACAAGAAAAGCCCCGACAAACCGGTGGCAGACAGTTTCAGGATCAAGCCCTTTTTCCACATCCAGGATCAGGTGCCCTAATTCGTGCCCCAGGTTGAAACGCTGCCGGTCACCGGGGAGCTCAGCCTTTGAAACAATTACTGGGATACCGTCCGCAATGAAGGTGCTGGCATCGAAATGCTCAAACCCAGGGACCAATCCAACCTTGATCCCTTGATCTTCGAGCAATTGAGTTAGATTTTCGATTGGATCGAGTCCCAGATCCCAATTTTCACGCAGTTCTAAAGCAACGTCTTCTACTTGAATTATTGAGCGTATTGCAATAACTGGCAGGGAAACCGTTCTTCCTTCGTCCGGGAAAAAGCTTTCGACTTCCAGGTATCGTTCCAGCCACTCCTGAATCCGCATCTGGATCGCCTCTTGCTCTTTCACACCCAATGCAGCATGTTTGCGATACGCCTGTAGCTGGACTGATATCGTTTGGGGACGGAACAAGAAGTCAATCGAAACGCCCAGCGCCTGGGCCAGGCGCAGCAAAACGCCCGAGCTGGGCGTATCCAGGTCTCGCTCGTATTTCGAGATCGCCATAGCGCTGATCTCTGCCTTTTCCGCCAGGTTTCGCAAGCTCATGTTGTTCGCCTTGCGCGCCTGTTTGATGCGCTGACCGATGGTCATCGCCGCCTCCTTTTATTCTTTAGGTTTACATTATAGCATAATAGATAGAATTTGTAAACCGACTTAGTCGACAGATGACTACTCTTGCTGGTTGCCCATCTTTCAGATGGGTATTGGCCTTCTCAATGGTGGATAATTCGCTACCCCCTTTGGACGCCCAAAAGGGGCAATAATAGAGTGATTTTGCCGTCCAACCGGTTATATCAACCCGGTCGGGCTTCTTTCTTTCGGGTATACATGCCGGATTGACTCTCTTTTCCACTCTCATTCAAGGCAATGGGAAAGAGAGCAATTCGAACACTGTCCAACGGTGTGGAGTGAACCCGGCTGCCATGGCGGGTGTTCGTCTGGGAGTCTGCATACCTTTGCGCGCCAGGGGCTGAGATAGCTTCACCCTGAGACTCGCGTGGCATCTGACGTAATGGTAATAAGCTTGCCACCACTCCAGGAGGACTTCCAGCCCTGGGGTGGATTGAGCCATGCCCCAAGTCCGACGGGCTAAGAACGAGACACCCTGCCTCAGGGTGAGGTTGAGGCGCTCGATGAAGGCGGTGTTGATCTTTCTAGCAGCCTCTCCGACAGGCTGCTAGATCATTCCAAAGCCTGCAGTCCGTCCTTTAGATATTCCAACTCTCCGCACCACATGCGGCGTTCCACCTTCACCAAGCGACGCCGACGGTGGATCTTCTTCAGCTGGGCATACAGGAAAGCGGAGGCGATCTCCCATACCGGTTTCCGGTTACCTTCGGGTAGTTGCCAACACCCAAAATGAGCGGTCAAAGCATAGAAGTAAAGCTTCAATCCATCGCGGGTGAAGATAGGAAAGTAACCAGGCTGTAGCATCTGGCACAGGTCATGGACGACCGAGCAAGCCAGATCCATGCTGAGTGGTCCCAATTTCAGCACAGGCACCAGCTTGCTGCTGGCTTCGACCACAGCCCATACCCATACTACCTGGCTTCCCTGGCGCACCTGGATCCACAGCTCATCCAACTGGAGGTGGAGCAAGATCAAGTGGTGGAAGAAGTGGCGGTGCACCTTGTCCGCCTGCAGTCCTGCCCGGGTCAGCCAGGTACGCAATGTCTCTTCTCGGATCCCAAACACCCGCTCCAGAGCTGACACATCCACCCCGTCTGCTATCAATGCCAGGATCAAAGCCACCTTGGTGGAGGAGGTCTTCAGCCGATAGAGGGCAGTTCCCCTATCTTTCTCGGCTCTACAGAAGGGACAATCATCGGCCGTCTTGGGTTTGAGTGGGCGGGGCGTTTTCAGTTTGGGTGCAGCTTTGGTATGAAACCGAAGCATGGCCAATCGCAGGAGCCAGATCATGGCGATTAGACAGAGGAGGATGAGAAAAAGGAATGGGTGTGTATTCATCCGGTAATCCAGAGGGAATGGTGTTATGGACCCGGCAAGTTTATCTTTGCCAGGCGGTATCGTCTACCATTATCTCTTGAATTACCAACTACGGATTAGGGCTGGACCAACAACCATGGACATCTACGGCCACTTGATGCCAGGAGCAAAACGGGATGCAGCCAAAAAGATGGATCATTTCTTCGGAAATTCAGGTAATGCGTAAGTAGTGCGTATGATTTGACGAGTAATAGGAAAGAAATACCAAAGGAAAAAAGTAGTGCGTAAGTAGTGCGTATCGGCTGGAGTTATGGGAGAAATCGATCATATTGGATGAAAACGACCTCTCTTATACGCCAAAGTGTAGAGCAAATCGCAATGAATCGCCATAAATGACGTTATAGACAGGCTGGAGGAGCAGAGCCTGCGATTGCGGAGCAAGGGGTCGCGTGTTCGAGTCGCGCCGCGGGCGCCAAATAGCCCCTTGCTGTCTTAGTGTTATGGGGATATACTTCAACCATTCCAAAAACAGCAAGGGCTGAAAGATGCAGAAACGACCGCGTCATCGTCCCCATCGTGAATTTCCTCATGCAAAACGAATAATTGTCGACTGTGATCTGGACACCTGCCCGATATGT
>JBFYSV010000034.1:0-20967 GCA_041301185.1 Anaerolineae bacterium
GGTTTGCCGTCCAATTTCTTGAGGCTCCCTGGCTTCTGGGGAGTGTGTTTAGTACTTATCTCCCTTTCGGCATAATTACTATACAAAAAATAACATCCTGTGTCAATACTTTTTGGGAGAATTTGGATAATTTTAAGGTTTATCAGTTGATGACGTAAGGGCTATAATAGTGGATCATGAATTTTAAACGCGCCTATATTTATACACTAGGTTTGATTGTCTTTGCTACAATCGGTTTTGCCGCCGGGTATATTGTCAAATCGCTAGCAAGTGATGGCCTGGCAGCGATGACCATCCTTAGCCAGGCTTATAATATCCTGGAAAGCCACGGCGTGAAATCCTTACCCGTAGCGCCTGCCCTGGAATATGGAATGATCCGGGGGATGCTCCAGGCTTATGACGACCCTTACACGATCTTTGTGGAACCAGTTGAGCACGAGCTTCAAAGCAATACCTTGCAGGGCAGTTTTGGCGGAATCGGTGTCCGGTTAGGTCGAGATGCTGATGGAAATCATGTGCTCTTTCCCTTCCCAGGGAGTCCGGCTGATCAAGCAGGTGTCATCGAAGGTGACAGGCTGCTTGCCGTGGACGGAACCATTGTAACAGTCGATACCCTCGTGGAAACCATCCAGGCTGCGTTGCGTGGCCCGGTTGGAGAGTGGGTTCAGGTCGAAATATCCCGGCCACCAGACTTTACGGCGCAGAAGATCAAGATTAAGCGTTCAGAGATTCCGCTCCCATCCGTCACCTGGCATATCGATCCAGATCAGCCCAGATTGGGTGTAGTCGAGGTGAATGTGATCGCCTCCAGCACGCCCGATGAGGTTAAATCTGCTTTCGATGACCTGGCTGGGCGTGGTGCAGAAGCGTATGTCCTGGATCTGCGTGACAACTATGGGGGTCTATTAACCGCTGGTATCGACACAGCCCGTCTCTTCTTGAGTGAGGGAGAGATCCTCCAGCAGCAGTACCGCGATCAGGATGTAGAGACATTCCACGTCGAAAAGCCAGGAGCGCTGGTTGATATCCCTCTGGCTGTGCTGGTGAACGAGAATACAGCCAGCGCTGCCGAAATTATCGCTGGATCCCTGCAGGCAAAGAACCGGGCCGAGCTGATCGGCACGCAAACATATGGTAAAGATTCCATTCAACTCGTTTTTGACCTAGCCGATGGCTCGAGCTTGCACGTCACCGCAGCACAATGGTGGATCCCCGGTCTGGATCAGCCTCTATCGAACGGACTCCAACCCGATGTGATGATCGAGCCGTCAAGCAATGAAAGCCCTGATCCAATGATTCAAGCAGCTTCCCAATCTTTATTGGGGAGGTAAATACCCTTATGAGTAACCCTACTAGAAAATATCAACATATCGCAACAAACCAGCGCAATATCTATACTGATCCGAATATTCCTTCTCCAACTCCCCAGGTAATGCAGCCACCTGGATGGATGAAAACCCGGCGGCGCAGGTCAGGCTGTTCCAGTTTTGGCTGCGGTTTACTCTTCATACTGGCGATTCCGCTAATGCTAATGATAATCGGGTATTTAATTGCACCTCTGAGGACCAATATACTCGTGCTTGGTATCGATTACACTCCTCCAGGCAGTTATGTTGGTCGTAGCGATACAAACATCATAATTTCGGTCAACCCGCTTAAACCAACCATTGCTATGCTTTCTATCCCCCGGGATCTATGGATACCCATCCCAGGATATGGAGAAAACAGGATCAACACGGCACACTTTTTTGCAGAGGGTGAACAGACCGGTTCAGGTCCCTATAAGGCGATGGAAACCATCCGCACTAACTTTAATATCCGGATTGGCTATTACCTGCGATTTCGCTTTGACAGCTTCAGGGAAGTGGTGGATGCCTTCGGTGGTGTAGACATCTACCTGGCGGAGCCGATGGCGGGCTACCCAGCAGGGCAGCACCATCTGACCGGGAACAAAGCACTGGCTTTTGCCCGCAACCGGACGGGATCGGATGATTTCTTCCGAATGGAGCAAGGTCAGATCCTGGTGAAAGCTCTGTTGCGTCAATCACTCCAACCAGCCAAATGGTTCCGCATCCCTGCCGCTGGTCTTGCTTTCTTGCGCTCGGTGGATACCAATATCCCGGTCTGGCAGTGGCCACGCCTGGGATTAGCCATTCTTCGCGCCGGACCCGATGGGATAAACAACCGGATCATCCAGCGTGAAATGGTCACACCCTATACTACCGATCAAGGCGCAAACATCTTGCTTCCCGATTGGGGTCAGATCAATCACCTGGTAGAAGAGTTGTTTAATCCATAACATCATCCCGGTACCACCGAGCAGCGCTATTCTTCGCAATGCATGGCTAAGCATGATAGAATCTATCTATCTATGGATGTAAAGGTTGTCGCCACTAACCGTAAAGCTGCTCACGAATATTTTTTAGGCGAGCGATATGAAGCTGGTCTGGCATTGACTGGCAGCGAAATCAAATCTGTTCGCGCAGGACAGATTAGCCTGGCAGAGGCATTCGTCCAGATTGATGGCCTGGAGGCGTGGCTGATGGACTCGCATATTGCCCCATACGAGCATTCAGGCATTTTCAACCATGAACCTCGCCGCCCGCGAAAGCTGCTCTTGCACCGCAACGAGATCAACCGCCTGTGGAATGACGTTCGGAAAAAGGGCATTACTGTCATCCCAACCAAGGTCTATTTAAAAAAAGGTCTGGCGAAAGTTGAAATCGCAGTCGCCAAGGGCAAGAAATTATATGACAAACGCCAGGCAATCGCCAAACGTGACACTGAGCGAGAAGTCGAGCGCCAGGTGCGAAGTCAAGATTATTAAGTCCATCCAGGCGGCATAACATTGTGAGTGCATCCACGATCAGCAGTATCAACAACCTACCGATGCTTGAGAAACGCGCCGTGTATGCGCGCCTTATTCCTCCCGAGCTCTTGCAGCGATTATCCATCCCAGAAACCTTCATCCACCCCGAGGGTGAAGATTTACTGGTCTTGGATTGCCCAGCGGGGAGCAACTCTGCTGAAATGAAACTATACCACCAGTGGGAGTTCCCCGATCCGGTGCTTCACGGGCATATCACCGGCACCTTCACCGGACTTGTGCACGTACTCTTATATATCCTGAACGACCCCGAATCTCCCCGCTTTGATGTAGACTTAATGCCAGATGGTAACGATACCAATTTCGGCACTGAGCGCCGCAACATACCCGCAGAAGTCGCCGCCATGCAGTTTGGGCTAGCCCCCGGGCAGATCCGGCGCGGTTTGCGGCTGCTGGGGGCGGCGATCCGAGCCTTCGAAGCATTCGTCCACAGCCTGGGTCATGATATGTTCTTCGCCGAGCCGCTTTACTACCACAACGCCCTGCTCTTCGAACGGTATGGCTTTGCGTATGAGAAAGGCCGGCGTAGAATGGAGCAAATCCAGGCAGGATTCTCGCCCGGGGGTGACCTGCTCCAAAGATTGGATGGCTCAAACGCATTCCGGCAGCCGGCGGCAGCCAACAGCATCCGCCTGCGCTCATGGGCAATCCACGACGGGTTACTCGGAGAGCCATTTACGAACGTGACCATGTACAAACGGTTGGGGAAATCTGCGGGAGTCTCCACCTGCGTTGGTTGCGATTGGTAATCGGCAGATATCCTTATGCTTTCCAACAACATTCTCGCTGCAGGCTTGACATTATTGATTGCCATCGCCTGGTTGCGATTGAATGATTTTACCGCTCACCGGGGTTGGGTTAGCAGCTCGCTCAGCCGGAAAATCATCCATATTGGCACCGGTCCAATCTTCGTTGCTTGCTGGTTGCTTTTCCAAGACACAACCGCAGCTCGCTACCTGGCAGCATTAATTCCACTTGCGATCACGGTTCAGTTCATTCTGGTCGGTGCCGGGGTCATAAAGGATCCTTCTGCAGTGCAGGCAATGTCACGCAGTGGAGACCGGCGAGAGATCCTGCGCGGCCCGCTCTACTATGGCTTGATTTTCGTTTTGCTCACGATTATTTACTGGTACGACAGCCCCATCGGTATGGTAGCCTTGATGCTGATGTGTGGTGGTGATGGTCTGGCAGATATTGTCGGACGCCGCTTCGGTAGAGTAAAGCTCCCCTGGAATAAAGCGAAATCCTGGGCTGGCTCAGCCGGCATGTTCTTCGGGGGATGGCTTACATCGCTGATCGTCCTGGCATTGTTTGTGTGGGCGGGCATATTTCCCAATCCGCTGGTCGGCTACCTGCTTCCTTTGGTAATCATCGCCCTGGTGGGGACAATCATCGAATCGCTTCCATTCCACGATATCGATAATATCACTATAACTCTAGCCGCCCTGGCTACCGGGCACCTACTCCTTATTTGATTCGAATACAATTTCGCATCAGGTGGGAAGGTGGGGGCAGCTTACGGTTTTGAAAGCCTTAACAGATTCTTAATTTCAATGTAGCAAAATTCGCTCACATCCGTTATAAATGTAGACAATTGTGGTGATGGAGAGCGAAATCAAATGCCGGTTGTTATCATTCAACTGCCTGAGTCTGCTACAATCCCCCACGGGCGCCCAGAGAAGTGCCCCCACTGCGGATGCCAGATATTGCAAAGCTGGGGACAGACACCGCGCAACCTGCAAGATATCCACAATTCCACTGCCGAAGTGCACCGCTATCGTTGTACAGATTGTCGGCGGACATTCCGCCATTATCCTCCAGGAGTAGATCGCGGTCTGTACTCGCCCCGCCTGCGCAAAATGGCAGCTCTTACCTGGGTGATTGGTTTAAGCAGCCGGGATATTGTCGATCTTTTTCAAGAACTGGGTGTAGAGCTGAGTCGCATGACCATCTGGCGGGATGGCCGCGAGCTTGCTAAGCAACTCATCGAGCAGGATGCCCAGGTACCCATTAAAAAATATACGCTGGATCCTATTTACCTACCGGGAGTAAGCACCCGTCTGGGGATCGTCGTGGTTTTAGACGCAGGTCAGGGCAAACGGGTTGTTTTGGGAACTCTGGATGAATTTAATCCCCGCCATATAAAATCTTGGCTAGACCAGCTAACCCAAGGTACAGGCATCCGGGTAATCATTAGCGGCACAGATTACTTAAACCTTCCCGCAGCCCTAACAGAAAAAAACAAGACCACCCCCATCGGGCTGTGATATTGCGTAAAAACTCCGTAAAATTGCCAACCAATTTTGTGACAAAGGGGGCTTAACATTATCTTAACTATCATATAATCAAAACAACTAATTTATTCGCGCAGAAACGGCAAACCTGTCGAAAGGCAGGGGCGCAAAGCCACGGTCTAAGTGTACAGACATAGTCTGGTAGGCATATGACAGTCGGGCTGCCTAAGCGATTTTTGGTATTTCAATCCCCTTAGGCAGCCAATCTCCTAAGGGGTGATTGTTTTTAGGGAGGGCAGCACAATGAAACATGATTACAGGATTTTATTCAGGCAGATGGTTGTTTTTACCGGAGTCATCGGGGTTTCTTATATCATGTCGAGTCTTTTGCCCCGATTAATCCTGCTGAGCAGCGTGAGCTGGAACCTGGGATTATTTTAGAGTAGATCAGCACATCTAGGCGAGCAGAACAATTGTCCTGTTCATAGGGGAGATCAGCATCATGAAAATGAAACGGAATCACTTAATAATCACAATTTTCACAATCCTCGCAGGTGCTACGATACTGGGGGTAAGCTTACTTCAATACCTTAACCTCGCACCAGCGATCATTTCTAGCGTGAGTTGGAATTTATAGCCATCCTTCACCCAGGAGGGGGAACATGAAGAAACTATCCAAACTAATCCGCATCATCATTCCCCTAGTGATATTTATCAGCCTGGTTGCTGCAACCGGTGGTCCAGGTAATATATCCCTAGCGAAAGCGCACCCGCTTCTCATTAAGCTTTCGCAGGAAGAGCCTGAAAAACCTGTTGCGGTTATTGTCCAGAAGCTGGTGAATGATAATCACTTAGAATCCAGGGTCGAGCAATTCGGCGGTGAGGTGACCAAACGCTTAACGATCATCAACGCCTTCGCTGCTCGGTTGGCTGCCAGCAAAGCAGTTGAGCTATCCATGGACCCGGGCGTCCGCTGGGTAAGCCTGGATGCCCCGGTCGTCGAAGTGAGCGGTGTGGAAGAGACGAATACCGTCCAACTCAGGGCAGACTTCAACCAACCGAGCTTTACCCAGAGCGCCTCCAACTGGAACCAATCCTGGCTGGAGATCGGCGAGGCAGATGGCGCAGAAGCCGGGGACGTGCTGATCACCAGCTTTCTAAGCGGGTCTGCGCAGGGTGTGCGTTTGCAAGGCACGCAAAAAGGTATTCAAAGCACGGTCAGCCTGGTGCAAACGGAGCAGGCTACCCTGAGCATCGGCTTCCGCCGCAAAGGTTTTGAGAGCGACCAGGATTACGTGAGCCTCCAGCTATCTCTGGATGGAGGCACAGAATGGGTAGATCTCGATCGCTTATCGGGACCAGCCTCCGATTCGGAGCTGAATACTGTTCAATATGACCTCAGTCCTTACTTACCGGCAGATCTAGCTTTACGGTTCATCGGCTCAGACACCCTGAGCTCTTCCGGAAGATTTTATCTGGATTATGTCCAGGTGGAATATATGGCTGATCCTAAACCACAAACAGAGTTTGCGTATTCTGTCATGCTTCCGATGGTAGCGAATTACAATCTCGAATCAAGCTTTGAAACCGATCCGTACGCGGTGCAAGCTGTGGAATTTAACTATTCCAAAACCGTCAGGGACGAGTTCAGCAGCGCGACGTTCAGCGCCAACAATGGGAATGTACCTTGGGTAGGAGAATGGATTGAAAACGATGTAGAAGGTAGCGGACCTGCCAGCGGTGGTGTGAGCATTGCGAACGGGGAGTTGCGGTTAATGGATCAACCGGATACCGGCACTGAACCCAGCCTTGCGCGCCGGGTCGATCTTTCAAGGGCAGCATCGGCAATCTTTAGCTTTGACTACCACACTTCAGACGGTGTTGATCCGGAGGATGCAGTTGTTGCTGAAGTATCGAAGGACGGCGGGGTAACTTTTACACCCGTTAGGATCTACACTGGCATTTCGGGACAGAATTGGGGCACTGCCCGCTTCGACATTTCGTCATTCATGTCAGCCAGCACCCAAATCCGTTTTCGTGTTCTCGGCGCATATAGCGAACAGGATGAATATTTCTTGATCGACAACGTCCAGGTTGCCTATGCCCCACGTTTGGCTGAGACAGTGCGGGACGAATTCACCCAGATCGCGTATCAGAATAATAGCGGTACCAAAACCTGGTCAAGCGGCTGGATTGAGTACGATCCGGATGGAGGCGGCGGAGCTGCAGGCGGTTATGTCAAGATCAACACGGGTGGCAAGCTTACATTCCATTACCTGTGGTACGAACATATCAAACGCAGCGCCAACCTGCTCGGATCTTCGGAAGCCTTTTTGAGCTTTGATTGGCAGACTGTCGGTTTAGATCCAGGCGATAAGCTTTCTGTACAGGTCTCTCCAGATGGCATCTCACCTTTCGTGGAGATTGGCTCGCTAGAAGGAAACCAGAGTGGCTTCTTTTACTACAATATCTCAAGCTACATCTCACAGAACACGACTATCCGGCTAGGTAATTTTGGCCAGTACATGGATTATGGAGAGTACATCTATATTGACAATCTGCAAATCGCCTTCGAAAGCGATTGTCCGCAATGTATCTCCACGGTAGACCTGCAAAGTAATTTTGCAAAGTCCATCGGCGCAGATGTTCTGTGGAACGAGAGCAATTACCTTCAAGGTCAGGGTGTTACCGTGGCGGTGGTAGACAGCGGCATTGCACCGCATCCAGATTTCCTGGGAGCAGATGGTCAATCTCGGATCCTGGCTCAGGTCGAGTTTGTCAGTGAAGGTAGCAGCGCAGATGATTTTTATGGTCATGGCACACATGTTGCCGGGACAATCGGTGGAAATGGTTATCTTTCTGAGGGTCGCTACCCTGGGGTTGCCCCCCAGGTGAATCTGGTTGATGTAAAGGTGATGGATGACCTGGGAATTGGAACTACATCGGATGTGATCGCTGGCTTGCAGTGGATATATGAGAATAAGGACGTGTACAATATCCGCATTGTAAACCTCTCGTTGAATAGCACTGTGGCTGAGTCCTATCACACCAGTCCCCTGGATGCCGCCCTGGAGGTGCTTTGGTTCAATGGCATGGTTGTCGTGGTTTCTGCTGGCAACAACGGAACCTACGCCAGCGGTGTGGTATTCCCACCAGCAAATGATCCCTTCGTGGTCACCGTTGGGGCGGTTGATGATATGGGAACTCAAAATATCAGCGACGACCTGCTGGCATCCTTCTCTGCCTTTGGTATCACGGATGACGGTTTCTCGAAACCCGATATCGTTGTTCCCGGACGGAACATCATCAGCCCGCTTGCCAGTGACGACTGCAATCTCATCATCGAACACCCCGCCAATGCTGTCCTTAGCGAAGATGGCGTATTCTATTTTCGCATGTCAGGAACCTCTATGGCATCCGGTGTTGCGGCAGGCGCAGTTGCATTGCTGCTGCAAGATGAGCCGGGCTTGACCCCCGACCAGGTAAAGCACCGCCTGCTTTCAACTGCTTCTCCCTACCAGGAGGGAAACGGTGCGGATTACATGGATATTTACCAGGCTGTCCATGCAACCAGCCTGGTAAATGCCAACACCGATATCAATGCAAGCCAGTTGCTTTGGACAGGAGCAGAACCCGTTGTTTGGGGCAGTGTTGCCTGGAACTCAGTTGCGTGGAATAGTGTTGCCTGGAACTCAGTCGCATGGAATAGCGTTGCCTGGAATTCAGTCGCATGGAACAGTACCTATTGGGAACCATAGGCTCGGCAGGAAGATATTACAGGGGAATCACAGAGCTAAAAGGGGAAAAAGGTTGCACATGATTGTTTCATCTGGGGGCAGGGACCGAAGTCTAACTGCCCCCGATGGTACCTTAATCATCCGGGGGTAAGGAAGATGAACGAATTATCTCCAAAAGCAAGAATATTCGTTATTGGAACCATCCTGGTAGGATCAGGATTGTTGATCCGCTATCTGCTGGATTTAGACATTGATAAAATTTGGCCAACCCTGGTAATGGCCGGAATAGCTTCCCTGGCTCTGATCTTCAAAGTAGTTGGAACAACCAACCGATCCCATTACAACATCAGCTTCTTGATATATGCTGCCTCCTTCTTCTTGCTTGGCACGTCAGAAACGATTGTTGTGATCTTGATCTCAAACCTGGTTGAGTGGATCTGGCATAAATACCCCTGGTATATCCAAAGTTTTAATATCGGTTGCTATATCATCACCATCCATGTAACCAGCCTGGTGTTCAACTGGACGAATCCCGACAAGATCCTCTTCACCTGGTTGGGTGCACTGACTATGTTGGTCGCGATGATTACATTCACGATGGTCAACCACCTGATGGTCGGGATGATTGTTTGGCTGGCACGCGGTGAGAGTTTCAAACAATCTGGTGTTTTTGACTCCTTGCCGTTGATGATCGACTTCACCCTGTTAAGCATGGGCGCCGGGGTAGCTTTGATCTGGACTCTGGACCCAATCGCGATCGTATTTGTAATCATCCCGCTCTATCTCATATACAGTACTTTGCGCGTGCCCGCTCTTGAGCGCCAGACTGAAATTGACCAGAAAACAGGAGTTTTTAATCATCAATATTTTGAGAAAGCACTGGAAAGCGAGCTGAGCCGCGCCAACCGTTTCGATCATCCATTAACGGTTGTAATGGCTGATCTGGATCTACTGCGGAATATCAATAACACCTACGGGCATCTGGCAGGAGATGAAGTCTTGATTGGGGTGGCAAACATCCTAAAAAAACATACTCGCGAATATGATATCGTTGCCCGGTTTGGGGGAGAAGAGTTCTCGTTGCTCTTTCCAGAGACAACGGTTGACGCTGGGTTCGAGATCGTCGAGAGGATTCGCAAAGAAATAGAAAATGTGGGTTTTACTGTTCCGACCAGCGTGACGCCGATCAAGGTCACGATGAGCTTTGGGATTGCCGGGCGAAGCCGGGATGCTCAAACTTCCAAAGAACTTATCCATAATGCTGACACGGCTGTGTACCACTCCAAACTGCGTGGCAGGAATCGAACCCATATCTATGCCGACCAGATTTACCAGGGGTTATTTCAACCTTCAATCCCAGTAGAACACCCGGTTGATCTGCACCACAAGCCAACAAGTTCCCACACGACCCTCCCCTCACAAGATCCCCAGACAGGACCCCAAACCCTGCCCATTAAACCACTGGTGTCAAAACCTGACCCGAATCCAGCTGTTAATCCTCGCCCAGTCTGGCAAATCAATCTCTTTATCTTGGGGATTGCCCTGGCTGCGGCCAGCCTATTACTTGCCCTCGATCCTCCACCTCAAAACCTGCATCTGGTCAGCTTGTTTGCTTTCATGGGAATAGTATTTCTTGCTGAATGGTTTTCGGTGGATATTTATGTTCGAAACACTTCCGTCTCCACGTCTGCTGCCCCAATACTTGCGGGCATTATCCTGTTTGGTACACATGGAGCAGTTCTATTATCACTTGCATTTGCGTTTGCGGCATTTCTCAAGCATAGAAGTCCATTTAGCAGGTTTGCGTTTAATTTCAGCAATCAACTTCTGGGCACCATGATCTGCATTGCATTTATCCAAGGGACAGGGCTTGATTTTACTACACAAAACCATCTAGTCCAGCTAACCCTGACACTGTTGCTTGGAATGATCCTATATTTCTCCACCACTTTCATGGTCTCTGCTGCAATGCACCTCAGCCTGGGGAATCCGCTCCGGCAAATCTGGCGAGAGCATTTTAGCTGGCTGGCAGCATATTATCTTGTAATGGGGATGATCGCGTATACTCTGCTTTTTAGCTACGCTTACGCTGGTTTAATTGGAACCATGATTGTTGCCGCACCATTAGCGCTATTGCGTTTGAGCCAAAAACAGTATCTGGACCGTACTCGGGCGATGGTTAACGAGTTAAGGGAAAAGAACGTTATCCTCGAGAGGAGCTCATCTGAAATCTCCACACTGAACGAAGGGTTGCTCAAAACGCTGGCAGAGGTTGTAGATCTGCGCGACCCGTTTGTCTTGGGTCATTCTCAGCAAGTAACCCTGTATGCCGTCCAGATTGCCGAAAAGATGGGGTTGGATAAAGACCGGATTGAGATCATTCGCCAGGCAAGCCTGTTGCACGATATCGGGAAATTGGGGATTCCAGAACAAATCTTATTAAAGCCAGCCCGGCTGACGCCACAGGAGTATTCGATTGTAAAAGAACATGTGACCTTAGGTGCAGAAATCCTGGAGGCCAGCCCTTCGCTACACGAATTAATCCCGATTGTCCGCCACCATCACGAACGCTATGATGGCACTGGATACCCCGACAAGCTGAAGGGAGAATCTATACCGATCGAAGCCCGGATCGTCGCAGTAGCAGATGCCATTGAAGCAATGGCTTCTGACAGGCCGTACCGCCGGGCGATGGAGCTAGACCAGATCCTTGAGGAGCTAAGAAATTATAATGGGACGCAATTCGATCCGCAGGTGATCCAGGCATTCGAGGAAATTGCCGCGGATGAGGGCATATCTCTGGTGGTCAATTCTGCTCGCCAGGACATCAACCTCCGCCTGCATACCGACCTTGACGAGGTGTATCATCATCTGCTTAAGAAAAAATCGATCGATCCAGAGCAAGAAAGCGTAGCGGTATCAAGGCAACCGATTGGCGGTGTGGCTTTGGACTTCTCGTTCACCACCTTGCCAGGCAACCGTTAACTGTTCTGATCAGGTGAATAAAAATACACAGGTATTTCTGAGCTACCTGTGTATTTTCATTGACGCCATCTAATTAATTTGATAAAATTCATCAAAATCAGGAACATAAAATCATCGCTTACAACGAGGTGTTTACTATGCAGATCGAACAAACCCAAAATGAAGTGGTCACTCTGTCTCCTGCAGCCGCAGATGCGGTGCGTGATTTGCTTGCCAAGCGCAACCTGAGCGGCTACGCTTTACGCGTATTTGTGTCCGGCGGTGGTTGTTCCGGATTTCAATATGGAATGGCGCTTGAGAACAATATCCGACCGACAGATATTTGCTTTGGTTACGAGGATGTCCAGCTTGTGGTCGATGAGGTTTCGATCAACTACCTGAGAGGCGCCAGCATCGATTATGTAGATAGTGTCATGGGCAGCGGTTTTAAGATCGAAAACCCAAATGCTGTCTCCAGTTGTGGATGTGGCAGCTCCTTCCGCACGAAGGATGATTCGTATTCCAATCAATCTGGTGGCTGTAGCGGTTGCGGATAAAAATTGGATGAAAACAGAGACCGGCGAAAAGCCGGTCTTTTTGTTTGCCTATCGACCTCTGAGCAGAGAAATGAGCAATCCAAATACCCCGATCACGGCCATTCCCGTGATCATGAGTCCCATGGGTATCCTGCCGGTGCTCCCCGGAAGGTCTGCCGCCTGAAAAGTAGGAATGACCAGCGGACCAGGCGGTGTAAAGGTTGGTAAGCGAGTCGGTGGGATATCGATGATAAATTGGGCAGCCAGGGTCGGGTCGATGGTAGGAGTCGTGAGCGGGGTTGGTGTGGGCGGCGGCTCTACCACTCGGACGCTTCCATCCAGGGTAACCAGGGGTGCATAGACCCAGGCAACTCCCCCTTCGACACCCGGGTAGGCAATCTGCACCCAATCACCACCCACCGAGCGCCCAAGCGCAGGAACTTGTTGTCCTGCGATCAGCACCCCGATGATTGGATAGTCTGTGCTTGGTCCGCTGCGTACGTTGATCTGATCCTGTTCCATCGTGACTTTTGCTAAAGCACCCGAAGGAGTTCCAGTTACGGTGGGTATTGAAACCGTTGGGATTTGCCTCAAGAAATCTGCCCGCCCCCCCTGAGATTGGATTACCATAAATAAAATTACCAGGGAAAGACTAATCGGCAGGAATAGCTGTTTTTGAAATCTCATTTAGTCTCCATATAAACCAGTCAATGTTGGTAAGTAAGATTATAATCTATGGCAACTGCCTCATTTTAGACCTGGATTAATCATCGTGTACCTCAAGAAAGAAATATCCGAACTAGCTGGTGAGAAATCATCCATAATCCATACTCAGGATTGTTGAATGGAACCACATATCTTTCATGGTGATATTACTCCAAACGATGTAGCCCGTGCCCTGATTGCCCGATTTAACCGGGGGAACCTGCGCGCCCAGCATTTTGGAAACGGAAATAAGGTTGTTGTCCAGATCGCTACGCCGGGTCGTCCGGCTTCTGGTGGGCATACAGCGCTTACTGTTTCACTAAATAAGGTCGCGGACG
Organism: Anaerolineae bacterium; assembly: GCA_041301185.1. Taxonomy (GTDB): domain Bacteria; phylum Chloroflexota; class Anaerolineae; order Anaerolineales; family UBA4823; genus JAQBDA01. Next base: position 13,402 of record JBFYSV010000034.1, read on the forward strand.
GTGTAGCGGTACAGATTGGTGAACAATCCTGGTTGGGGGTTGTCGCCAGCCTGGGGAGCACCGCTTTTTGGGCGTGGCGCAATCCCTGGAATATCATCTCCCGTTTAGATGATCTGGCACAGGATATTGAGAACATGCAACTGGTCGAGGATACCTGGGAAACAATCGAAGAGGTAGCCCGGGCGGCTGGTGCGTCATTCGAGCTGTCCGAACGGCTGCGCAAATTGGTATGCGCTTACTGCAACACGGCTAATCCAACTGGCGCAAGCCACTGCATTGGTTGTGGAGCACCACTCGGCAGTGTCCAGCCGACCACCTGCAAATCTTGTGGATTTGTACTGACCAAAGGGGATTCGGTCTGCCCAAACTGCAAGAAACCGGTTTAGAGTGCTGGCGGACAAACTTTCCTTGATAGCTCCCTTTTCCAGCCTCAATTACTCTATATTATGCCAGGCGCGCCCATTATCTCGGTGGACAAAATCATCTGCGCCCGGTGGTCCCCAGGTGCCGGCTTCATAGACGGGCAGATTACGCACAGGCTGTGAATTCCAGGTTTCCAGGATCTCATTGGTGAACGCCCAGGCAGCTTGAACCTCGTCAGTACGGGTGAACAGGGTTGCGTCACCCAGGAGGCAATCCAGCAACAAGCGCTCATACGCGTCTGGCGGCTCGCTGCCAAATGCCTCTACATAATCGAAGTGCATATTGACCGGCTCAATCCGGTTGATCGGTCCAGGAGCTTTTGCCCCAAAGGTAAGCGTGATCCCTTCATCCGGCTGGAGATTCAGGGTCAACCTATTGGGGGCTTCGCCAGCCAGGTTACGCCATCCAAACAGCGGCAGCGGCACCTGTTTGAACATGATATCGATATGGGTCACCTGTTTGGCGAGGCGTTTTCCGGAACGAAGATAAAACGGTACGCCTGCCCAACGCCAGTTATCGACAAATAAGCGCGCTGCCAGGTAGGTTTCGGTGATTGAGTCTGGAGCGACCCTGGATTCATCCTTGTAGCCTGGAACCCGCTTGCCATCAATCATTCCAGACACATACTGCGCCCGGTAAGTATTTTGCAAGGCTTTTTCCCCTCGTAGGGGGCGTAATGAGTTTAAGATCTTTAATTTTTCGTCACGGACAGAATTTGCATTGAATGCCACCGGTGCTTCCATTGCCGTCAGGGTCAATAGTTGCAAGATATGGTTTTGGAACATATCCCGGATGACACCCGCACTTTCATAATAGCCAGCTCTATCTCCCACTCCGACAGTCTCAGCAACGGTTATTTGTACGTGATCGACATTTAATCGGTTCCAGAGCGGTTCAAATATCCCATTGGAAAATCGAAACACCAGGATATTCTGAACCGTCTCTTTCCCCAGGTAGTGGTCGATGCGGTATACCTGTTGCTCCCTAAATACCTGGTGGACTGCCTGATCTAATTCCTTAGCAGAAGAGAGGTCATATCCGTAGGGCTTTTCAACCACAATGCGAGTCCAACCATTTGGAGAGTTAGCTAAACCCGCCTCGCCCAGGTTCCGGATGATCACCGAGTAAGCTTCCGGTGGAGCTGCCAGGTAGAACAGGCGATTGGCGATCTGGCTCTCATCCAGGAGGAATGCCAGCTTCCGATAACCTTCCGGATCATCGAAAGTTGACATCAAATAGCACATCGAATCCAGGAGATGATCCAAGGCAGGATTCGTGTCCGAAAAATCCCGAGCGTGCTTGCTGACAGATTGGCGAAAATGCGCCCGCATGAAATCATCATCCCACTCGCGGCGTGCAAAACCGATTGTGTATAATTTCTCCGGTAGACGATTGGATTTCTCTAGCTCAAATAATGCTGGCACGAGCTTGCGAGCAGCCAGATCACCCGTCACACCAAAGATGATAATCGCTACAGGTGTGTTCAGTATTTGCTTTTGATCGATCATATAATTTATGGGGATTGGAGAAATGCCAGCGACCGACGGATATCAGGGATTAAAGCCGCATCCTCAACCATATCTACCGGTGCGAAAGCCAAAGATTGCTGCCCGTGGAGGCGTGTTTCCAGGCGAGCCAGCTGCCGCTCCAGGGCAGGGATGGCATCCAGATAGCCGACGAGACCGATCATGCGCACCGCATACCGGCGGATCTCGAGCGGAACTTTGCGTGAAGAGAGAATATCTGCCAGTTGGTTTCCGGCATACGGGCAGACGTTCAGCAATCGGGCTACACCAGGCTCCAGGTCAGGCTCGCGCGGCAGAAGCTGAAGCATTGCATAAATCTGGCGGGTCCGGATTTGAGCCAGGTAAGCGTTCAAACATTGCCGGACAGAATCTGCCGCCGGACGACCTTGCTGATCGGGTAGAAGAATTTCCCCCAGCAGGAAGACCACCTTAGCCCGGATCTCGAAGTCTGGTTCAGTTATCCTTGTGGCAAGAAGGTATGCCACCATCGGCAATAAGCGCGCAGCCTGTGTGCCAAGTAGTTGTTCGACTGAACTACGGCGGATGGCAATATCTGCACTGATCAAGCCTTCGCACAGATGCCAAACTCCAGGGAATAGCTCCACCATGCCACTACTGGTGTCACCCAGATCGAACAATACCGGCTGGCTGGGTTTTAGAAATACTTCATCCAGGTCCATTGAAATCACCCTTCATTCTCGGACATTCTTGCTAAGGTATCACATCACCTCAGACAAGCTTGCGTGATTGCGCCAGGATATTCTCTACTGTCAACCCGTATTTCTCATAGACCACTTTATACGGAGCCGAAGCGCCAAACTTATCCACCCCGATAACCCTGCCACTATCTCCTACCCAGCGCTCCCAACCTTGTGAGACACCCGCTTCCACAGCGACCCTGGCAGCAACCCTGGTTAAGAGTACGCTCTCTTGATAATTTCTCTCTTGCCGTGCGAACAATTCCCAGCTGGGGAATGAAACCAACCGGACATTGATCCCCTCATTGGCAAGTATCTCGCCTGCCTTTACAATCAACCCTAATTCGGAGCCTGAAGCCATCAGAATCAGCTGGGGTTTACCTTTGCCCAGGTCCGCCAACACATAGGCGCCCTTCCAAACACCACTGGCCGAGGCAAATATATGCCTATCCAGGGTGGGAACATTCTGGCGGGTGAACACCATTAATGTGGGACCATCCCGCCGAGACACAGCAATTTTCCAGGATTCACAGACTTCGTTGGCATCACCTGGACGTAAAACAACCAGGTTTGGAATGGCACGCAAAGCTGCCAGGTGCTCCACCGGTTGGTGGGTGGGTCCATCTTCACCAACTCCGATCGAATCGTGGGTGAAAACCCAGATGCTTGGATAATGGGATAAAGCCGATAGGCGGATCGCAGGGCGCATGTAGTCTGAAAAGACCAGGAAGGTGCCCGCATACGCTATCACTCCGCCATGAACAGCCATGCCATTGACGATTCCGCCCATCGCATGCTCGCGCACACCGAAATGGAAATTTCGTCCTTCCGGTGAAGAAGCCTGAAAGTTGGCGGCACCCTCGATCCAGGTTTTATTGGAAGGAGCCAGGTCGGCAGAGCCACCCATTATCTCCGGCAGGCGGTTCGCCAGGGCATTCAACACCTTACCAGATGATACCCGGGTGGCAAGGCCTTTCTCATCAGCTGGAAATTCGATCAGATCACTATCCCAACCAGATGGCAACTTCCCAGATAGCCTCCGCTCCAACTCGGCAGCCAGATCCGGATATTCAGACCGGTACCTCTCCAGATCAGTTTGCCATTTTTGCTCCAGCACTTTTCCACGCTCTACCGCCAGGCGGAAGTGCTCCAACACATCCTCCGGCACGATAAATCGCGGTTCTGTCGGCCAGTCTAGATTGCGCTTAGCACCTTCCAGCTCCTGCTCGCCGGGTGGTTCTCCATGCGCTTTTTCAGTGCCCTGGCGGGTGGGAAGACCGAATCCTATCTGCGTACGGCACACTATAAGAGATGGCCGTGGATCTACCTGGGCGGCCTGGATTGCTGCCCCAATCTCTTCGACATCATTACCATCCGCCACAAGCAACACCTGCCAGCCATATGCTTCAAAGCGCTTCGCCCGATCTTCGGTGAATGCCAGCTCTGTACTGCCATCAATCGATATCCGATTGTCATCATACAGGTAGATGAGGCGACCAAGGCGCAGATGACCCGCCAGCGAAGCCGCTTCTGATGCAATCCCTTCCATCAGATCACCGTCTGTAACCAGACCATAGATGTATTGTGGGATAAGGCTAAAACCCGGCCGGTCAAAGCGCGCTGCCATATGGGTGGCTGCGATAGCCATCCCTACCCCATTAGCAAAACCCTGTCCTAGAGGTCCCGTCGTTACTTCTACCCCAGGCGTGATGCCGTATTCGGGATGACCAGGAGTACGGCTACCCCACTGGCGAAAGTTCCTCAAGTCATCTAGTGATAGGTCATACCCGGTTAAATAAAGCAAGCTATACAGGAGCATCGAGCCATGCCCGCCGGATAATATGAATCTATCTCGAGCCGGCCAAAGGGGATTGACTGGGTTATGACGCAGGTAACTAGTCCAAAGCGTATATGCCAGAGCTGCAGCCCCCATTGGCAGTCCAGGGTGACCACTATTGGCTTGTTGAACAGCATCTGCTGATAAGAATCGAATCGTATTAATAGCCCGCCCTTGCAGGTCCTGAGCTGTAGTCATCAATGTCTCCTGATGGGGTAATCTATTTTTTGGTTTAAACATGGGCACAATCATTATATCTTAAGCTTAGTGTTTCTTTAACAAAAACATCCCAACGTTCATAAATATCACCAACTCGGGGTTTGGGGACTAAAGTATGTGATATTTTTCACCAGCGGATGTATAATAGAGGTAGTAACATATGTCACTAAGTTAGTGTGCTGTTTAGCACTGTACTGCAAAAGCCAACTTCTTGATACTTACATACATATATAATTATCACAAACGCACAAGATTGTCACATATATTGGCCACCAGGCTTGAATGTCGTCTCTCGGCTCCATTCCAAAGGAGGTATCGGCGACCATTTATCTATTTATCACCACCCTATATTGTGTATACCGTACGGATCCTCGGCAATATCGTGACTAGTCAAGTTACGGACACCATTTAGCACCGAAAGGAGGTGCCCCTTGACCACTGCAACACAAACAATCAAACCTACTTCCCGTTTTTTTGATCCTACCAATCCAAACTTAAGGTTCTTGGAAGAAGTAAGCGCAGCTACCGCAGGCGTTGCTCGCCTAGAAATGTGCATACAATGTGGCACGTGCGGCGGCTCTTGTCCTTCTGCTCTGGACATGGACCACACACCACGCATGCTCTTTGCCATGATCCGTGCTGGAATGCGTGAAGAAGCATTGAGCAGCAACACACCCTGGATGTGCGTCTCCTGCTACCACTGCGTCGTACGCTGCCCGCAGGACGTTCATATACCGGATGTGATGTACACCCTTAAAGGAATGGCGATCCGCACAAAGCTATACAAAGACTCCACTGCCCCTGACTTTTCGTCAACCTTTGTGGATATGGTCGAATCCTATGGGCGCAGCTTTGAGTTCGGCTTAGCAACCCGCCATTATCTTAAGCACTTCCCACTTCGCTTACCGGGTATGGCTCCCATGGGATTGGGAATGCTTAGCAAGCATCGGATGGGGATCAAACCCAAGCGTATTGAAGGGATTGATCAGCTCAAGGCGATCCTGGATCGTGCCAAGGAACTGGAGGCTGTACCATGAGTAAATACTTATTCTATCCAGGCTGCGCCATGGAAACCAGTGCCAAGGCTTATTGCGATTCGCTAACAGCCATCCAGCCCATTCTAGGTTTAGATGTGATTGAAGTCGAAGATTGGAACTGCTGTGGCGCAACAGAGTACTTGGGGATCAGCCTCACCCCTGCCTACGCTCTGATCGGACGAAATCTGGCATTAGCCAGTAAACAAGCAACTGAAACAAAGACCCTGATCGCGTCTTGCAGCGCCTGCTATCTCAACCTGGCAAAAGCGGATCACTACATGCAGGAAAGACCGCTTTTGAACGAGAATGTCAATACTGCCTTGGCAGCCGGTGGTCTTTCCTACCAACCTGGCACTCTGGAACTACGCCATCTCCTGGATGTGATCATCAACGACATCGGGCTGGATTATGTGCGCAGCAAAGTGGTGAATCCATTGAAAGGGTTACGGGTAGCCCCTTATCTCGGTTGTATGGTCCCCCGCCCAGACTATGATCATCGTTGGTCTGACCACGAGCATCCCGACGAGCTCGACCGTTTGATTGCCGCACTTGGAGCAGAGGTGATTGATTTCCCTCTGAAGACCCATTGCTGCGGTGGTCACATGACCCAAATTGGTCCCAGCACGGCTTTTGAACTAATCCGGCGACTGATCAGCTCTGCTGACCAGTATCAAGCGGACATTATGGTCACCGTCTGCCCAATGTGTCAGATGAACCTGGATGCTTACCAGGGTGAAACCAATCGTTACTTCCACACGAACTACCAAATGCCCATCGTATTCTTTACCCAGCTGATGGGTCTGGCATTTGGACTGGAAGCCAAACATCTTGGTTTTGGAAAAGAACTGGTGAGTGCTGGAAAAGCCCTGGGACGGATTGGGATTGAAGTGCCGGAACCCGAAGAAAAGCAAGCCAGGCCAAAGCGCACCAAGCCTACCGGGCTACCCATGCCAACCATGCCTGGTGACGAGGAGGTGAATTGATGGCTCCTGACACAAATCCCGAAAAAGAGAAAATCGGCGTTTATGTATGCCACTGCGGTACCAATATAGCGGGCATTGTGGATGTAGAAGATGTCGCCACGTGGGCTGGTGAAGAGTTAAAGGACCGTGGGGTGGTCGTCGCCAGAGACTACAAATTCATGTGCTCTAGCCTCGGCCAAGAATTGATTGAGAACGATATCAAGGAGCTCGGGCTAACTCGGGTAGTGGTTGCGGCATGCTCCCCGCACCTGCACGAACAAACTTTCAGGAATGCTTCAGCCAAAGGCGGGTTGAATCCGTACCTTTGCGAGCTGGTTTCGATCCGCGAGCAGGTTTCCTGGGTGCACACTGACAAAAAAGCAGCCACGTTAAAATCCAAAGCAATAGTATCTGGCGGAGTCGAGCGGGTTATCCACCATGAGCCATTGGAACCCCTACATGTCCCCATCCACCCAGCCAGCCTGGTGGTTGGCGGCGGGATTGCCGGAATTCAGTCTGCCTTGGAGTTAGCAGATGCTGGTTATCCGGTTTACCTGGTTGAGCGCGAACCATCCATTGGTGGGCACATGGCGCAGTTCGACAAGACATTCCCCACCCTGGACTGCTCCGCCTGTATTCTCACCCCCAAGATGGTCTCGGTTGGTTCTCACCCGAATATCACCATGCTGACCTGGAGCGAGGTAGAGCGGGTGGATGGATACGTCGGCAATTTCACAGTCACCATCCGCAAGAAAGCTCGCTATGTCAACGAAGAGTTGTGCACGGGCTGCGGGATCTGCCAGGAAAAATGCCCGAAGAAGATCATTGACACAGTCTACGAAGCCGGGTTAGGCTATCGCAAGG
>JBFYSV010000036.1:0-10976 GCA_041301185.1 Anaerolineae bacterium
TGCTTGTCGACCTGCTTTTTCTTTTTCTTCTCTTTGTTCTTTGGACTCTTGTCGCCCATATCACATCTCCTATATCGTATGAACTCGATCCTGATTGTTTTGTCTGGCCAGTAAGTGTCTAATTCGATATTATATCCGAGCTAAGCTTTCTGAGAGCTTCTCTACTACATTGTACTACGAATGGATCTCGAGTAATCCGATAGCTGGGTTTTGCTGCACTCATGTAAGCGTCACTCTGCGAATTTCGCTCTACCAAACCATCTACTACAAATCGCTCGGAAAGCCTGGACAGCCGTGGAAGATCACGCGGCGCGCTCGATGATCACTACTTCACCGCACCTGACCTGGCGGAATATACTGGCGTCCCCTTGCAGTTGGGCGCGGGTGTATGGCGAGCCAGAAAGGATCATATATCGAACGAATTAGATTGATTATCGACGAATATAGCTAATAATTATTGACAATAAAACGAATATCGTTATAATAATTAGTATGCTAGACGAAATTGATCGAAAGATTATCTCTTACCTTCAATACGACGGACGCATGCCTTTTACCACGATTGCAGCTGAACTGGGCTTAACCGAAGCCACCGTCCGCCGAAGAGTAAAGCAGCTGACCGAAGAAGGTACCCTTCAAATCGTTGCCGTTGTCGAACCCCATGACTTGGGCTGGAATGAAGCCGCCATGATTGGAATCTCCGTCAAGGCGAATCTGGTTGCCGAAGTCGCCGATAAGATCGCTCAGCTATCTGAAGTGACCTATTTATTCCAGGCAGCCGGCGAGTTCGACCTGTTTGCCGAGGTATATTGCAGAGATCGGGCTCATTTTGTCTCGTTCCTCAACAACAAGCTTCAGCAAATACCAGGCGTGGAGCGGACACAATCATTTTTAATTCTAAGAATGCACAAACTGTCTTATCGTTGGGGAGAAACTGAGCCGCCCACCCTCGCGCCGAGACCTTCTGCAATTCTTCCCAAAACATAAAATCTACCCGCCCGTTGAGATTTCGGGCAGGTTCACATATCTGCAGGAGCTCTATATGGCAGAAAGACCCACCTCAGAGACCATCACTGACCTTGTCCATGAAAAATCGGTTGAAATCTTGCAGGAGGTGGGATTTTGTGTGCCAGACGATAACATTCTGGCACTTCTTATGTCTGCCGGATTTCCCGTTTTCCGGGAATCGAAGATGGCGCGCATCACACCCGGCTTGCTCGAGAACGCATTGATGACCCTCCCCAAGGATGTCCGCCTCCACCATCGGAGCGGTGAACTGCTGGCCTGTTTTGGGAACGAGTCCTGTTTTATGGGAGCCGGTACCCCCGTCAATGTGTTCGACCTGAATAGCGGGGAACACCGGGCGGCTACTTGGGAAGATGTCTGCCAGCTTGTTACCATCCAAGATGCCCTACCCCAGGTGGATATTGTCCGCCCAACCGTGACCGCAACCGATCTGGGTCCAGCCTCAGATCTGGTGGAGATCGCCGAGTCTCTGCGCAACACCAGCAAGCCTGTCGTCCATCGTACCCTCTCCTCCGATCGGGTCGAAGCGGCGGTCGAAATAGTATTTGCCGTTGCCGGGGGGGCAGATGCTTTTCGGTTGCATCCCAATTTTGCAACGGTGTACTGCCCGATCAGCCCGGGGTATTTTACGCCGGAGAACATCCACTGTATGCTCCGTTGGGCCGCCCACGGCATCCCGATCACCTTGCTGAGCATGGCGATGGGCGGTGCTTCAGCACCCGCCACCTTGCTCGGAGAGCTGATTGTTATCAACACCGATATCCTGGCCTGGATTGTAGTCCTGCAAACACTGTACCCTGGAACGCCTCTTCTGTATGGCAGCGTTTCAGCTATGCTCGATATGCGCACCGGATTGCTGCCCCTTGGAGCACCTGAGCGAGGCATGATCAACAGCGGTGCAGCGATGATGGGTCGCTATTATGGCATCCCCTCCATGTGCGGCGGGTTGTCATCCGATGCCAAAGAGCTGGATGCTCAGGCTGGATTCGAGAAAGTCAACACAGCCATCCCCTTATTAATGCACGGAGCCGATATTATCTATGGGGTTGGAGCTACCAATGCCGGCTCGACCATCTCCTATACCCAGATGATATTCGATGACGAGATTATTGCAGGGGTGCGCCGCATGTGGCAAGGCATACCCGTCCATGATGTCAGCGAAGAGGTTGCCCTGATTAAATCCCTGACACCCAAGGGTAATTTCATGTCTGCAAAGCATACCCTGCGCAATTACAAAAAGCACTGGTACCCGGGGATTATCAGCCGGGACACCTATGAGACCTGGAAAGAGAAAGGTGAAACCATCGAGAGCCTCTGCCGGCGTAAAGCCCAAGATATCGTGGCGAATCACCAACCGGTAAGGCTGTCTGCCAATATCGAAGCCGAGCTGGAATACATCATCCGCCAGCACTTGCCTGATTTCAGGTTTCACAACCGGTAACCAAGCTTTAATTTGATCGAATCCGCAGCTAAAGCCCTCAAGGAGTCCTGTATGAACGATGAAATCTATCAAAAGCTAGCCCAGGCTATCATCGACGGCGAACCCGAAGACGCTGAAGCCCTTGCGCAACAAGCCCTGGAGCAAGGGATCGATCCTCTGGAATGTATCAATCAGGGGCTGGTCAAGGGCATTCAGAAAGTTGGCGAACTATTCGCCAATGGAGATTATTTCCTCCCCGAACTGATCATCGGCGCGGATGCGATGAAGGCAGCTCTGGATGTTCTGGAACCCTCTCTATTGGAGGGCCAAAAACGAGAGGTGGTTGGCAAGGTAGTCCTGGGAACTGTCAAGGGAGACTTACACGAAATCGGGAAAACCCTGGTGGGAACCATGCTGACAGCCAATGGTTTCAAGGTTAAGGATATCGGCGTGGATAAAGAACCCCAGGAATTTATCGCAGCCATCAAAGAAATGGACGCCGATATTGTTGGCGCTTCGGCTTTGCTAACCACAACCATGCTGCAACAGAAAAAACTGATCAATGCTATTGAAGAAGCCGGTTTGAGAGATAAAGTTAAGGTGATAATTGGCGGAGCGCCGGTTACCGAGAGCTTTGCCAAAGAAATCGGGGCGGATGGATATGCTGAAGATGCAATCTCAGCGGTTAGCCTGGCTTACCGGCTGATGGATGCCCCCCTTTGAGCATCCCTGATCGACCTACGGCATCGTCAGGGACATCAATTTGTTCTCTCTTCAACAAAGGAGGAGGAGATGATTGCCAGAAAAACTTCAAAACCCCTTTTATTCGCACTAATCGCTTTGCTCTTAGTGAACGGGGTGGCAGGCTGTGGACCAAGCCCAACCAGCCAGCCCACCAGTCCAGCAGTTGAGGCTGAACAATCCGCAGCCGAGCAACCAGCCCAGACCGAACAACCTGCTCAACCCGAAACGACTGAGTCCACTGAAGAGCAACCAACCACAACCGCAACGATCATTATCCCTCAAGACCCGCTTGGCTTTAACGGCCTGGTGGCGGATACCGGCTATGAAGCCATGGTTGGCGAGCTGGTCATGCTGGCTGTTTCAGAGATCGATCCGAACGGCAATGTATTTCCTGAGCTGGCTGTTGAAATTCCCACCCTTGAGAACGGCGGAGTGGTGTTTGACGAAGAAGCATGGACGATGGACGTGACCTGGAAGCTGCGGGACGATATCTTCTGGGCCGATGGCGAACAGGTAACTGTGGATGACGTGATCTTTACCTGGAATGCCATTACCGATCCGGAGATGGGCATCTGGGTTGATGGGGTCGATTACACCGATAGCCTCGAGAAAGTGGATGATTTCACCTTTATCGTTCACTACAACACCGTTTACACTGCGTATCAAACCCAATTCGGCGGCGAGAATTTCAATGTCTACCCGGAACACTATTGCGATCCTACCCAGGGCTTCACTGCCTGGGACTGCAACCGCCAACCGCTCAGCAACGGTCCGTATATCCTGGATGAATGGGTGACGGGCAACTACCTTACCTTCACCCGCAATGAGAACTATTTCGATGAGGGCAAACCATTTATTGACCAGGTCGTAGTCCGGATCGTACCAGAGCAGTCTGTCCGCAAGACGTTGATGGCCCAGGGGGATGCCGACATGAATATGTGGCTGTCTGAGGCCGAGGCTCAAGAGCTCTCGGAGTACAGCAACATCTATGTCAGCTTTGCACCCACCGAGCGCTGGGTCTTCCGCCTGATCCCCAACCTTGTGGAGCGCAGCACGGTCGATCCAGCCGGACCGCCTCACCCTGTTTTGGGTGACGTGCAGGTTCGAAAAGCCATCCAGGCAGCCGTAGATGTTGACACAATTATCAACACAGTCTTCCTGGGTTACCCAAAGCCGGTATGGACAGAGTTTTTCCGCCCGCCTTATACCTGTGAAATTTCCCCCCCTGCTTACGATCCCGAAGCTGCCAAAACACTTTTAGAAGCCGCCGGGTGGAAAGATCCAGACGGTGATGGAGTCCGTGAATGCCAGGGGTGCGCTACTGCGGAAGAGGGCACCCTGATGGAAATCGAGCTGATGACCTACGGCGAGTATGGAGAGGAGCTTGAGCTGGCTCACCAGCTCATCGGCGAGATGCTCCAGGCGATTGGATTCAAGGTTAACCTTTCGGTCATTGAAGGCGCGGTTTTATGGGCTGACTACGAGAGCGGAGGTATCGAGCAAAACGGTGACTTTGACCTGAACCTTTATGACGATGGCTACCCAGGAATCGACCCTACCGATAACCAGCTGTGGTACTACTATTACTCTGCTGCCGCCGAACCCGATTATGGCTGGAATGTCGGCCGGTGGTCCAATGCTGACTTCGACGCCCTGCTGGATGAAGCCTATACGCTGGATGAGGACTACCGCAAAGAGCTATTCTGCCAGATGGCTGAGATCATGGCTGACGAGCTACCCCAGATCATGCTCTGGTCCGCCATCGGAGCGGATGCCTTCTCAACACGCCTGGAAGGCGGTCAGTCTACCACCAACGACCTGCCAACCTGGAATGTGGCAGATTGGAAAATCAAGGAGTAACCTTAACCTCAAGAGGGGCAGCCACACGGATAACGGCTGCCCCTTTGGTCTCCATCCGTTATGCTGAATTACATTATCCGGCGCTTATTGCAAGCAGTGCCAATGCTATTCCTGTTGAGCTTGGTGCTCTTCATCCTGGTCAACATTGTTCCCGGAGGACCTTTGGCAGGCTACGGGCGCACCCGGCGGAGTAACCCAGAAAAGACCGAACAGCTCAAACGCCAGTTCGGTTTGGATAAACCCCTACCGGTGCAATATCTGGTTTGGCTGGCTGGCAACGATTGGATGCGCGTCGACGCGGATGGCGATGGAATCACTGAAAGCTACGGAGAGCGGCAGGGGATCCTGCGCGGCGACTTCGGTTTCTCTTACCGCAACCGGAAACCTGTGCTGGAGGAGATTGGGGATCGCTTTGGGAATACAGTCTATCTAATGAGCATAACCCTGCTTGTGGTAGCGCTGATTGCAATCCCTGTTGGAGTGATCTCGGCAGTCAGGCAATATTCCTGGTTCGATATTAGCGCGACCACGTTTTCCTTTATGGGTCAGGCAATCCCCGAATTTTGGCTGGGATTGATCTTAATTCTGGTATTTTATGCCTGGCTGGATAACCCGATCACGGGAGATCCGCTCTTGCCTGCGGGCGGGATGTACACCCTGGGAGCTGATTTCTCCGTATGGGATTGGATCAGGCATCTGATCTTGCCGGTTACAATGGGGATGGTAGGCTGGGTAGCCTGGTATTCCCGGTTTCTGCGCTCATCCATGCTAGAGGTCATTCACCAGGACTATATCCGTACAGCACGCGCCAAAGGGCAGGTAGAGCGGATTGTCCTGCTCCGCCATGCTCTCAAGAACGCCATCATCCCGCTGGTGACATTGTTCGCCCTGGATTTCCCGTACATCTTCACGGGCTCGATTTACGTTGAGTTGATTTTTTCCTGGCCTGGGATGGGACGCTTGTTTTACGATGCTGCCGTCCACAGGGACTATCCGATCTTAATGGGGATCCTGGTAATCAGCGCAATTTTTATTATTCTGTGCAACCTGCTGGCTGACCTGGCGTACGCCTATCTTGACCCGAGAGTGCGTTATGACTGAGGTTACTGCCTCGTCACTTAAGCAGCCTGGGAAGGACTCCGGCATTCCTCAAGACCTGGGTATGCAACCGGTCAGCATGGGTCGCCTGGTCTGGCGGCGCTTCCGCCGTCACCTCGGCGCGCTGGCGGGGATGGTGGTTCTGATCGTCATCATCTTGAGTTGCCTGCTGGCAGGATTATCCCCATACGATCCGCTTGCCTCTGATCTTACCAACCGTTTGCAGCCGCCCTCCTGGGAGCATCCCTTTGGCACTGATGCCCTCGGGCGCGACCTGCTGACTCGCGTATTGTACGGCGGTCGCATCTCTTTGTTGGTCGGCTTTATGGTGGTTACCATCACCCTGCTAATCGGCGTACCAGTGGGGGCAATTGCAGGCTATCATGGCGGCTGGATCGATGATGTTCTGATGCGGGTGATTGACTCGGCTCTGGCTCTGCCTTCCCTGATGATCTTAATCCTGCTGTCAGCAGTTCTGCGTGAGATCGAGGCACCTTTCCTACAACGGAATAACGTCATTACGATAGCCTTTGTAATCGGTATCCTTTCCTGGATGACGATTGCCCGGCTGGTGCGTGCCATCTTTCTGACTTTACGGGAGATGGAATACACCACTGCCGCGCGTGCGCTGGGTGCATCCAGCTTGCGGATCATCAACAGCGAAATCCTGCCCAATGGATTTGGTCCGATCATCGTCGAATCCACCCTGGGAATCGGTTGGGCGATTATGGAGGAATCTGGCCTGTCTTTTCTGGGCTTTGGTATCCAACCACCTACCCCCAGTTGGGGAAATTTGCTCAACAACGCCCAGGAACACCTGGTCAGACAACCCTGGCTGGCAATATTTCCCGGGTTGATGATATTTCTGACCATCATATCGATTAACTATATTGGAGACGGTCTGCGGGATGCTCTCGACCCGTACAAGATCTTGAGGCAAATTGATGAAGTTTGACGGAAGGAGCTGTATGTCCACTGAACACCCACCCATTGAACCGATAGTTACCCCCTATCAGATGCGCTTTCTCGACGAGACACAGCTCAGTGCCTTGCAATCTGCCACGCTGGCTGTCCTGGAAACCGTAGGTGTACAATTCCCTTCAAAGCAGGCTTTAGCGATCTTCGCCGAGCACGGCGCGGCTGTCGACCACGAGACACAGGTTGTCAGGATCCCCCGCGATTTGGTCTACAAGGCGATGTCGACTGTACCACGCTACCCGGTACTGGGGGCGCGTGATCCCGCTCTAGACATCCATACCCAGGAAGGCATGACATTCTTCACCAACGACGGGTGCGGCCACCAGACAGTTGATTTCCGGACGGGGGAACACCGAAGCTCAACCAAAGCCGATTTGGTCATGATGGCCCGCATAGAGGATTACCTTTCGGCCATCTCTTTCTTTTGGACGATTGTCAGCGCCCAGGATTGCGGTTTCACCTCATCCCTGCATGAGATCGAAGTTGCCTGGAATAATTGCAGCAAGCATTACCAAAGTGTGACCCTGCTCGGCGCTGAGCGCTGCCGTTACGGTGTCGAAATGGCTACTGTACTGCGCGGAAGCCGAGAAGAAATCCGGGTTCGTCCCCCTCTCTCGATGATCTGCTGCTCAATCGCTCCTCTGATCCAGGATAAGGACGCGATTGAGGGTGCGCTGGTTTTTGCTGAAGCTGGTCTGCCGGTTGTTTTCATGTCCATGCCCACCCTGGGAACCACAGCGCCGGCTACCTATGCTGGTGCATTGGCAATAGGTGACGCAGAGGTCATCAGCGCCACGGTGCTGATGCAGTTAGCCAGCCCGGGCGCGCCGGTTTTCCACTCGATTCTACATGCCTGGGCGGACCCGAGGACCGCCGCCTATGTGGGCTATCCATTAGATTCTCGGGCTCGCTATGCGCCAGTGGAGATCGCCCACCATTGGGGTATGCCCTGCCTCGGGGGAGCCTTTGGCACTGAGAGCGCAGAGCTGGATAGCTGGCAATCGGCAGCGGAAATCGCCACGGACCCTCTCTTGGTGGCTCTTGCCGGAGCTGAAATTGTCACCGGAATAGGCCTGCGCGACACCTACACCCTGCTTTATCCCGAAGCCATTCTCCTGGATGCCGACCTCTACCACCGGGCGCGTTATGCGTTGATGGAAATGGAAGTCCGCCCGGAGACGTTGGCGCTTGAAGCAATCAAGAAAGTTGGTCCGGGAGGCCACTTCCTGAGCCAGAAGCATACCCGCACCCATATGCGCACCGCTCTGGTGCGGGCGATTACGCACCAGCTTGATGCGGATAATAAATACCGACCGCCGCGTGATGTGGCACGCGAAAAGGTGACCTGGATCCTGGAGAATCATCACCCCGAACCGCTGGAGAATGCCATCCAGCAAGAGTTAGCCCGGATTATCAAAGCCGCAACCCTCGAGCTCGAAAGATAGACGACCATGACTGCCTGCCAGACACCGCAATTACAACCCATCACTCCCAGCTACCGCTTGCGGCTTTTATCCGATGAGCAGCTGGACGATTTCCAATCTGCCAGCTTGGAAATTCTGGAAGAAGTTGGCATCCATTGCCCGTCAGATAAAGCCCTGAAGATTTACGCTGAAAATGGCGCCAGGGTTGATTTTAATACGCAGATTGTTAAATTTCCCCAGCAGATCGTCCTCAACGCCATAGCTCACGCTCCCCGGCATTACACGATGGGGGCGCGGGCTGCTGATTTCGATTTATATTTGGATGGGAAGCATTTCTACTGTACGACAGATGGCTGCGGCACTGAAGTGATCGACTTTATCACCCGAGAACGACGAGCCTCCCGCAAGGAGGATGTCGCCCAGATGGCACGGGTTGCAGATTATCTGCCTTCCATCGGATTTTACTGGCCAATGGTAAGCGCCCAGGATTTCCCGGCGATTGCGCCGCTCCATGAACTCGAAGCATCTTTCAATAACACCATAAAGCACATTCAAACCGAGACCGTGATGGACGAGCTGATGGCCCATTACGCGGTAGAGATGGCTAAGATTATTGCCGGGAGTGAGGCTACCCAACGAGCGCGACCGCCGCTCTCGAGCCTGGTTTGCGCCATCGCCCCCCTGGCGCAGGATAAAGGTGGCATGGAAGCCGCGCTGGTCTTTGCCGAAGCCGGGCTGCCGGTTGGGTTTATGTCGATGGCGAATGCGGGCTCTACGAGCCCAGCCACAATCAGCGGGACACTGGTTGTTGCGGACGCCGAGATCGTGGCTGCGATGGTCTTGATCCAAATGGCATACCCCGGAGCGCCAATCTACCATTCGATGATGCCCGGGATCATGCACCCGCGCACCGGCGCCTACCTGGCTACGCCCTGGGAGGGCCAGCTGCCGTATGCCATTGGTGTGGAATTAGCCCATCGATGGGGTGTGCCCACCTTGAGTGGAATCTTTGGCACGGATGCTACCATACCCGGATGGCAGTCTGCGGCTGAGGCAGCCGCAAACCTGTTGCTCTGCGCGCTAGTCGGTGCAGATACAGGCGCCGGGCTGGGATTGCTCGAGTCTTGTACGGTGCTTTACCCGGAAGCTGTCATCCTGGATTCTGATATTTATCACCAAATCCGGGTTGAAGCTCGCGGCATCGATACCAGTCGAGAGGCCATGGCTTTAGATGTGATTAGAGCCGTAGGACCGCGGGGGCATTTCTTGAGGCACAAGCATACCCGGGAGCACCTGAGAAAACTCGAGCTTTCGGATCTGTGCGCCCAGCCAGACCCGATGGGTGGTTACCGGGATCCGGTTGAGCTGGCGCGGGAGCGAGTAAATTGGATTCTCGAAAATCACTTCCCGCAACCTCTCAGCCAGGAAGAGCAAACAGAGCTGAGGCACGTAATCAAAACCGCCGAACGGGAGTTTGAGGCTGCCTAGAATAGGAATTTTCAGCTTGGAAACCCTTATAAGAGTATTATCAGACGAAGAACGGCACCAGGTACACGATTCAAGCATGAAAATCCTGGCGCATACCGGGGTGAGAGTAGATTCGGCTCGCGCTCGCCAGATTCTTAAAGGATCTGGTGCGGAAGTGAATGAGGATACCCGGATTGTACGGTTCCACCGCGATTTGATAGAAGAAGCTGTGCGTCTGGCGCCCAAAGATTTCTCGCTCGGGGCGCGCCGGTCGGACTGGTGGTTGAAAATGAATGCCGATGATTGCTCGCTGGTGGCGGATGGCGAGGGGATATCCATCATTGACCGAACGACCGGGCAATACAGGCCAACTACCTACCAGGACTGGATTGACGCGACCCGCCTGATCGACGCCCTGGACGAGATCGGCGTATACTGGACTATGGCACGCGGCGCCGAGGGCTCAGGGTCGATCCCAGATCTGGTTAACTACTGGGTAAACCTCTTCCGAAACTTCTCCAAACATGTCCAGGATTCAATCTCTCAAGCAGCCTATATCCCCTGGTTCCTGGAGGTTTTACAGGCGGTTTTTGGCGATCGGGAAGAAATCCGGTCAACCCATCCATTCTCATACTTGATATGCCCGCAATCGCCGCTTGTGATCGACGAGCAATATACCGATGCCTACCTTGCCCTGTCTGGCTGGGACATCCCCGCAGCCATCATGCCCATGCCCCTGATGGGTGGCACTTCACCCGGCAACAAAATCTCCACAGTAGTTCTAGGTAATTGCGAGACGCTGGCAATGCTGGCTTTGGTCCAGGCGGCTGCGCCGGGAACACCGGTGATTTACGCCCCGGTCCTGGCAGTGATGAACCCCCGGACGGGCTTATATAGCGGCGGGGCAATCGAGAATGCCATTCTGGGTTCTGCAGCCATCGAGATGGCCCGCTATTACC
>JBFYSV010000038.1:0-23947 GCA_041301185.1 Anaerolineae bacterium
ACTTCTCATTGCAAGAGCTGGATGATCTCGCTGCCGAGACAGGGTTTTCTATTCAACATACCTTTGTGTCCGATGGCGAGGCGGGCAAGCTAGGACTGTACCAGTTCTGGTCACCGCTTGGCGAGCACTCCGGCGGGGCTACCGGCGGGGCTACCGGCGGGATAACCGCGGTGAATCCGTCGGGATAACCTGTTCTTAACCCGCTGAGAAGCTTTTATTTCTTCCCCGCCCTGTCTTTCTGTGCTACCATTAAGCAATGCGCATTCTGATCATCTCTGACATTCATGCAAATCTAACTGCTTTGGAAGCAGTGTTGTCGGATGCTGGACTGATTGACGCTGTCTGGTGCCTGGGGGATCTGGTCGGTTACGGTCCTGATCCAAACGAGTGCATAGCCCGTGTGCGGAAGCTCCCCAACCTGGTGTGCATCATTGGAAATCATGATTCGGCTGTTCTCGACCAAATTGATCCGTACTCATTCAATTCCGAAGCCCGCCAGGCGATCGAGTGGACGAAAAATACACTGACCGAGACCAGCCTCGCCTTTCTGCGCAGCCTTCCTGAAAAAGTCGATTCTCGCCAGCTTTACACCGGCCTCGAGAACCACATCACCCTGGCGCATGGCAGTCCCAGGCAGCCCGTCTGGGAATACCTGCTTGATCTGCATAACGCAACCCAGAACTTCGAGCATTTTGACACAGCCTACTGTTTCGTTGGCCATACCCACCTGCCGATAATTTTTCACCATCTAGAGAACAACCGGTCTACCCGGCCTCTGATCCCCGATCCGAACACCCAAATCCTGCTTTCCCCCCGCGCAATCATCAATCCCGGCTCGGTCGGCCAACCCCGCGACCGTGACCCTCGAGCTTCCTATATGCTGTATGATCCGTACAAAGAGACGCTTGAATACCACCGCGTAAAATACAATATTGATAAAGTTCAGGAACGGATGAAACACGCCGGGCTGCCCGAGCGCCATATCAAGCGCCTGGAATCTGGCTGGTAAGCATAAAAAGGGAACAGAATCACACCGGGTTGCGTCTATGGGGAAATGAGAAATGTGGAGGGTAAAATGACCAACTCGACTCGCTCAAAGGCAAGATCATTCCCACTACTGGCTATTGTTGTTATCATCATCGCAACTTTACTGGCTTCTTGTGGGCAAGCGATGGCTCCCACCTCAGTGAGCGAAGAATTTATCCAGCAAGCCGATAGCATGGGCGCAGCCTCAGCGCCAGCTTACGAGCCGGCTGATTACAGCTTCAACCGGGAGCAGCAGGAAGTTGAGCACCTGGTAATCAAGAACGCCGACCTTTCACTCGTGGTCAGTGATCCAGCAGCGGCGATGGATCGCATCTCAAAAATGGCAGACGAGATGGGCGGCTTTGTTGTCTCTGCCAACCTGTATCATCAGCAACTGGAAAACGGCGCCGAGGTTCCCCAGGCAAATATCACGATCCGGGTACCTGCTGAAAAACTTGGCGAGGCCTTGGAACGCATCCGGCAGGAAAGCGACCAGCTGCCTTTGAGCGAAACTCTCAGCAGCGAGGATGTAACCCGCGATTATACCGACCTGCAATCCCGCCTGCGAAACCTGGAAGAAGCCGAAGCTCAGCTAAGAAATATCATGGATGAGGCGACCAAAACCGAGGATGTCTTATCCGTGTACAACGAGTTGGTGCGGGTGCGGGAAGAGATCGAGGTAATCAAAGGTCAGATTCAATACTATGAGCAATCCGCGGCTCTCTCGGCAATCACAACCAGCCTGCTCGCCAACGAGGCTGTGCAACCCCTGACGATTGGCAGATGGCAGCCTGTAGGCGTGGCAAAACAGGCGATCCAGGCTCTGATCAGCTCTTTCAAATTTGTCATCGATGCCGCCATCTGGATCATCCTCTTCATCCTGCCAACCCTGGCACTGCTGGCATTGATCTTCATCCTGCCGGTTTACCTGCTTCTCCGGGTATGGCGCCGGCGAAGAAAGGCAAAAGCAGCTACCCAACAAGCTGCCACGCCAACGGAATCTGACCAAAGCCCAGGCTAAGCGCAAGACCCCTAATACAACAAATATCCCCCGGTTGAGTAATCTGACCGGGGGCGTTCTTTAGCAGGGGTTGATCCGGGTTTCACCGCAATCTCAACACCTGCCTGGCATGGATGACATACGGATACTCAAGGCCATTCAGGGCTGCCAGCTGCCACCAAACCAGCCCATAGCGGCGGGCAATATCTGCCAGGTAGTCTCCGGGCTTGACTGTGTAGGTGTAAGGGATTTCCCCGGCAGATGAAAGGGCTTGCAGGGGACCGGTTGGACCGAATACCAGTGGCATAAAGGAGTGGTGTACGAATTCGGGGGGCAGAGCCAGCCCAGGTTCGGTGGGGTCTGCAGGTACTTCCTGGTCTTCGGCAGCAATTCGCGGTCCCTCGCCGGTGACTGCCATCCTGCCCAGCGTATCCCAGGATGCCAGGAAAGTATTCAAAGGGTAGGTCTGGGCCTGCCCGGAGAAGGCATCCAGGACGTGGACTCGCTTGGGCGTGTACCCCAGCAAGATCATGGTGTGCTCAAAGCGTGCCACACGAGTAGTATTGCCATCTTGAGCCTTGTAACGAACCGGGGTTCCCCGCCACATCTGACCGATCACCCACACAATCACCGGGCGCCCGGCCGCGATCTCAGCTCGCAGGTCATCCCAGGACAGATCCCGGCGGGCTTCTGCCCGGAGGCCGAACTGGCGCAGCACTTCTGCCACGGGTTCTGCATGCACACCATAAGAATAGGGCGGCAGATTACCCCATTCATCGTTTGGGTCGCCTACAAAGCCTGTATCCGGGTTATCAGAACGGGGCAGGTTGTTTAGAAACTTCTTCTCACGGATATTCACGCCCCAATATGCCGCCCAGTCCACCGCCGACCTGGCTTCACACGAGAGCGTGAAACGCTGCGGATATCCTACCACTCCAGAGATAAGGGCTTTGTCTGGAATTGGCTCAGCCCGTCCAGGAGCAGGGATTAACAGGAGCTGCCAGCCGACCACCAGCGCTGCCAGGATACGCCAAAGCCTCATTGCCACCGATTTTATCTGAAACCAATCCATATCGCAAGCAGTTATAATCAGGGCGATGAACGAGCTAGCCCAATCCGCCTATTCGCTCCTCGGCATTCGCCTGACCACCGCCCAATTATCCGCCCTGAGCATCTACGAGAACGAACTGTTGGAATGGAACACCCGTTTCAACCTGACAGCAATCGAAAACCCAGCGCAGGTACGCACCAAACACTTCTTAGACTCGCTATCTTGCCTGTTGGTGATGCGCGACCCTTACCCGGAGCAAATCATCGATATTGGGACAGGAGCAGGATTCCCGGGAATCCCGCTCAAGATTTTCCTCCCCGGGATCCGCCTGACATTGGTCGAATCGGTTGGAAAAAAAGCTGATTTTTGCCGCCATATCCTGCAGAAGCTCGGGCTTGAGGGGGTGGACGTGATCCAGGAAAGAGCCGAATTATTGGGCCAGTCTATTGGGCACCGCGAGCACTACGATTGGGCGGTTGCCAGGGCGGTTGCCAATATGCCGGTGTTAATGGAATTGCTTTTGCCTTTTGTGCGCGTCGGAGGAAAAGCGCTGGCAATGAAAGGAGTGTCTGCCCCATCCGAATCGCAAACAGCCGAGCGTGCCAACCGGCTGCTGGGAGGCCGCCTACGACGCCTGGTTCCGGTGAATTTACCGGGTGTAGCTGAACAGCGGTATTTGGTTGTGATCGACAAAGTGGCAGCAACCCCCCCCACATACCCCCGCCGGGTTGGCATACCGGCAAAGAAACCCCTCTAAACCTGCCGGCTCATTCCATGGCGACCATTCTGCCTGTCTCGATACGCCAGAGTGCCACCCGCCGCACGAAATCTGGCGGGAACAAGTCCAGGTCGGTTGTAGTGAGCAACGCCTGTTGAGACTCAGTAAGGCGAGCCAGCAGGTCTGCACGGCGCTGGGTATCCAGCTCAGCCAGCACCTCATCCAGTAACAAAACCGGCGACTGGCCTGTTTTTTCTTTCATCCATCCCATCTCTGCCAGCTTGAGCGAAAGGACAGCGCTGCGCGCCTGCCCGCGCGAGCCGTACACCCCCAGGTCAATCCCATTGCTGAGAAATCTCAGCTCATCCCGGTGGGGACCGATGGTGGTAACCCCCCGCGCGATCTCCTCTCCACGCACGCGGTGCAACTCTTCCAGGAACCCTTGCTGAATCTTGCTTAACGTTAAGGCCGAGCGATCGATGGGCGCATCCAGCGGAAGGGCGATTTGCCTGCCAGGGTGAGGAAGAGGGTCATATGCCGGCTCGTAGGATAGGCGTAAAATTTCTTGTCCAGCAGATAACTCACGATGGCTGAGGGTTGCCAGGCGTTCCAGCTCTTGCACAGCATGGATCCGAGCATGGATCAGCTGCGCCCCCGATGCAGCCAGTTGCTCATCCCAATACAATAGCTGGGCAGGGTCGCTGCCTCGTTCGCCAATTTGCTTCAACAAAGCATTGCGCTGGGCGAGCACCCGGGTGTACTCCGCCAGGTAAGCCGCGTAATGCGGCCAGACTTGAGCCAGGGTCAGGTTTAAATAGCGGCGCCGTTCTTCCGGCGCCCCTTCGATAATCCGCAGTGTCTGCGGTAAAAACAGGACCGCATTGAACCTGCCGATCACTTCACTCACTTTATAGCGCATACCGTCCAGCAAGGCTTCTTTACGCAAGCGGAGCGAGCCGTTCGTCCCTTGTGCTTCCTGGATCAGGCGCACTTCAAGGCGATGAGCAGCGCTCTTATGAGCGGCGCTCTTGGGATCGACTTCCTCACGGCAAAAGTCGGCAACAATCCGGCCCACTGCCAGCGATTGGCGGGCTGCCAGGAAATTGATCAGCTCTCGGTCACTGGAAGCATGAAAAGAGACAAACGTCGCCAGAAAGTAGATCGCCTCCAGCAGGCTGGTCTTCCCCTGAGCGTTTGCCCCTACCAGCAAAACGACACCCTGGGGCACATCCAGATCCAGGCGGGCGAAGTTGCGGAAGTTTGTCAAAGAGAGGTGAGTCAGGTACATATGGGCTTTACCCGGGCTGGGCTAATCTTTTCGCAAACGAAAGGTTTGCGGCACCCGATTGTGCCGCAAGATTGTGGTTCCTGTCAATTCTGCCCGCGCCTGCATGGGGCTTTAGCCATCCGCTTAGCATCAATCCGCCGCGACCGCCTCGATGTCTTCGTCTTCCAGCCGCCAAACTTTCTCAGCCCGGTCAATGAACAATACCCCATCCAGATGATCGATCTCGTGCTGGAAAATGCGCGCCAGCCAGCCGCTCGCCTTGATCCGCACTGGCTTCCCGTGACGGTTCTGCCCCTTGATCACCGCTTCCAATGGTCGCTCAACATTACCGCCAAACCCCGGAATGGACAGGCAGCCTTCGGCGCCGATTTCTTTCTCTTGCGATAAGCGGGTAATCTCAGGATTGACTACCGCATACAGTTTGGCAGGCACGTCCGGATCATCTTCATCGCCAAACTCAACAACGATCACTCTTAAAGATACATCTACCTGGGGGGCAGCCAGCCCCACTCCTGGAGCGACGCGCATGGTTTCGACCATATCGTCAATCAGAGCCAGCAGATCTGGGGTAAATTCCGTTACTTTGCGCGCTTTGCGACGCAGCACCGGATCTGGATGGATTACAATTCTTCTGGTTGGCATAAATCCCTCTGGCAATCAATACGTTTCATATCAATTCAGTCGTATATTTTACCCCGGAAATATGTCCCAGTCTTTCTCAGTTTGAATTAATTCATATAACTCAATTTGGGATTTATAGGCAAGCAACCAATTCAGCATCTGCTCACGCTCCCGTGCTGCTTCAATCTCGCGTTTCCTGCGGCTGAGAGCCTCAATATAATCCGATACATCCTGGTGAACCTGATCAGGGTTATAGACACCGCGGAAGATGAAACGGGTTTCACCGACATTAATGACCACGTTGCCATAATTAAATAACAACTGAATAATCCCGTCGCGGTGGTGTTCTAAGCTCAAGATCGACTCAAGGGGTGCAGTCTTCTTGAGCTCATCTCCCAGCGGTTTGCGCTCAATATCTCGGATCTGGTCCGGGGCAAGTTGGTAGATATCATTGCTCCAATCCAAATACCCATACGTCCACCAGCCCAACAAGACCAAGAATATCATCGCGTACAGCAGGAACATAGGGAAAGATGCAAAGATGCTTGTACTACCAGCGAGATAATCCTCGAACTGGAGGGCTACAAATCCAACCAGGAACAAGATCAGCAGCGTCGGTATCCAGGTTTTCCTGAGCAACAAAAGCCAGTGCTTGCGGTAAGTGACAACATTTTCTTCTTCATAGCGTACCACAAAGAGGGTGTTCAAGAAATCCCGCAGGCTGCCGGGTTGAGGCTGATTGCCAGACCTCCTGCGCCATCTTGGCTGGAGTGAAGGCCAAAGCGTGTCGCTATCCACTGGCAAACCCAGGCGTTCCTGCAGGGAGCGCCGGATAGCTTCGTTCTCCGCTTGTTTCAACAAGTATCCGGCGTGGGCTTTGAAACCCTCTACATAAGCAGCAAATAGAATCGGACTGGCAGAGCGGCGCATGCGTATCCCGCCGGTGAAGGTGCGCACCTCCACATCGCCGTACCCCAGGATCCGCCCAAACCAGGTTCGTTTCACGTTAACTGAAAGGATCTGAGTCAAAGGCGCTTCTCGCCGGCTTTGATATAAAAGGATAACCTTTTCAACCCACAAGACCCGCTGGTTCGTGACAATATAAAAATCGTTTCCCCAGTTAACCCAGTTCCAGACAATCCAAAAGATAGAAATAAAAATTCCCATAATTCCCACATATAAGAGAAGCCTGGGATTGATAAAAGAGTCCAGGTCGGTAACCCCATAAGCCAGGATAGGGATACTGATCAAACCGACAAACAAAGGTAAGAGCAGCGAGGTCAGCAGAAATACCTCGTGCTTACGGCGCACCAGGTGAACTACTTCATCTTCACCCAACCAGTCAAACTTCTCGCGCTGTGCCATGTGCCGGCTGTCTGCGGTAACTGTCAGGAATGTACGAATGTTGGGAAAGTCTCTAATCAAGTCGTAGAATGAGCCTTGCTCCATACCGAGCAATATGGTCGGCTCGAGGGTTGTTACAGTAGCAGAGCGCGGGCGGTTGAAAAGCAACGCTTCCTCACCGAAATATTCCCCCGCTCCGAATACCGACAGCAAGTGCTCGCCTTTGCGGTCTGCCTGGGTGATCTTCACCCTGCCCTTGAAGATAACAAAGAACATGTTATCTTCATCCCCCTGAGCAAAGACTTCTTTGTCCCCTGTGAAAGAATAAGGTTGAAAGCGGGCTACGATATGGGCAAGCTCAGCCTCGTTTAGCCCCTGAAACAGGAAAAGCTGTTTGAGCAAATCGGCAAACTGAGGGACTTGATCATCAACCATAGCTGCATTTTAGCATGAAGTCTGAGTATAAGGCAAAAAGCATGCACAGGTGGGTTGCATGTTTCAGACCAAATGGGCACATCGAATATACTCTATCATTTCACCAGTACATGAATACTATTTTCTGTATATCCTTCACATCGCAGATCTCCCAGGCTTATCTCTCAATGAAGAAGTGATAGAATTACCTTCCAAAATCATCACGAGGAGATCGTATATGCCAATTCATTTCGGCACCGACGGATGGCGAGCGGTGATCTCGGACACGTTCACTTTCCACAATCTACGCATGGTAACCCAGGCAATCGCCGATGCGGTTAAATCGGAAACCTGGAATAATGGTATCGCCATCCATGGCAACCCGGACACGCGCTCGGTTGTGGTAGGATTTGATACGCGGTTCCTCTCTGACCGCTATGCCAGCGATGTAGCCCGCGTCCTGGCAGCGAATGGGTATAGCGTCCACCTGGCTCAGGCAGACGCACCGACACCTGCTATTTCCTACATGGTACGCCATCTGGGTGCAATTGCCGGGATTATGATTACAGCCTCGCATAATGCCCCACGCTATAACGGGATGAAACTCAAAGCCGCCTATGGCGGCTCGGCTTTGAGCGAGCAGTGCCGGCGAGTGGAAGTCTACCTGAACGACAACGAAGAGCGTGCCCGCGGTCCAAACCTGATGGATTTCGAGCAGGCGCGGAAACTGAGGCTGATCCAGCGCTTCAATCCCCTGCCTTCATACTACGAGCACCTGCGGACCCTGATCGATTTCGACACGATTGCTGAAAACCCACAACGGATCGTGGTTGACTCGATGTACGGCTCTGGCAGAGGCGTCATCAAAGGGATATTGCAAGGCACGGGCTGTGAGGTTCAAGAGATTCGAGGCGAAATGAACCCCGGGTTTGGCGGGGTGCACCCGGAACCCATTGCCAGGTACCTGGGAGCTTTGGCAGGCGCCATCAGCACTCACATGGGGAATTTCGGGCTGGCAACGGATGGTGATGCCGACCGGATCGGCGCGATGGACGAGCGGGGAAATTTCGTTGACCCGCACAAAATCATGGCCCTGGCTTTATCCCATCTGGTCGAAAAGCGCGGCTGGCGCGGCCCGGTCGTGCGCACTGTTTCCACAACGCGCATGATCGACCGGCTGGCGGCTCGTTACGGGCTGCCGGTGTACGAGACCCCGGTCGGCTTCAATCACATCGCCGACTATATGCTGAAAGAAGACATCTTAATCGGCGGGGAAGAATCGGGGGGTATTTCTTTCAAGGGGCATATCCCCGAGGGCGATGGTGTCTTGATGGGCCTGCTCTTGATCGAAATCGTAGCTGCTTCTGGAAAATCTCTTTATGAGCTGGTACAGGATTTGTTGAATTCTGCTGGACCGGTTTACTACCAGCGCAACGACCTGCGCCTGGCCCACCCGGTTGCCAAAGATAAAATGAAACAGCTCTTGCTGGAAAAAGCGCCAGTTGAGATCGCTGGCGTGAAAGTCGATGAGATCCGGACTGTGGATGGGGTGAAATATCTTCTTGCAGATGACTCCTGGCTTCTGGTACGTCCATCGGGAACCGAGCCCGTTCTACGAGTGTACGCCGAAGGGCGCACGCCCGAGATGGTTCAAGCAATGATCGGCTTTGGCGAAGATGTAGCCGCAAACATCAATTAGCCACGAAAGATACTTAAACAATTAGGAGAGCAGAAGACCTACAAGTCCTCTGCTCTCCTAATTTTTAATCCGATGCAACTGCCAACCCGGGCAAGGCTACCAGGGTTTTAATCTATCTTAGAGCAAGCCAAACGCTTCAGTCCGGCAATCAGGCAGTCCGCAAGCGGCGAGCCAGGAAAATGACGACAATCAATAATATCGCCATTCCGATCAAGCCCGGGATACCCGCATCATCCATAAACCCAGTAGTTGGCAGAGCTGTTGTGCTGGGTGTCGCCGTCAATTGGGCTCCAGCAGCTTGCGTCAGCAAGGCAGCCACCGTAGCCGTCCTGGGATCATCGGTTGGTACCTGTGTATCCGTTGGAACTGCCAGAAGTGGTGTGGGCGATGCCGTAGGGGTCACCAGAGGAGGCGCCTCTGTTCTGGTCGGAGTGGAGGTAAACGCCGCTGCGGCTGATGTCTGGGTGATGGCCTGGGCAACTGCAGTGTTTTGTGAATTTAAAGCAGCCTCCTGGGTTGCCCGCTGGCTCTGTTGCTGTGGCAAGTAAAACATGGCATACGCCACAATGCATACCAGAGCAATAATGGTAATCGCGCCCAGGAGACCAGCGACAATCAAGAAAGTACGGTTGCCCGACTCCTCTGGCGGTGGTGTTTCCTCGGGTCCCAGATCAGAATCCAGGTCCATATCGGAATCCAGTCGCATTTCGTTCATTTCATCTTCAAAACTCATAGCACTCTCCTCCTGATAAATTCCTCGCTCTTATCACAATCGTGAGAAAGATACTATCCTTACCAGCCGGCATTCTCAATGATCCTTGTGTGAAAGTTGCTTAAACCCTCCTATACCAGAACTTCCAGATTGACCAATGGTACCACAACGTTGTCACCATTATCTAATCGAATTTCAGCCGCCTGGGTTTTAATACCGCTAGGTAATACTGTCAGGCCAAGCAATATGTTACTCAGCGTGCCGGTCTGCCCGGCATACGGGGCGCGGGTGACCAGCACAGATTGGCCAGGCAGAAATTCAACCACATCACGGGGCAGGGAGGTATTCCCGCTGGCTGGCAGAGGGATCACTACTTCCGGTCGTTTGCCAGCAAATCGATCCCAACCTTCTGCGTTCAGAGAAACCTCGCGTTTATCGTTTGTGGAAAGCAGCTTATAAGCTGCCGGGTTCATCGGGCGGCGCCCGACCGCATCCAGAATAATCACCGGGTAAGGCACTTTGAGGGCAAAAGGCAGCAAAGCCGCATCCATACTGCCCAGAATCATGCCGCGAATAGGCAGCTCCCCGCCAAGCTTGAGCGATTGGGGATCCCGGCAATAGCCACCCAAAACTACCGAACCACGCAAGCTCACATCCATACGATCTGGTTTAAGCTCATCATCTGGTGATCGCGCCAGAACATGCATCAACCCAAAGTCAATTCGGTTATTTCCCCACACACCCTGTATCAAAGCACCGCTGGTTTCGATAATTGCTCCGCGGTCGCCCACCAGATCTGCCACGATACCCGGCATCCCGGCTTTTAGTTCCACCGGCGGACCTTCCAACTCAAGCAGAATTTGCCCTTCACCAGCAACAATGACACGGCCATTTTTGGGGGCACGCACGACTCGCTTCGTGAAACCGACCGGTCCTGCCAATACGTCTCCCTGAGAAACCTGATCACCTGCCTGGCATTGAATATTTGGATCAGCCTCTCGCACAGGCAAGTTGAGACTGCGAGCGATATCCAACAACATATGTTGGGGATTCAACCTGATCTCGGCAATTACATCCGTAGCACTGACCTTTTGACCTTTTCGCACCACAACCCGTCCCGGAGAAGACAGCAGCCTCTCCCGGCGAAGAAGGGTAATGGGAAGGATGTGGGTTACTTGAGCTAGCATTCAGATTCTTCCTTCGCAGTGCGATGCAAGTTTAGTGCCATTAACAACCCAGGGTGGAGCGCCATTTCCGGATTAACTCGCGCCGCCGGGCAGGATCTTCTGGCATCTTCAGGGGTCGCCCACGAGCATCGATGACCACACCTAACGCTCCGCCAACCACGCGCAATCCCCCGCTGCGCCCCGCCCCGCCCATACCGACATCATAACGCTGCAAGGGGGTGAGATTTAGCTTAGCGGATTGACCCGCCGGTAAAGGCAGTACCTCGATGGAACCTTGCTTGACTTCCACAGGGACTTCTCGACCATCTTCATACGTAATCCGCAAACGCAATACCGGTGTTCCAAAGCGCGCATTACCCACCGGTGATATGACTGTACCCAGGTTATGCAGGGTGCTAGTTTCCAAGACCTGCACAGCCAGGGTTGAGTTGATTGCAGCTGCAGCACCCAACGCCGGGGCAATATGGTTCTGATCCAGTACAATGGTGGTAACCCCGGTCGGTTGAACCCCATCCAGAAGCATCAGCAAGCTCTGAGCATTGTTCGGGGCGCGGGTAAGCACACTGCCAGAGGCTACAATTGGCTCAAACCAGGGTGACAACGACGGTCCATAGCGCATGACCTTCGCCGGGAAAAAGCTGGTTGCTTTCCTGAGAGCCATTTGCATCACCTGGCGCGCCAACGCTTGCTCCAGGTGCAACTCTTCGGCGGTTGCGGGTACGCTGGCTGGATAAAAAGATTTCTGGTGCAGGTATTCTCTAATCGATGATGCGCTCATCTCAATGTGTAACCAGCGCGCAATCGCCTCGGGTGAGCAATATTCCACAAGCTCAGCCAGGCTCTTTCCAAGACCAAATTGAGGGAACACACTTAACGCCAGCTCGCCATTAAACGCACCGGCTATCGTTGTTGCCGAGGCACCCACATCCACCCCAAGAACACCTTTAATTGGATCATACACCTTGCTCAGAAAGCGGATCACCCGACCAAAGGCAGTAGCAGTTGGCATCAAGCCCCCACCTGCCCAGATATCCAGCTCTTCAACTCCAGAAAGCTTGCGCGAGCGCACAGATCGGTAAAGATCTGATAAATGCACCTGGGTCGCCTCGGTTTGTTCTACCTCCAGGGTGGGGCGAACATTTGGCGCAAATTGCAAACGTAATAGCTTGCCCAGGCTTTTCTGGACATCATCCTGCAATGCCTGATTACCCGCAAACAGCACGGCAGGGCGCTCGTCTTCGGGCATCAGGTAGCTTGCAAGGCCAATCGAATCTAACAGCTTCAGGACAGATTGAGAGGCGCCTTTTTCTGTACCGCCGGTTGCCAGGATGATATCCGGGCGCAGACGTAAGATCGCATCAATCCGGTCTTCCGGTTTGCGGCGGTCATTCAGGCTGATACTATCCACGACCCGCGCATAGGTTGTGCTAGCCAACCGGCGAGCGCTTTCCAGGGAGACCTCCTCCAGCAAACCTAGCAGGATCATGTTTAAGGGTGGACCAGCAGAAATGGTCGCCACCAGCGTATCCACACCGGACCCATCGTCTTTGCTTGGGATAATCAGGCGTTCATCCCCGCCCACCAGTACCCGTCCAGTGACCAATTGCAAACGATCCAGCGCAGAACGAATCCCTTCTCCAATATCGTGGAATGGGGCATAGGCAGTGGTCAAAACAGACCCCGAGCCTAAATAGCGGTAGCGCCCATCCACCAAATCGAACAAAGCAGCACGGGTGGTGATACTACCCACATCAATTGACAACAATGATTCAGCGTCCACGGTTGAAGTAGCCATTGGAAATCATTGTCCGGTTAACAAAGGCACAAATACATCATAGATGAATTGAACTCGCTCAATCATCGCCGTCAATGAAGCAGTAAAGACCCCGGCAAATATCACACCCAGGGTAATCGCAATGAAAACCTGCCCAACCCGTGCCAGGAATTCAACCCATTCTGGGCGCCTGGGCGCGCCACTCACCCTGTTCCGGGCGCCAAAGTGGAAATAGATCAGGGTGGTAACTGTACCCAGAATAATGAGCACGCCCTGTGCAATAAAAAACAGCAACGACCCATCCGGCGGAGCACCTGCTCCTGTATCCAACAGGTTTATTGTCGCTTGCGTTTGGGGGAAAATCGTGCCCAGGATCGCCCCGCCAATCCCAACCGCCACACCAACCCCAACCAGGTAGGCAACTGCCGGGCTGCCTACCCAAGACAGGCGTGGCGAGGCTTTGAATAGCAACAACCCGCTTAAGACCAGCGGGAAAAGAATGTATAAGCGCTCAGACTGGGAGCCAAACACCAGGGGCAGAAATAGCTGCGGCCAAATGACGTTATACCAGGCAACGATCGCAGCATACCCTGCAGACACTCCAATGAAGATATGGATTGTCGCCCGAAACAAGGCGTTATCACCAAATGCGTAGCTGAACACCATCAGGGTCAGAAAGAAACCCAGCAGCGTTCCGACCAGGTCGGGGAGGCTCATATCCGCCAGGCTCATCGCTTTTTATCCGCCTTTGATTGTTTCTGTGCATTCAGTAGATTCGTCACAAGGTTGACAAATCCGCCGACTGCAATCAACACAACTGCTGCCAGTACACTCAGGCTGAAGGCATCCCAATATTTCCGCGCCAAACCATTGCCCGCCAACAGATCCTGGTGAGATTGCTCGTAAGAACCACCTCCAGCCAGACCAACAACCATCCCATCTACTTGCTTGGGATTGGCCTGATAATACGGGCGAACCAGTGGCTCAGCCTGGGTACTGATAACCATGATCAGTGGGGTCCCATTCAAAGTTGGCTGCACCTGTTCGATCCATGCTCTTGCTTTGTCAGAGTCGTCCGTAATCACCGCCACCAGATCAAATCCCGCCAGGTCTTGCGCAGCTTGCAATGGGGTATTGCTCCAGACAGCCGTGGTCTCCGGGTCCAATGCAAACGGAGCCACCTGACGAGGCGCCTGGGCAAAAGCCTGCAACCCGCTCGCCCCCCCAGGGAGATAACCGAGGTTGGCGTACATCTCGATGCCCTGATACCGGTTGCCGCTCAACGAGCCTACGGTGGCAATCAAATGCTCACCTAACGCTGGACCCGTAGAAGAAGTAGAGACCAGCCCCAAATAGGCTCCCTTGAGCATCATATGATCCACCAGAGACGCCGCTGCTGCTTCCATCTCTCCAGCCAGCGCAGGATCATAATCCACTCCCAACAGAACCAAAGCGTTTTCGGGCAAGTTATCGATAATCTCGCTGGTGTCAAATGTCTCCGGCATTAACCCAGGTAGAGGACTGGTCTGGCTGCCGGTAAATACCTGCCACAAAATTGTGGAGATCAGCACAGCAAATATGATCAGGCGGAATAAATATGGTGAGGTAACAGCCGGGCGCCCAGGGATCTCCTTGGGCTCTCCTTCGGATTTCACCAGCTCATCCAACAGACTGGCGTGAGCGCGCTGGCTCTCTGTAACCTGCAGCCGCAATGCATAGACAGCCGGTTTCTTTAGCCGGGCAATTTCTGGCTCAGCGGGCAGCACGCCTTGCATGCCAGCCAACGGCCCACTCGACTCGACCTGACCATCTTGCGCATCGATCGCGTAAACACCAGCCGCAGCGTCCACCGGTCGCATGGCTTCCAGCCAGGTTGGCAGCTCAGCCGGAGATAAATCTCCTCCTGGCTGCTCAACCCCAGGTTGGGCAGCTTCCAATGAAGAGAGCTCGGCTTCTTCCAGAAAATCCGAAAGATCCCCTACGAACGGTCCCACTCCGCGGGTATCTGCTTCTGTGCCCAGTGTGTCGGAGGTTAATTCCTCACCATACGGTGTTTCCTGCCCGGCGCGCACCTGGGTCTGCAACCAATCAAAAGTAAGCTCCTCCCCTTCCTCACCAAAGGGAACAATTTCCTCACGATCCAAAGCAGACGATTTTTCCAGATCAGCCAGCCATTCGGGCAGGTTGTCCAGGTCGGCTTCTACACCTTCGGCGGCTGCCACAGCCGCCCCTCCAGCTACAATACCCGCCAACCAATCCGGAATCTCTTCTGTTTGGGGCTGGATTTCACTGGCCCGGTCAGCTTCAACTACTGGTATATCTTCATCTTGACTAACCACCCCAACGCCTGGCTGCACTACCTCCTCGCCTATTTCTACCTGTCCTGCAGGCAGTTCCTCTTGAACCAGCTCTGGTGGTTGGCTCGAATCTACAACAGGCGCTTCTTCGCCTCTCAACTCGGAGAGCCAATCAGACACGGATTCCGTAGAGATGGCGGATCGGTCCTCTTGGATCCCGGCTTGCTCAGATATTTTGGGTTCTTCGCCCAGCTGGAAGGCGAACTCCTGGTCGGCTTCACCTTCTTCAGCAGTCCGGCGCGAGCGCAACTTGCTAAGCCAGCCTGGTACTTCATTTTCCTCAGAGCTATCTGCTGGCGAAGGTTCTACGGCCGGCTGGGCTTTTTCCACATCAGGGGGTTCGGGAGCATCTTCATCGGCGATACTGCGCAGGCTGGATAACCAGTCGGGAGTGCCTTCCGGTTCAAGCGGTTCCTGACTCTCCGGCATTTTGATATCCAGATCCTCTTTCATCCAGTCTGCCAGCTGCTCTTCATCGAACGGCCGGGGCTCTCCTTCATCCTCGCTTTGGCGGAGAAAATTCAACCATTCATCGATTGAGTCTTGCTCACCACCAGTATCTAACGGAGGTTCCGCACCAATTGGACTATTGAATTCTTCGGCAGGGGATCGACCTTCCAAAGGTTTGATCCGCGCCTGGCAAAACTGGCAGAGCTCCAGTTCCTCCGGGTTAGGTTTGCCACACATCGGGCAGCGCACATCAGCCATGATTACCCACCATACGGACGATCAGCCCCAATCAATATCCGCAAGCCGGTTGCAATAGTACCTAAAGCCACACCAAGTAAAATCCCGCGGGCTCCCGCCACTGCCGGAATTTGCACAATCAATGAGCGCAATCCGTCCGGACCGTATAAGAAGGGGATTTCTATTCCAAATATTGGAGCGCTACCCAGCAATACAAGCAAAACAGCCATCCCAAATAGCAGGCTAAAAAGGTCCATTCGGCGGCGCATCAGGCGAGCAGCAGAATAAATCAATACAACCGCCAGGATTGCCATCAGGCTACTTTCGATGGGGAACTGGATCGAGTTGAATATCCATAGCGACCAGGAACCGGTTGGGCCATACAATCCCACCACAACCAGGGTGACTAGCAGAGAGGCAATTAAAAGAAAACTGTATGCGCTGGCTGTGCCGCCCTTGCGCAGTTTAAACCAATGAACGCGCAGCAAGTTCGCCACACCCACAAATAATGCCGTCGAGGCGATGATCATACTCCATTGCACCAGAATAGTCCGCAGGCTCACCAACTCCGGTAGCGGCAAAAAATACCCTGCCAGGACTACCAGGCCGAAGGCAATCGCAATTGCTGCAGCCACAGGTATTTTCATATCAGCCCCACCAGTTTCAATGCTGCCCCAACCAGGATGATCACAACCAGAACCCACCGGAAAATGTCCTGCGCCCGCAAGCTGGATGCGTGCAGCGGTCCGGCATTGACGTACGCTCCAGCAGCATATAGCTCTTCACCAATCAACGGTTCCTGTGCCGCCGCGACCATAACGGCTTGAGCCTGGATGCTATCGCTTCCTGCCAGGGTCAGCCCGTCAGTGCGCTCGGAGGCGTCTGCGATCAGAGCCACCTCACTGCCAAAATGACCAGCTAATACCGTTGCAGAAACTTGTTCGTCATAGATGTTTGGCAACACCCCGGCTGCATAAGAAAATGGCGTCAACCCGCTCACCCGTCCCTGCCCAGAATCATACTGCCGGGCTTCACCGATCGTCCGGTAGGTTTTGCTGAGCGTGTCTTGAGACAAGATACCCAGGGTGCCCTCTCCGCTGGATACAACTGGAGGTCGGTCGCTGATGGAGGCAAGGCGCGCTATTCGCTCTACCACGCTCAACCCAAGCAAACCAGAAATGCCTTGCATGCCTGAAACTCCACCCCAACCCAAAGAGATATGCAAGCGCTTGCCCGCCTCAACTGCCAACCCGACAGCCTTACCCAAGCGCGAAAAAGCTACAATCCCCCGCAGGTTTTGTCCGGGACGATTCTTGCCCGCTACAGCAAAAACGATCATCGAACCCAGGAAAACAACCAGAAAAACCAGACCCAGACCCTCCGGACTGATCAGAATATCTACAATGTTCACTGGAGATTGACCTCCCTGAGAAAGGCTGCGAAACCCTGCGCTTTCTTCTTATCCTCGAGCATCTCGGTCAAAGCCTGCCATTGATCTTCTGGAAGGGCATTGTACGCCAGGGGTTGAGCCAGATAGATCAGTTGTGCAACAATCAAGTTGAGCGGGCCCGCCACTTCCAATAAGGAGGCTATCCAATCCGCTAACCCCCACTTATGCAAGTTACATGCCCACAACTGCCAGATCTGCCGGTCAGAACTCATCGTCACAATGGAACACAGCTCCTGGGTAGCATGTAGGACCCCATGCTACATAGACTGATTTTATATCCGCATGCCAAGAAGGTCAAGGTATATTGCGAATAACCTAAGAAATTCGATAAATTTCGCCAATTTCTGCACCCACTTTGGCTTAATCACAACAACTTTAGTCTGAAATGTGACAGGTCACAGGTAAATATTATGCCATAAATAACTATGTAGATAGAACAATGAGGACTACACTTGTACATTGGAACCATAATACACACTTGTAGAAATGAATGGGCAGGATATGCTAAAAACCCTGCTCTTATCTTGCCCAACCGGCAGGAATGGAGAAACAATTCAATGAAGAGAAATATGGTTACGATCGACGGCAACGAGGCTACTGCTTACGTTGCCCACAAACTGAGCGAGGTGATTGCAATTTACCCAATCACCCCCTCCTCTTCCATGGGTGAGCTGGCAGATGAGTGGTCTGCCAAAGGTCGTCCCAATTTGTGGGGGACGGTTCCTTTGGTCATTGAAATGCAATCCGAAGGCGGAGCAGCCGGCGCAGTTCACGGTGCCCTGCAAGCCGGATCCTTGAGCACGACCTTCACCGCCTCCCAGGGGCTGTTACTGATGATCCCCAACATGTACAAGATAGCTGGCGAGCTGACCCCGACTGTCTTTCACGTCTCTGCCCGCACGGTAGCCACCCATGCCCTCTCAATTTTTGGCGATCATTCAGACATCATGGCGGTCCGATCTACCGGCTTTTCCATGCTGGCTTCCAGTTCCATTCAAGAAGCACAGGATATAGCCTTGATTGCCCACGCGTCTACCCTGGAAGCCCGCATCCCGTTTATTCACTTCTTCGATGGCTTCCGTACCTCGGCTGAGGTCAACAAAATCGAACAGTTGACTGACGCCGAGATCCGCGCCATGATTGACGACGACTTGGTCCGCCAGCACCGCTCCCGGTCGCTATCACCCGATCGCCCGGTGTTGCGCGGCTCCGCCCAAAACCCGGATGTGTTCTTCCAGGGTCGTGAGACGATCAACCCCTTCTATGCTACCTGCCCGGATATCGTCCAGAAGACCATGGATAAATTTGCCCAGGTCGTTGGGCGAAAGTATGGCCTCTTCGACTACACCGGAGCGCCCGACGCAGAGCGCGTGATTGTCTTAATGGGTTCAGGAGCAGAGACAGCCAGCGAAACGGCAAAATTCCTGACCGAACGCGGCGAGAAGGTCGGTGTCCTAAATGTGCACCTGTACCGGCCCTTTTCGGTCAAGCATTTCCTGGGGGCGTTACCGCCATCGGTGAAAGTTATCGCGGTGCTGGATCGCGCCAAAGAGCCAGGCGCCGCCGGAGAACCGCTATACCAGGATGTGGTCACTTCTATTAACGAAGGTCTGGCTGAAGGCAGCGTGCCCTATGCCCAATTTGCCAATCGTCCATCCCCGCGCGTCATCGGTGGTCGCTACGGGCTGTCTTCCAAAGAGTTCACCCCGGCAATGGTGAAAGGCGTCTTCGATGAGATGCTGAAAGCCGAGCCGAAGAATCACTTCACCATTGGCATCGTTGACGATGTGTCGCACACCAGCCTGGATTATGATCCATCCTTCTTCATTGAAACGCCGGATACCGTCCGCTGCGTGTTCTGGGGTTTGGGCTCCGACGGCACCGTCGGAGCGAACAAGAACTCGATCAAGATCATCGGTGAAGAGACCGATAACTACGCTCAGGGTTATTTCGTTTACGACTCGAAGAAATCAGGGTCGGTCACCGTCTCGCACCTGCGCTTTGGGCCGAAACCCATCCGTGCGCCCTACCTGATCGGTCAGGCAAATTTTGTCGCCTGCCACCAGTTCACGTTCCTGGAGCGCTACGACGTATTGAAATACGCCATGCCCGGCGCGGTCTTCTTGCTGAACAGCCTGTATGGTCCGGAAGAAGTGTGGGACAAATTACCGGTCGAGACACAAATAACAATCCTGGACAAGAAACTGCGCTTCTACGTAATTGATGCCAATGAAGTTGCGCAAAAAACCGGCATGGGTGGTCGCATCAACACCATCATGCAGACCTGTTTCTTTGCCATCAGCGGCGTCTTACCCCGTGAGCAAGCCATCCAGGAAATCAAGCACGCTATTGATAAGACCTACAGTAAGCGCGGCGAAGCAGTGGTGCAACGCAATTACGAAGCTGTCGATCATGCCTTGGCTCACCTGCACGAAGTCAAAGTGCCGCAGACCATCAGCAGCCAGATCACCCGCCGCCCCCCTGTCCCAGAGCATGCGCCAACATTTGTGCGCGAGGTTTTGGGAAAGATCATCGCCGGAGACGGGGACAATCTACCAGTCAGCGCGATGCCGGTCGATGGCACATTCCCAACCGGCACAACCATGTGGGAAAAACGCAATATTGCCCTGGAAATCCCGGTTTGGGAGCCAAATGTATGCATCCAGTGTGGGAAATGCGTCTTTGTGTGCCCGCACGCAGTCATCCGGGAAAAAGTCTACGATCCAGCCTACTTGAAAGACGCCCCCGAGGGATGGCAAGCTGTTGAAGCGCGCTGGAAAGAATTCCCCGATATGAAGTACACCCTGGCAGTTGCCCCAGAAGACTGCACCGCTTGTGGTTTATGTGTGGAAGTGTGCCCGGCAAAAGACAAATCGCAGGTCGGGCGCAAAGCGATCAATATGGCGGACCAGCCTCCCATTCGCGAGAGCGAAGCCGTCAAGTGGGACTACTTCCTCACCATCCCAGATATGGACCGCACGCTGGTCAGCCCGAAAGCAGTCAAGAACTCCCAGCTTCTGCAGCCCTTATTCGAGTTCTCTGGCGCTTGCGCCGGATGTGGCGAGACCCCCTACGTCAAGCTCCTCAGCCAGCTATTTGGCGACCGGATTATGGTAGCCAATGCCACCGGTTGTTCTTCCATATATGGAGGCAACCTGCCCACAACACCTTGGACGAAGAACGCTGAGGGGCGTGGACCAGCCTGGTCGAACTCGCTGTTTGAAGACAACGCCGAGTTCGGGCTGGGCATGCGCCTGACCCTGGATAAGCAGATCGAATTTGCCCGCGAATTGCTGCCCGGTTTTGCCGGTAAGGTAGGTGAGCAGCTGGTGGATGCCATCCTGAACGCTGACCAATCCTCTGAAACAGGTATCAAGGAACAGCGCCAGCGGGTCGAGCTGCTGAAACAGCGCCTGGCAGGGGTTGATACCCCCGAAGCCCGCCAGCTTGCTAGCCTGGCGGATGTCCTCAGCCGCAAGAGTGTCTGGATCTTGGGAGGCGATGGCTGGGCATACGACATTGGTTATGGCGGCCTGGATCATGTCCTGGCATCCGGACGGGATGTCAATGTCCTGGTCCTGGACACAGAAGTCTATTCCAACACCGGTGGGCAGGCATCCAAATCTACGCCCAGGGGCGCAGTAGCCAAGTTCGCCGCCAAAGGCAAGGGCATCTCAAAGAAAGACCTGGGGCTGATCGCCATGGCTTACGGATACGTGTATGTTGCTCGCGTAGCATTTGGCGCCAGCGACCAGCAAACCTTGACTGCCTTCCTGGAAGCAGAAGCCTACGATGGCCCATCTCTCATCATCGCCTACAGCCACTGTATTGCCCACGGCTATGATTTGCGCAGGGGTCTCGACCAGCAAAAATTGGCGGTGCAATCGGGAGCCTGGCCTCTCTACCGCTACAACCCGAACCTGCCACAGGCAGGGAAAAACCCGCTTGTCATGGATTCTAAAGAGCCCACCATACCGATCTCTCAGTATGCTTATAATGAAACCCGCTATCGCATGCTCCTACAAAGCAATGAGCAGCGCGCCGAGGAGCTCATGAAGCAGGCTCAGCAGGATGCCAAAAAGCGCTGGAACCTCTACCATCAGATGGCAGAGATGCACTATGATGGCAGCAATGGAAAGCCAGAAGAGTGATCAAAGGTAAGGGGTGGGCATGCCTTGAAGGATATTGCCCGCCCCCAAGTTCTCTAACCCACTAATAAACTTAAGGAAAATGCCATGGTTGATCTGACAACATCCTATCTCGGCTTATCGTTAAAAAACCCCCTGGTC
Source organism: Anaerolineae bacterium (assembly GCA_041301185.1). Taxonomy (GTDB): domain Bacteria; phylum Chloroflexota; class Anaerolineae; order Anaerolineales; family UBA4823; genus JAQBDA01. The sequence goes on from JBFYSV010000038.1 coordinate 21,618, forward strand.
GCTTCTGCATCCCCCTTATCAAAGAGGGTCGAGACAGCTCTCCAGCTAGAAGAAGCTGGTGTTTCTGCCATCGTAATGTACTCGCTTTTCGAGGAACAGATCATCCAGGAAAGCCTCAAACTGGATAGAGACCTGAGCCGCGGGATTGAATCTTACGCCGAGGCACCCAGCTACCTGCCCGATTATGGTTTATACAACATCGGTCCGGAAAATTACCTGAATCACCTCAAAAAAGTAAAGCAAGCAGTGAAAATTCCGGTGATCGGCAGCTTAAACGGCGTCTCGACCGGCGGATGGGTTGATTACGCGAAGAAGATCGAGCAAGCCGGCGCTGATGCCCTCGAGCTGAACCTTTACGATCTTGCCACCGACCCAAACTTGACCAGCGCTCAGCTCGAAGACAGCTATATTACCCTGGTCGGAGATATCCGCAAGCAGCTCCGCATCCCGCTGGCGGTCAAGTTAAGCCCCTTCTTCACCTCCCTGCCGAATTTTGCCAGCCACCTGGTCGAAGCGGGCGCCAACGGGCTGGTCCTCTTCAATCGCTTCTACCAGCCGGATTTTGATCTGGACGAGCTGCATGTGGTTCCGAACCTGGTTCTGAGCAACTCTCACGAGCTACGCCTACCGCTGCGCTGGATCGCCATCCTGTACGGGCGCGTTCAAGCCGATTTTGCCCTGACCAGCGGCGTGCATACAGCCGTCGATGTAATCAAAGCGCTCATGGCTGGAGCCAGTGTTGCTATGGTCGCTTCAGAGTTCTTGCATCAAGGTACCTCTCGTGCCGCAGAAATTCTCACGGATACGAGTGCCTGGCTGGATGAGCGCGAATACATATCCGTGACCCAGTTGAAAGGCAGCATGAGCCAGCAGTCAGTATCTGACCCCTCCGCTTTCGAGCGGGCAAACTACATGGCAGTGCTCAGCTCGTACTAAGCCAAAAGCCTTAAAAATCAAGCGGGATGCCCCGAATCGATCAGGGTATCCCGCTTATTGTTTAAAATTACAGGATGAGTCCGGAGAAAATGGCCGAGTTATGCTTCTTCAGCTTCTGGCATATCAACGTACTTCTTATGGCGGTACACAATCCGCCCGCGGGTCAAGTCATATGGTGACACTTCTACACGGACGCGATCTCCCAGCAAGATACGAATATAGTATTTGCGCATTTTGCCCGAGAGGTACGCCAGAACTTCGTGACCGTTGTCTAGCCGCACCTTGAACTGCGTGGCTGGCAGGGCTTCTACGACCATGCCTTCAACCTGAATTTTGTCTTCATCTTTTGCCATTTACACCTCCGGTGTCAACATTAAGCAACCGACCTGGATGGATCATTCTATATCCGGGGTCTGTCGGCGCTTAATCCGACGAATAGATTTCTTTTTCTGAATGCGACGCAACTCACTCTTGGAAACAAACCAGCGCTTGCGGCGAACTGTGCTCAAGATGCCACTCTTAGCCACCTTTTTGCGGAAGCGCTTGAGCAGTTGATCTTGCGTCTCGTTGGGGCGTAAGTTAACCGATGCCAATCTTTTCACCTCCTTTCGTCGCAAGCTGGTGAGTTAGAGATATGATCACAACACCAGCCACATGTCCTGGGGCACAAAAAAAGCCCGGCAAGCGTTCAGGGACACAGCCGAGCCTTACAGCTCAAGGGGTTTACATAATCTGATCAACCCAATACGCTCTCTCCTGGTTGCTATTATGTTAGCAGAACAGATCCAAGAGCGGTCCGCGAACGCCGCTGAAATAATTATATCAGGCAACAAATAGAATGTCAATTAAAATAGAAAAAGCCTCTTGGCAATGACCTACTCTCCCAGGGGGTCGCCCCCCAAGTACCATCAGCGCTGACGGGCTTAACGACCGGGTTCGGGATGTGGCCGGGTGTACCTCCGTCGCTCCAATCACCAAGAAGCTTTATTCACGGTGTTAAGGGTACCAATCGAATAGAGTGTAATTTGATTGCTAGCTGAAAAGTGCCGAGTTCTCCGCACCACGGGTAAGCCCTCGACCATTAGTACGGCTTAGCTGAACACATTGTCTGTGCTTACACACGCCGCCTATCAAGCAGGTAGTCTACCTGCGGTCTTACTCCCTTAACGGGATGAGGGATCTCATCTTGAGGCGAGTTTCCCACTTAGATGCTTTCAGCGGTTATCTCTGCCAGACGTGGCTACCCAGCGATGCTGTTGGCACAACAACTGGCACACCAGAGGTCTGTCCACCCCGGTCCTCTCGTACTAGGGGCAGCTCCTCTCAAATCCCTTACGCCCACAGCGGATAGAGACCGACCTGTCTCACGACGGTCTGAACCCAGCTCGCGTACC
>JBFYSV010000039.1:0-5302 GCA_041301185.1 Anaerolineae bacterium
TTACCGGCAGAGGTGGGGAAGATCTGCCCGGTTGGCGGGTGGGGTGTGAAGGTGGCGCTTCCCGCACAGGAGCTTCTTCCACAGGCGGCGCAACCTCGTCCGCCTTCAGCGACTCCACAAAGGCGATCTCGAGAGGCAGGGCAGGCTGCCAGGCGGCGCGGGAATCCACGGCAGCTGTGTTGAATGCCTTGATCACCTTGAGGAGGGAAGCCGTAGAAAACTCACCCGCATGCCGCGCCATCACGGCGCGGGCATCCACCGTCGCATCCACCTGGGCGGCATTGCCCATCTTGACCAGCAGCAGCTGGCGCAAGTAATCCACGATCTGGCGAGAGAACTGGCGTGGGTCGCTTCCGGAATCCAGGGCAGCATGGATTTTATCCAGCCCGGCAGCCGAATCTTGGGCCAGCAGGGCATCCACCAGCTCGAGCACAGCCTGCCCGGTGGCCGCGCCCAGCACAGTCTGTGCCAGGGACAGGGTAATCTTCTGCCCGGTAGAAGCAAGCTGATCGAGCAAGGAGATGGCATCCCGCATCCCGCCCGCGGACTGGCGCGCGATGAGGGTGAGCGCATCCGGCTCAACAAGAATATTTTCGCCCTCCGCCAGGATTTGTAGCTGCCGGACGATATCTGCTACCGGGATGCGGCGGAACTCATGCCGCTGGCAGCGCGAAAGCACCGTGGCGGGTATTTTGTGGATTTCGGTGGTAGCCAGGATGAAAATAGCATGCGCAGGGGGCTCTTCCAGCGTTTTAAGCAGCGCATTGAATGCCGCCGTAGAAAGCATGTGGACTTCGTCCACAATATAGACCTTGTAGCGCCCCTGGTTGGGGGAAAAGTTGATCTTCTCGCGCAGGTCGCGCACATCATCCACGGAGGTATTGGAGGCTGCGTCAATCTCGATCAGGTCGAGGAAGCGCCCCTGGTTGATGGCGGTGCAATGCTCGCAGTCTTCGCAAGGGCGCGCCGCCGGGTCGGGGCACAGGCAGTTGACCGCCTTCGCCAGGATTCGGGCGGTGGTGGTCTTGCCAGTGCCGCGCGGCCCGGCAAATAAGAGAGCGTGCGCCACGCGCTCGGTTGCCACCGCGTTGCGCAGGGTCTGGATGATGTGTTCCTGTCCAAATACCTGTTCCCAGGTGTGTGGGCGCCATTTTCGGTAGAGGGCTTGGGTCATGGGTTAATTGTACCAGTATTTCAATCCAGGCTTTGTGCTTCAGCGATTGCTTGCTCAACCTGATAACATTTTCCATCTATTTGGATGAGTCCGCTGGTTCGCCGTAGAGCACGATCGTGATCTCCGCCTCTGCATCCACCCGCGGGCGTTGAAACCTGGGCAGCGGCACCTCCAGGTTATAGTCGAAGATGCGCTGGTTGATGGCAGTCACCTGTTCGCGAAAAGCTACCACCGCTCGCTGCCACTCACCTGCAATAAGGCCAGGCCGTTGCCCGGCTGCGGATTCTGTTTGCGTCCATTCCTGGGCACGCACCAGGCTGGTGCGGGCTGCTTCGAGCTGGGTTTCGATCTCCTTGCGAGTTTCCATCCAGGGCAATGCAAATCCCGCCTGGTGCAGGGTGCGGAATGCCATCTGCCAATCCGGCTCTACAAATGGGTTTTCATCCCACTGGATCGGCTTGCCCTTGCCGCGCAGATCGTTGAACTTACCCTCCTCCATCGCCCTGCGGATTTGCTCTTCAATGTTCGGCATGGGTCACAACCCCTAAGGCACCTGGTAGGTCGCCTGTTCAATCCCCTGGGCATTCAGCAGGGTCACCTGCTCGCCGGCAGACCAAACCACGTCGGTCAGGTTCCAGTACAGCTTACCTATCTCTGAAACCCCTGCCCCCGTGTACACACTCAGCTTTCCGCCCGGATGCAGGGTGTACTGCGGAAAGGTGAAGCTGTGGCCTTGTTCATCCCGCATCTGCCAGCCCGCAAGGGCGATGGACCCGCCCCCTTCTGCAGCCAGGTCAACGTGCTCCACCGCAATATCTCCAGCCCCGATCACGCCCTGGATCACCACATGCGGTGCCAGGGTGGGTGTAATGGGTGTGGGGGACAGGGTGGGCGTGGGAGGGGTCGGCGTGGGGGTGATGGTGGGCGTCTGCGTTGGCGTTGGGGTATCCGTCGACGGAATCTGGATGCGCAGCTTCCGTCCAATCTCCACCAGGTTGGGGTCATCTATTTTATTAAGCTCCACGATCGCCTCAATCGAGACCCCGTAGACCCCGGCAATGATCCCCAGGGTTTCCCCGGTCTTGACCGTGTGGGTGATGATGCCCGACAACAGGATGGGAGTGGGAGGCACAGGCGTGGGCGTTTCGAAAGCTGTGGCGGTGGTCTCTGAGAGGCCTTCCTGCTCCTGGAACAAGGTCTGCACCAGGGTTGGAACGGAGGTGCTCGCCAGCCTCAAGACCGCAGGATCGATCGCGCAGGGTTTTGTCTTGTGGGTTTGGTCCCAGATGATCAAAACCCCAAAGATCGTCACCGCCGAGACGATAACGTTGATACTCAGGTAATAAAATAAGCGCATCCAACGCATGGTGAGGTCACTCCCAGGAAATGATAGCACACTTGGTAGATCGAGGCAATCCCGTTGTCAGCCGCTGAGCGGATCCAAACCTACGCTAAGCCACCCTGTCAAGTCAAATGATAATGTTACCGAAGGGGCATCGTTCTGTCAAAAGAAAATGTTACCGAACGAGTCAGCTCCTTTCTTGATATGGTAAAATGCTGGCACTCGTGCGGAGGGTACGGCTCTGCTGAAGAGCAACCGGAGCGCCGACACGAGGCCAAAGACTGGGCAGAGCGGTATTCGCTCTGCTCTTTGTTTTATGCCCAGTTTTTGGCTGAAAGCGAAAAACTTAGCGAACATGGCTGGACGGATCCTTGGCCAGGGAGAACAGATGAGGCTGCCAAAGGCGCAGGGATTGGTGGACATCTTCGGTCGTACCGGGTTTGGCTAGGGGCAGGTTGAAAAGCTGGGAGGCCAATTGCTCAATGGAATGGCGCACCTGGCAGGGATTGGTGGCTTCTCGCAGGGTCAGCAACCGGCTTTGGGTGTTGGTTTCTAAGCTGCCCTTTGCACACAGCCGGTCCAGAGGGGGTTGGGCGAGGTCATAGCGGCGTTGAGTGTGCGTTTGACCGGTGGCATGGATCTTCTCCTTGAGGCGCATGACTGGCTGGAAGAAGTTATGATACAGCCAGAGTTGGTCGTACAACTGATGGAGCAGTTTGATCTGAGCAAGGGTGTCTAAGCGCTGATAGCCCACATACGCCCTGACCAGGCTGAAATTGTTCTCTTCCACAAAGCGGTTGTCGTTCTTATGAAAAGGGCGGCTGCGCGACAGCTCCACACCTTTCACCTTCTCTTTCCAGTATTTCATCAGGTAATGGTTGAAGAATTCACTACCATTATCGGGATGCAGTTCGAAGATTGGAAAGGGTAGCCGGTCGAGAATGGCTGCAAAGCCGTCTTCCATCACCAGATAGCTGTGTCCTAAGATCGGCACACATTCACTCCAGCCAGTAGCCACATCGATCAGCTGAAGAGTATGTACGTATTGACCTTCCGCACTCGCTCCACAGTGATGAACCAGATCCACTTCGAAATGCCCGGGGTGGGGTTCATCCCAAGCAATCCGCCGCATGGGTACACCTTGCCGCAGCGCCCCACTGGTTCCAGGCGCTTCCTTCTGGTGAGCCAGTCGTCTGGGCTCTGCTCCCACTGGCCCCAGCAAACGCCGCACCGTGGAAACACTGACTTGAGCTAATTTCTGCCGAACTTCCGCTGAAGTCTTCAATTCTGCATGCTTTTCCAGGTGTTTCGCCATCCACACCAGGTTGGGTTGCACCCGTTCTGCACACGGGTAATCCAAACTTCGGGCGATCACCTGTACCGCTGCTTTCACTTCTCCTCCATACGTCTTCCCGCGCTGCTTCCGCCGCGGTTTGCGGGCCAGCTCCCCATTGATCAGCCGAAGCAACGTCTTGCGGTGTAATTCCGTCACCGCTTGCATTTCATCTAACAATCGGCTGCGTTCGCTTCGCCGCTTGGCTTGCCAATATCGGATCCGCATCTTGTGTAAATACTTGCGTTGTTCATCTATCGTCATGCGCTCTTCTGGTGACATCGTTCCCTCGGTAACATTATCATTTGAAAGAACGATTATCCCTCGGTAACATTTTATTTGATAGAGCGCGGCCACTCGACCAACCGGCAGCATACTGGTAGAATGTCACCCATATGCCCTACTTGATCGACGGACACAACTTGATCCCAAAATTGCCCGGCTTCAGCTTGAGTATCATCGATGATGAGATCAGGTTGGTAAAGTTGTTGCAAGATTACTGCCGACGAAACCGCAGGCAGGTGGATGTGTACTTCGATAATGCCCCAGCCGGCCAGGCTGGCCGGCGCATCTATGGCGCGGTGATCGCTCACTTCATCGCCCAGGGCCGCACTGCAGATGATGCCATCTCTGCCCGGTTGGAAAAGCTGGGCCGCAACGCCCGAAACTGGAGCGTGGTCAGCTCAGACCAACGAGTACAACGGGATGCACGGGCAGTCCAGGCAAAGGTCATCCCATCGGAAAAGTTCGCCCAGGAGCTGCTGCCTGGGCTGGGCAGCTCTGAGGCAGCCGAGAAACCGGTAGATCTCAAGCTCAGCCCTGAAGATGTGGCAGACTGGCTGAAAGAATTCACCCGGCGAAAATAAATTACTCATTGGATCAATAACGAGCCTTAATCCCCCTTTAATACAAATCGGACAAATCAGGTGTATATTATAAGCACTGACACCTGCCCTCCCAATTTACTGGTATCTCAGGTGTCACCATCAGGTGTGGTCGTCAGCTTGCCCCCCCCAGGCTGGCACACTCTGGTGGCTCTCCTTAGACAGCCGGGCGTGTCCCCCACGCCCGGCCACTTTTTAAGGTGGGCAAACGCTTGCCGTCTTCTATATCTCCCTGTAGAATTTAGCATAAACCAGCCGACGCCGGGTCATCTTGTCGGAAATTATTCCTATACGCATACGAGGCACCCCTATGAACATCGACCCCCAGGTGGCAAAGCAAATGCTCACCGCCCAGCTTCAGCCCTGGCATACTGCAATCGCCGATCCCACCAAAGCCCAGGATGGCGTGCTGCACCACTTGCTGCAGGATTACGCTAAGACGGATTATGGCGCCCAACACGGGGCCGGCAACATCAGCACGCTCTCCGATTACCGCAATGCTTTTCCAGCTGGAACTTATGACGATTTCCGTCCGGCGATCCAGAAAGTGATGGCTGGAGAGGAGAAAT
>JBFYSV010000041.1:0-3277 GCA_041301185.1 Anaerolineae bacterium
GCTTCGCCTGCCCCCACACCCTGATCCAGAGAGGACGAATATGGAATCACATCCCAATATCGCAATTATCGGCGGATCCGGCCTGGATCGCATGACCGGCTTGCAAGATACCCGTGAGCTGTTCATTGACACCCCCTTTGGGGAACCCAGCTCGCCGATCAACGTCGGCAGCCTGGATGGACAGACCGTTGCTTTCCTTTCTCGTCACGGGACGGGGCACAATCTATCCCCATCTGAAGTACCCTACCGGGCGAATATCTACGCCCTTAAGTCACTCGGCGTGCAACGCATTGTCAGCATCAGCGCCTGCGGTTCATTGCGCGAGGATTTTGTTCCCGGCGATATCGTCATCCCAGACCAGATCATGGACTTCACCCGGGATCGCAAACGCACTTTCTTCGAGGATGGCATCGTTGCCCATGTGAGCGTTGCCGAGCCATTTTGCCCAGAGCTATCCGAGCTGGTTTACCAGGCAGTAAAAGCGACAGGTAATAAAGTCCACCATAGTGGAGCTTTGATCACAATTGAAGGTCCGCGTTTCTCCACCCGGGCAGAGTCGAACACCTTCCGCTCCTGGGGAATGTCGATTATCAATATGAGCTCTGCTCCGGAGGCTTTCCTGGCCAGAGAGGCGGAGATCTGTTACAGCGTCATGAACCATGTCACGGATTACGATGTCTGGCATACCAGCGAAGAACCCGTTACGGTAGAGATGGTCATCGAGATTCTCAACCGCAATACCGAGATCGCCCAGCAAGCCATCCGCAACCTGATTCAAGGACTCCCCGCACAGAGCAACTGCAAATGCATTGACTCTCTCTCGGATGCAATCATCACCCAACCGGGTGCCATCCCGCCAGAGACGCGCCAGCGCCTGCATATCCTGCTGGATAAATACCTGAGCTAGGATAAATCACCCAAACCCTTGTTCGAGCCCGGTCGAGAAACCAGCTTGTCGTTCCACACGAATCATTTCACCAACCAGCAGATTCAAGCTCGCCTGTTCATATTGGCTGGGATTTTTGTCGTTCTATACTCCGCGGCGTTCACCATCGCCCCCGCTGCCCTGAGGCGTTCCTGGGCGGTTGACTATCATTGGGAGCACTGGATTGGGGCAGGTGCCTGGCTGGTGCTATTTGCCCTGGCGCATCATTTCATCTCCCGCAGCCTGCCAAACACCGACCCGTACTTGCTGCCAATCGCCATGGCGTTATCCGCCTGGGGCAATCTCACCATCTGGCGCCTGGACCCGTATTTCGGCCTGCGCCAGACCTTGTGGGCAATCCTGTCTGTCCTGGCGTTGATCATCGGTCTGCGCTTGCCTGCCAATCTGAACTTCTTAAAACGATATAAATACGTCTGGCTTACAGGCGGACTGCTATTAACCGCCCTGACAATTTTCCTGGGCACCAACCCGTCCGGTTTTGGGCCGCGTATGTGGCTGGGATGCTGCGGAGTCTACTTCCAGCCGTCCGAGCCGCTCAAAGTCCTGCTGATCATCTACCTGGCGGCGTACCTGGCAGGGCTTGCCGATAACACCCCGAACGCGGTCCAGGTAGCCCCCTCCCCCAGGCGCTCGACCGCCTTTCTTCCCCCGATCGCACCAACCATCCTGATGACCGGGCTGGCTCTGACCCTTCTGGTCGTCCAACGTGATCTCGGAACGGCATCAATTTTCATGTTCTTATATGCCGCCATCCTGTATGTTACTACTGGACGCAAACGCGTCCTGCTGGTAGCCGGCCTGGCGCTTGCCCTGGCAGGGATATTGGGGTTCGCCTTGTTTGACGTCGTCCGGTTGCGAGTGGAAGCCTGGCTTAACCCCTGGCTGGACCCGAGCGGCAGGTCATACCAGATTGTGCAATCCCTCCTGGCGATCGCCAACGGCGGCTTGTTGGGTCGCGGACCCGGTTTGGGCTACCCACAGGTGGTACCCATCGCCCACTCGGATTTCATCTACGCTGCAATTGTTGAAGAAGGCGGATTGGTGGGCGGGCTGGGGCTGTTGTTCTTGCTAGCTCTATTTGCTCAGCGCGGATTGCGCGCCGCGCTGCACGCCCCAGACACCTTTCGGCGCTACCTGGCTACCGGATTGGTCACCTACCTGGTCGCTCAAGCAATCTTGATCATAGCCGGGAATATCCGCCTGTTGCCCCTGACCGGGGTGACTTTGCCCTTTGTCTCCTATGGCGGCTCGTCTATGCTCACTGCGTATATCGCATTGCTGCTTTTGCTGCGCATCAGCAACCGGGCAGAAGAAGACCCGCGACCACTTCCCGGGGATATTAGATCCTATCTCCACCTGGTAGCATTCCTTTTTATCGGGCTGGTGGGGGCAGGCCTGGTAACCGGCTGGTGGGCATTCGTACGAGGTCCCGACCTGCTGACCCGCACCGACAACCCGCGCCGCGCCATCGCAGACCAGTATGTTCAACGCGGCTCGATTATGGACCGCAATAACGACGTCATTTCGGCCTCCAGTGGAGAATCAGGCGAGTACGTTCGATCGATCGATTACCCGCCCCTCAGCGTGGTGGTCGGCTATACCCATCCGGTCTATGGTCAGGCTGGGCTGGAGGCCAGCCTGGACGAATACCTGCGCGGCTTGAGAGGTAACCCTGGTTTATCACTGTGGTGGAATCACTTGCTCTACGGGCAACCGCCTCCCGGTCTGGATGTGCGCACCAGCCTGGATTTGAATATCCAAAATATGGTCGATCAGGCATTGGGGGATCGCCAGGGCGCGGCCGTGCTACTCAACCCTGCCACAGGCGAGATCCTGGCGATGGCCTCCAGTCCCGGTTTCGACGCCAACCAGCTCGACGCGACCTGGAGCGAGCTGGTGCAGGATGACCGCTCCCCGCTCTTGAACCGGGCCACCCTGGGACAATATCCCACTGGCGAGCTTGAAAAGGCGCTCTTCCCGGAAGGGCTACCTGCCTATGGGCTAGACGAACCGCTGGACCTGCGCCTGCCATCTGGAGAGCCGATTAGCGGGGAAGGGGGAGAAACCGCAATCAGCCCATTGCAAGCTGCGCTGATTGCCGGAACCCTGAGCAATAATGGATTGCGGGCAGCACCTCTGCTGGTCAGCGCTGTGAACACCCCCACCGCTGGCTGGGTGCTCCTGCCTCCCCTGGGTTCACCCGTGCAAGCACTCTCCCCCGAGACAGTCACTGCCAGGGTGAATTCCCTGGAACAGCCAGACGCCAGGATCTGGGATCACACAGCGCTCGTCCAACCGGCAACCGGATCGCCCATCACCTGGTATCTTGGC
>JBFYSV010000042.1:0-6242 GCA_041301185.1 Anaerolineae bacterium
ATATCACCGTCCAGGTGTGCTGGGACGCCGACCGGCTTGACCTGGGGCGGATCGGCATTCGCCCTGTGCCCGAGCGCCTGTGCACCGAGCCAGCCCGCCGGGCGGAGTTCATCGCCTGGGCTTACCAGAGCAGCCGGGCTTCCTTGCCCTGAGCGGCGCAATTCTCTCTCAGTCCGCGCCATAGAGACGTAGCATGCTACGTCTCTACCGTATTCACCGCCGAGACGCAGAGAGCGCGAAGAAAACCAGTTAACCGCGAAGGAAAGAAGACCGCTAAGGATTTTTACCTACCCCCTCGCACCCCGCACTTCGCACTTCTTCACCCCATCCGGACCGGCTCCGGGGCGCGCTTCAGCGTCACCAGACTCAGCCCGAAACCCGCCGCCATGATCGCAATCCCGGCAAGATAGGGCAGCAGGATATTGATATCAAAAATATAGCCCGCCAGCAGCGGCCCGAAGATGCGCCCCAGGCTGACGAACGAGTTGCTCAGCCCCATCACGATCCCCTGGGGCAGGCTGGCGCGCCGGGAGGTGAGCGAGGTGAGGGCCGGGATTTGCAGGGCGGTGGCTAAACCGAAAAAGGCAGTGCTGAGCAAAATCATCCAGTAGCTGTCTACCAGCAGCATCCAGCCGAAGCCGACGGCGGTTGCCAGCAGCCCGCCGCGGATGACCGCCTCGTCTCCCCAGCGCCGGGTCAGCGGGCCTGCCAGCCCGCCCTGCCCGAGGGCGGAGACCAATCCCAGCACCATCATCATCACCCCCACCTCCTGCGGTCCAAAGCCGTAGCGCTCCAGGGCGTACAGCCCGAAGACGCTGGCGAAGATCATCAAGCCGCAGGTGCTGATGAAAGTCAGGGCGAACAGCACTCCGATCGGGCTGCGGATGGTGCTCGCCCACAGGCGCACGTCCAGGAGGCCCTCGGCAGGCGCTGCAGCGGAGGCCGCGCCGCCAGGAGTGCTGTCAGAAGCGCCGCCTGGGGCAGCGCCAGCTTTACCGGCTTGCAGGCGCTGTGCGGCGGGCAGGGATTCCGGCAGGAACAGCCACGCCAGAAGCAGCGAGAGCAAGGATAGCCCGGCGGCAATGAAAAACGGCAGGGAGAGCGCCTCGCCCCCCAGCAAGCCGCCCAGGGCCGGGCCGAGGATCGTGCCCACCCCGCCCGCCGCGCCCAGCAGGCCCATCCCCCCGCCGCGCTCCTGCTCAGGGGTGCTGTCGCCGATATACGCCATGCTGGTGGGAGCGGTGGCGGAAGAAAGGATGCCGGATAGGATGCGGGCGGCGAATAGCATCCACAGCTCGGTCGCCAGCCCGAACCAGAGCATGGTGATGGCGTAGCCCAGGATGCCGATGATCAAAATAGGCTTGCGCCCCACCCGGTCCGACAGGCTGCCCCAGACCGGCCCGCAGATCAGGCGCATCACCGCGTACGAAGCCACCAGCAAACCCAGCTCCATCCCCCCGGCGCCCATATCCTCGACGTAGAACGGCAGGATGGGGATAACGATCCCGTAGCCGAGCATGACCACGAACAGGACGAAGGTTAATATGTACAGGTTGCGCTTGGAGGAGTTCACTTCAACTTAGCTCCTGCCATTTCCGAGTGCCACCGTCCCGGCATCGCCATCCACGGTAATAATCTGCCCATCGGCAATGCGCCGGGTGGCGACGCCGGTGCCCATCACCGCCGGGATGCCGTACTCGCGGGCGACGATGCTGCCGTGGCTGAGCGGCCCACCGATATCGGTGACCACAGCGGAGGCCATGGCAAAGAGCGGCGTCCAGGCGGGCGTGGTGGCGCCTGCCACCAGCACGTCGCCGGGGCGCATCTGGTCGAAGTCCTGCGGTCCGTGCAGCACGCATGCCGGGGCGGTGACTTTTCCACCGCTGGTCGGCACGCCTTTGATCACATCCGCCGCCTGACCCTCTTGCGAATGGGCGACGAAGATATCGGCCTTGACGCCCATTACCCGCTTCTGCATCGGGATCATCGGCGGCGGCGTCTCCCGCTTGAGGCGCTTCCAGTATTCCTTGCGCTCTGCCACCTGCGCCTGGCGGGGGGTAGTGTCTCCACCAACCAGGCCTGCTGCCAGGCCTGTTATCAGGGCGTCGATCTCGGCTTTCTCCAGCCAGAAAATATCGTCCGCCTGCTCGATCGCCCCGCCCGCGGCGAAGCGCCTGCCCAGCTCGCGCAGCATCGCCCGCAGCACGGGGTAGCCCAGCCCGATATCTGCCAGGGCGTCCTCGCGTACCTGTGCCATGGCTTGCCCGGCCCGCAGTGCCTTGCTGAACGCCCAGCGCCGCCAGCCCTTCAGGCGGGAGAGGGCAGTCTCCCCGGTTTGGATGCGCTTTTGCTCACTGGCACGCTGGCGCTCGTGCGGGTCGGCGCCCTCGCCGCGCAGGTACATCTTGATGTTTTCCAACATGGGCTCGGGGTGGTCCAGGGACAGCCCGGCAGCAAAATCGAGCTGGAAGATGATATGCCCGTACTGCTTCAGATGGGCCTGGAAGCGGGTGGCGAACTCGGGGAAGGAGGGGGTTGGGGCGCTGTCTGGGCTTGCCAGCTGCGCCGCCAGGACCTCAGCCGGGGTGTTGAGCAGGTGGGCCTTCAGCCCTTCGTCCTGGGCGGCCCACAGGGCAAGATCGTAGAGCGATTTCTCCGAGCGGGCAGGGATATTGTCCCAGCCCATCAGCAAAGCGCTGGCGGGCGGGTCGCCTTCCTGTTTGGCGAGTCTGTCGTAGGCGCGGGTGAGCAGCATCTCTGAGCCGGATGAGGCGCCCATCGTAGCGAACATCAGGGCGCAGATATAGTACATGGCGGCATCCAGAATCTCCTGCGAGGTGCGCCACAGCTCAGCGGAGTCCATCTCGGCGGGGTGCTTTTCTTTCAGCCCGGCCGCGTATGCCTGGTACTGGGGGTGCATCTCGTCCCGCCACAGCGGCACCAGCTGGCGCAGCAGGCGCGGGTAAGCCGGCAGTTGCCGGAACAGCACCCATAGCCATCCCTTGAGTGGAAAGCTGGCGCTCATATAGGCATAGGTATTGATGTGGGTGAGGTAATACTCCCCAAGATCAGGCTCTGCGCCGATCATTCGCTTGCCTAACGGGCGCATCTGGCGCAGGAAGGTGGGGATGCCCAGAGTGAGGAACAGCGGGCTGAGCGGGTCGGGCATCAGGTCCACCAGGCTGCCGCGCATGAAGACGCCCTTGGAGTTGGGCCGGATCCACTCGACCGGCGCTTCGGGCAGTGCGGTCACCGGGCGGGCTTGCAGGATGGTGAACTGCCCGTCCTTCAACGCCCACTCGATATCCACCGGCATGCCGTACAGGTCTTGGATTTGTACGCCCAGGCGGGCCAGCTCGGCGGCTTTCCCGTCGCTCAGCACAGGAACGCTCTTCAGGGGATCGGGGACCGGCTGCTCGGTGGTGCCGGATTCCGTGCGCACGGTCATCACCTGCTTTTGCGCCGTCTCGCGGTGGATGATCTTGCCGTCCGCCTTGCGGACCGTGAGGGTATCCGGCGTTACTGCCCCGCCCACCACCGCCTCGCCCAGCCCCCAGGCGGCATTGATGACCATCTCATCACGATGGGCGTTGAGCGGGTTGGCAGTGAACAGGATCCCGGCTGCTTCGGCGTTCACCAGCAGCTGCACCACCACCGCCAGAGCCACGCTCTCCGGGGGGATGTCCTGGCGCAGGCGGTAGCTGATGGCGCGCCCGGTCCACAGGGAAGCCCAGCAGTTCTTGACGGCTGCCAGCACATGCTCCGCGCCGGAGATGTTGAGGTAGGTCTCCTGCTGCCCGGCGAAGGACGCCCCCGGCAGGTCTTCGGCGGTAGCAGACGAGCGCACCGCCACGGGCGGATTGGCGCCGGGCAGGCTCCCGTAAGCCTCTACGATGGCGGAAGCCAGCTCGCTGGGGATGCTCGCCCCGGCGAACAGGCGGTGGATGGCCTGAGAAGCGCTCTCCAGCGTGGTTGGGCGGGAGGCGTCTACTTTGCCCAGGGCGGCGAGAATACCTGCTTGCAGGTTGTTGGCGCCGACGAACTGACGGTAAGCCTGGGTGGTAATGTGGAAACCGTCCGGCACGGGCAGCCCGGCGGCAACCAGGCGGGACAACGAGGCGCCCTTGCCGCCAACGGTCTCCAGGTCGGCCTGCGGGTCGGAGAGGGGGAGGGTGTAAGGTTTCATTTTCTGCTCCTTACGCTTTACCAGATTCCAGGGATCAGGCGGTAACGGACCTTTTTGGCATAATCTGCATAGCCTGGAAGCTCAGCTTGTAACATTTGATCTTCAAGAAGTGTCCGAACGACCATCGTCAGCGCCGTCAGCACTCCGGGGAGGATAGCCCACCAAGAGTTCAGCATTGGGCCGGTGGCTGGCCAGAGCAGCAAGGTTGCCAGGTAGGAGGGGTGACGGATAAACTGGTAGGGTCCGTTGCTGACCACATGCTGGCCGCGTTCTGCCTGGATACGCGATTCAGCCGAGAAGAACGGGTTGGAGTTTATCGCCCAGCCCGCCAGCCCGTTGCCCAATAAGTAGATGATATATGCGGCTACGATCACCGCAACTGGCAAGGCACCTGACCAATGAAAGCGACCTCCATCCAGACCGGCAACCAGAAAGGTGCCAAACGCCAGCACAAAGTAAATTGGCAGGATGATGCGGTCGTAATGCTGCGTATTTTTGTGGCGGGTGGCCCGCTCCACCAGCAGGTCGGGGTGGCACCAGCGCAGCAGGGTGAGAAAAAGAAGCTTGGGCAATATCCAGGCGCAGAGAAATAGCCATCCCAGAGCCCAATCCAGGCGCCCTGCGCCGCCGAAGAGCAGCAGCGCGGTCAGAAGCAGTGTTGCCAGGAATCCAACCAGCATTTTCAGGGCAGCTGCATTCGGGGTGAGCGGTGTGGATGGGTTGTCTGCTTTTGGCTCTGGGTTCTTCTGGGTGGTTATCATGGCATTCTCCTTTTGTAGACTTTAAGGACTGGACGATTGTGAGCGAACAGTGGTCGCTCAACTGGACAAAAAAAGTTCAGGCTTGAATGCCCTCGAACAGGATCCCCAGGGCTTGCTCCAGCATCTCCTCGGGCGTGCCGGTGGGGCGGGTGGTGAAGACAGAGATGGACAGCAGCGAGAAGATGCTGCGGGCGGTGAACAACGGGTTGACCGGGCGGAATTCTCCCCGGCGGATGCCTTCCTCGATCAGCTTGCGCAGCATATCCTGGTAGGCGTGGCGGTGAAGCTGGATCTGCTCCTGGCTGTCTGCCGAGAGGCGCTGCGCTTCCAGGCTGAGCTTGAGGAAGATCTGCCGGCTGTCCACCAGGTAGCCGAGGTGCATCTGCATGATCTTGCGCAGCTTCTCGGCAATGGTCGAGTTCGCCTGGATGATCTCCTCGGCATGGATGGTGATTTTTTTGATCTCTTCTTCAAAGTACGAGACCATGATCTCGTCCTTAGATTTGTAGTAGTCGTACAGGGTGGATTTGCCCAGCCCGGCGGCTTTGGCAATCTCGCGCATGGAAGTCTCGGTGAAGCCTTTCTCCAGGAACAGGTGGACCGAGGCATCGAAGATCTCCTTGCGCCGGCGTTGTTGCTCTTCATCGGTGAGGGGGATACCTTTGGGCATGGGTGCTCCTTGAAAGCGACTAATGGTCGCTTATATTATAAGCGAACGCCGGTCGCTTGTCAAGACCCAAAAATAATCACCACAGAGACCACAGAGAGCACAGAGAAAACCCTTAACCACGAAGGCACCAAGACACCAAGGTGCACGAAGTTTATTTTATTAAAACTGCCACATGGAGTTGTTTGTAGGGGCGGAGCTGAAGAGAGCCGCGCCCAACCGGGGAAGGGTTCCCTTGCTCCGCCCGGTTTTTCCACCACGGAGACACAGAGAGAACAGAGAAAAGCGGTTAACCGCGAAGAAAGAAGAGCGCAAAGGTTTTTTGCACAAGACCCCTGGTTGCTGCTTATCTTCCTTGGCGATCTTGGCGATCTTTGCGGTTCAGCTATGCCCGCCTCGCCTCCAACCCTATTGACTCCCACCCGCTTAGCGGATATAATTTCCCTAAAATAAAAAACCGACCGTCGGTTTATTATTTAGGGAATTGCTATGGCGCGTACCATCAAAGAAGAAGAATACACCGCAAGACGGAACGAGATCCTGGATTCGGCTCAGCGCCTGATCTACACCAAAGGCTACGAGAAGATGGCGATCCGGGATATCCTGGATGAGCTGCAAATCTCGAAGG
>JBFYSV010000043.1:0-18583 GCA_041301185.1 Anaerolineae bacterium
CTCCAAATCCGCCTGGCGCAGCGCCGGCTGACTGAGATCCAGTCATTAATCGCTCATGACCGCTTGGGAGACATTCCCAAGACCATCACGATGTTTGAGGACCACATCAACCGTGCCATCCATCACGTGATCGCCGTGCGAGGCCTGGATCAAGATCGGGCAGCTGTGCTGGTCGCCTCCATGCAATCCGTGCTCCAGGAGCAGGTGGGCATCTTCAACCAGCTGGCTTCGAATGCCTCTCCTGCACTCAGGGAACTGATCAACCGGATCATGCTGGTGTCGAACGGGATGATTGGCTTGGCTTCGGAAGCCCTGGTGGACACTAGCGTGCCGGGCTTGGTTATAGACGCCACCTCCACCGTTCGGCCTACCCCCACGCCTTTTGCGGCGCAGGTGTTGGCTACATCCACCATAGCGCGCCCAACGTCTGTACCTAGCGCCACATTACCTTATTATGAGTGGCTGCCCACTGCCACACAACCGGTTGCCACCGAGCTGATTCCAACCCCTTCTCCCACCCTGGTATTGACGGTTGTTGCTGAGGACAAGGTAGAGGAAGAGGACAAAGAGGATAGTGACGACAAAGAAGATAAGGACAAAGACGAGAAAGTCAAAGACCGAGATAAAGATTTGCCTGATCCTATTCGCAGACCGATCGATCCCCCTGGCTTGAACAAATAAAACACCGCAATATTTACGGCATTTTTACACCTTTTCTCAACAGAGTGTAACAAAATTAAGTCAGTTGCTTGTGTTGTGAAGAGCTGATGCTGTTATTGTGCCACCCATCTCAATACCAACTCTGAGCTGCAGA
The DNA here is from genome assembly GCA_041301185.1 of Anaerolineae bacterium. Lineage (GTDB taxonomy): Bacteria > Chloroflexota > Anaerolineae > Anaerolineales > UBA4823 > JAQBDA01. Next base: position 815 of record JBFYSV010000043.1, read on the forward strand.
GCCTGCGCGATCAGTTTGGCAGTGATGCCCCAGTTGATATCCAGGTGAATATTATCGGCAGTCCTTGCACTGGGAACGGCATCGAGCTGGTGGTCACTTATGAGGATTTTGGGCTAAGCATGCCCTTTGTAGGGGCGTTTCTCGGCTCGCAGACGGTCGATATCAGCGCTGCAGCAGCGAATACAATCCTGAGCCCAAAATGCGAGTGAAGAATATTGAAACAAGGGAGGTATGCAATGAAAAAACGACATTCGTCTGAAAGCGGGCAGGTGCTCGTCCTTCTGGTCCTGGGAGTGGTGGTGCTGTTTGGGTTTGCTGCTTTGGCAGTGGATGGCGGCATGGTGTACTCAGACCGGCGGCATGCCCAGATGGGTTCGGACGCATCCTCATTGGCTGGCGGCGGAGCGGCAGCTCTATATATGGAAAACCACTATGTCATCTATGGGAATTTTACCTGTAGCAATGCTAACGTGATTGCCGCCCAGAACAGCACCGATCCCGATAATCCCGGCGCCAAGATGGCAGCGATTGCCCGGGCAGCCGATAACGATTACAGCATTGATGAGGATATCGCCGATACGCATGGCGTCACCACCGAATGTGGCATCGAAAGTCATGGCGGCTGGGCTGATAAGTATATTGACATCAAGACCATGATCACTTCAGAGACCGAGACCTCGTTTGCCCAGTTCGTTTTTAACGGTATCATGCGCAACACCGTCGAAGCAATCACCCGCGTTCGCCCCAGGAGCCCGGCGGTTTACGGCCATGCCATCGTGGCCTTGAACCCGGCTGCCTGCCAGGGCCAGCAAAACGGGGCGGGCTTTCATGGCACCGCGGATGTCAATGTTACCGGCGGGGGTATTTTTTCCAATGGCTGCCTGAGCGCGGACGGCGGTCCGTCGGTCAGCGTTACGGATGGCACTGTAAATTACGTATCGGAGGTGGATGAGCCAGGTAAATTTGACCCAGTTGCAGAAGTTTCTGAGGCATTGCCACCCTCTTCGTATATAATCCCGCCGCCCAACTGCGCCCACGCCGATGCCTGGAACGGTACCGGCAACCAGCTGGAAGCCCTCAGCCCGCTCGAACCCGGTTTGTATTGTGTCACCGGTGATCTGAAAATCAACGGTGGGACTTTCACCGGGACGGATGTAACCATTTATATGGCAGATGGCGATCTGACCATCAACGGCAATGCCACGGTGATCCTTGATTCGTCAGAAGCCGATCCAGACCCCACACCGGCGATCCCGGGCGTGTTGATCTATGCTCCCCAGAGCAATGATGAGGACATCTTGCTTAACGGCACAGGAGATTCTTCATTTATTGGCACTGTGTATGCTCCGGGAGCGGACGTTACTCTGCTTGGCAATAGTGAAACCATTGCATTTCACACCCAAATCATCGGTTGGAATGTCGAGGTAGGCGGTACGGCTGGTGCGGATGTCGTCTTCAACGCGCCGGAGCAGTTCAGCCGCCCGGCCTTGCTGGAGCTCTACAAGTAAGGCTCAGCCCGCATACAAAAACGAAAACCGAAGGAGAGGTCAAGATGGCACTCCTTCGGTTTGTTTAACAAAAATGCCCGGACAGGCAACCCGGCGGCACCCGGAATTTCCTCCTTACTGCTGCTTCCTCTCGGACCTGACAGGGTTCGCAGGATTCCGCCGCGCCGGACCCACCCGGGCGCTTGGAATATACCTCAGGTGGGGATGCTTGTCAATGTTTGCCCTGCTGCCGTAAAACTAGAGCATGCTGCGTAAGACGGTTTGCAAGATGCCGCCGTTGCGGTAGTATTCCACTTCGATCGGTGTGTTCAAGCGGGCAATCGCCTGGAACTTCACCTGGCTGCCATCCTGGCGCTGGGCAATCACCCCAAGCGTGCTGTGGGGCTGGATATGGTCGCTTAGCTCCTCGATTGTGAATAGCTCATAGCCTGTCAGGCCCAGCAAGTCGGCGTTCTCGCCAGGCAGGAACTGCAACGGCAGTACGCCCATCCCCACCAGGTTGGAGCGGTGGATACGCTCGTATGACTCGGCAATGACGGCTTTCACTCCCAGCAAGAGCGTGCCTTTTGCAGCCCAATCCCGGCTGGAGCCGCTGCCGTACTCCTTGCCTGCCAGGACAACCAGCTGGATGCCCTCAGCTTTGTACTTCATGGCTGCATCGTAAATGCTCACCTGTTCGCCATCTGGCAAGTGGAGAGTTACGCCGCCTTCCACCCCGGGCACCAGACGGTTTTTCAGGCGGATATTGGCGAATGTGCCGCGCGTCATCACCCGGTCGTTGCCACGCCGCGAGCCATACGAGTTGAAATCCCGGGCGGGCACGCCGTTTTCAATCAGGAACCTGCCCGCCGGACTATCCGCCTGGATCGAGCCAGCCGGAGAGATATGGTCGGTGGTAATCGAATCGCCCAGGAAAGCCAGAACGCGCGCCTTGCGAATCTCCTGGATGATGGCAGGCTGGCGGGTCAGGTCAATGAAGAAGGGAGGCTCCTGGATATAAGTGGACTGGGCATCCCAGGCATAGAGATCACCCCGGCTACCCTGGATGGCATTCCAGGTGGGGTTCCCGGTGAATACATCGGCATATTTTTCCATAAACATTTCCGGCTTGACTGCGCTGGCGATTGCCTGGATGATCTCCTGGTTGGAAGGCCAGATATCCTGCAGGAAAACCGGCTTTCCGTCCTTGCCGGTTCCGATCGGTTCACGAACCAGGTCGATATCCACCGTGCCTGCCAGGGCATAAGCCACCACCAGGGGAGGCGAGGCCAGGTAATTGGCGCGCACGTACGGGTGAACCCGACCCTCAAAGTTGCGGTTCCCGGAGAGCACGGCGGCAGCCACCAGGTCAACGCTGGTGATCGCTTTGACCACCTCGCCGGGCAGCGGACCAGAGTTGCCAATACAGGTCGTGCAGCCGTAGCCCACCACGTTAAAACCCAGTTCCGCCAGCGGTTCCAGCAGACCGGCCTGCTGCATGTACTCGGTGACCACCCGGGAGCCTGGCGCCAGGCTGGTCTTGACGTATGGCTTGACGGACAGGCCGCGTTCCACGGCCTTCTTTGCCACCAGGCCAGCAGCCAGCATTACCGAGGGGTTGGAAGTATTGGTGCAGGAGGTAATCGCGGCGATGACCACTGCGCCGTGCTTCATCTCCACCTTGCCACCGTTGGTGCCCATGCTGCCAGAGCGCTGCACGTCTTCTGGCAGGAGGGCGTAGCCGCGCTCTTTTAGCGGGGCGGTCAGCGCGGCCTGGAAAGAGCGCTGCATCTCTTTGAGCGGGGTGCGGTCCTGGGGGCGTTTTGGCCCGGCCAGGCTGGGTTCCACGCTGCCCAGATCAAGCTCCAGGCTGTCCGAAAATTCTGGGTCCGGGTTTTGCTGGGTTCGGAATAGACCTTGTTCCTTGCAGTAACGCTCCACGCGGTCAACCACGTCTGCCGGTCGCCCGGTCAGGCGCAGGTAGCGCAGTGTCTCCTCGTCCACCGGGAAGAAGCCGATCGTCGCCCCGTACTCCGGCGCCATATTGGCGATGGTTGCCCGGTCGGGCAGGGTCATCCCATCCAGGCCTGGCCCGTAAAACTCGACGAATTTCTCCACCACGCCTTTCTTGCGCAGCATCTGGGTGATCGTCAGGGTCAGGTCGGTGGCAGTCACCCCTTCGGGCAGCTCACCGTAGAGCTTGAAGCCGATCACATCCGGCGTAACCATGTCGATGGGTTGTCCCAGCATGGCAGCTTCGGCTTCAATCCCGCCCACCCCCCAGCCGACAATCCCCAGGGCGTTGATCATGGTGGTATGCGAATCGGTGCCCACCAGGGTGTCTGGGTAGGCGGTCTGCTGGCTGTTATCCTTTTGAGCCAGGACGACCTGTGACAGGTATTCCAGGTTGACCTGGTGAACGATGCCGGTGGCAGGCGGGACTACCCGGAAGTTTTTGAAGGCGTTCTTTCCCCAGTGCAGGAACTCGTAACGCTCGCGGTTGCGCTGGAATTCCAGGTCTGCATTGCGCAGCAGGGCATCCGGGCTGGCGAAGAAATCAACCTGTAGGGAGTGGTCGATCACCAGGTCGACCGGCACCAGGGGGTTGATTTTTTGTGGATCGCCTCCCAGGCGCGCCATAGCAGCCCGCATGGCAGCCAGGTCGACCACCGCCGGCACACCGGTAAAATCTTGCATTACCACCCGGGCGGGTAGGAAGGGTAGGCTGGGGCGGGTGGAGGGGTTACCGGTCCAGGCTGCCAGGTTGTGGACGTCCTGGCGGGTGACCTCCCTCTCGTTGCACCTGCGCAGCAAAGACTCCAGTAAAATCCGGATCGAGAAGGGCAGCCGGTTGAGGCGGGTCAGCCCGTCTTTTTCAAGCTTATCCAGGCGGTAAATAGTGAAACTTCCATAAGGCGTGCTCAGGGTATCCTGAGCGCCAAAATAATCCAATGTCATAGAGTTCTCCTTAATATGGCTGTGTTTTTCGCCGGACAATCGCATCGGTCATGCGAGTGACGCGCACCATCTGCTGGACATCGTGAACGCGGATGATATCTGCGCCGCGGTCAATCCCAATGGCAACCGCGGCTGCAGTGCCTTCCAGGCGCTGGTCTGCCGGCAGGTCCAGCGTGTAACCGATAAACGATTTGCGCGAAGGACCTAATAGAATTGGGTAGCCCAGGGAGCGGATTTCTCCCAGACGATCCAAAAGCTCCAGGTTCTGCTCGGTCGTTTTCCCAAAGCCGATTCCAGGGTCAAGAATGATGTGTTCGTCTGGTACACCGGCTTTGTGGGCGAGATCGACGCTCTCCATCAACTCGCGCTGGATGTCTGCAATCAGGTTTTCGTAGGGAATACCCACATAGCGCCCGCCCAAACGCTCCTTGATTTCCGCATTTGCCCACGAGGAGCGATTGTGCATCAGGATCACTGGGACTGCATGTCTGGCGATTACCCCGGCTAAATCCGGATCGGCCTTCAAGCTCCAGACATCATTGACCATGCTCGCCCCGGCGTGCAGGGCAGCCTCTGCCACGACCGCCCGGTAGGTGTCCACGGAGATCGGCACATCCAGGCTATTTGCCAGCGCCCGGATCACCGGGATCACCCGCTCTATCTCTTGCTGGGCGCTGATCGGTTGTGATCCCGGGCGAGTGCTCTCGCCGCCCACATCCAGAGTGTCTGCCCCAGCCTGGACGAAAAGCCGAGCTTGCTCCAGGGCAACCGTAACGAAATTGGTCCCGGGTCCGGCCTGGATCAGCCCATCCCCTGAGAAGCTATCGGGAGTGATGTTTAGAATACCCATCACATACGTGCGGGTACCCCAATTAAATGAAAAATTATGCACAGTCAGCGCGGAGGCAAGCATCCAGGTAACCTGTAATGATATTGCAGGATAAGCGAGTTGCGGAGAAACAGCGCTGAGCTAAACCACCAGGGTTAAAGGCCGGTCCAGCCAGGCTTCTGCCTCTTCCAGGGTGGTGAACAAGCCCATCTCCACCCCACCGGGTGTGGTCAGCGCGCCGACCTGGCGCAACGCATGGATGACATTCTCGTTGCTTGCTACCACTGCCAGGCGAATATTGCGCACTGAAGGATCGTTGTTGACCTCGACCGCATATTGAACCGCCTGCTCAGGCAGTTCTTCCAGGGCGCGCAAGTCGTAAAGATTGCGCGTCAGGCGGTCGGAATCATATAAGTGTTCCAGTGCGAACTCGCGCCAGTGGGCTAATGTCGCTGGAGATGTGTCTAGAAAGATAAAATGCATGCCTCCATCTGGGCGTCGCGTGACCGTGTAACCGATGCCAGGGGCAGGTTTCCAATTGAGAGGTTTTACTTTGACTTCAGACATTCTGTTGCCTCCTGTGCTGGACATATGCCGGTGTTTTGTTTCGAGTCCGGGTTCTCGCTGTTTATCAGCAGGCCAGTTTTTTAGGTATGTATCGCTGGTGGGAAGTTGGGGGTGTTTGGAAGGGCAGCACCCTTCCGAACACCCCCAGGTATCCACAAAACGGCGGTAATACTATTTTATACGATTTTGGGCGAAGTTCAAACCAACTTTATCTGGCTGGCATCCACCTGGGCGAGAAGTTCCCGGACAGTCAATCCAGAGATGGGGTGGCGCAGGTCTGGCGCCAGATCGGCCATTGGCACCAGCACAAAAGAGCGCTCCTGCATCCGGGGGTGAGGGATTTTCAAGCCGGGGCTATCGAGGATCAAATTGTCGTACAGCAGGATATCGATATCGATCAGGCGCGGGCCATTGCGAAATGTCAGCTGGCGTCCCAGGCGCACTTCCAGGGCTTTCAAGGAGTTTAGCAGCTCCTGGGGGGCCAGGTACGTGCTGACCAGGATAACCTGGTTGTAGAAGGCCGGCTGATCCTCAAAGCCCCAGGGAGGCGTCTCGTAGACGTTCGATTCTAAGAGCACACTTGCCAGCGGGGGTAATCCCGTGACCACGCTGTGCAGGTTTGTCCGGCGATCCCCCTGGTTGCTGCCCAGGGCCAGGTAGACGGTATGCGCTGAATGCTTATCTGGCATGATCTGCTAGATTGACCTACAACCGCTCGAGAATGGTGGCAGTTGCCATGCCGTGCCCAATACACATGGTCTGCAAGCCGTACACCCCGCGCATCCGAAGCAGTTCGTGGAGCAGCTTGGTCATCAGCACAGCCCCGGTGGCGCCCAGCGGATGCCCGAGGGCGATGGCTCCGCCGTTGATATTGACTTTGCTCATATCCGGGTGGATCTCTTTTTCCCAGGCGAGCACTACCGAAGCGAAGGCTTCGTTGATCTCGATGGTATCCATATCCTCTAGCGCCAGCCCGGCTTGCTTCAATACCATGCGAGTGGCAGGGATGGGCGCGTCCAGCATCAAGACCGGATCAGAACCGACCACAGCCCGGGCGACGACTCGCGCCAGCGGATCAAGGTTATAGCGCCCCACCGCCTTCGCAGAAGCCAGCACCAGGGCGGCGGCGCCGTCGCTAATCTGGCTGGAATTGCCGGCGGTGATCACCCCGTTTTCCTTAAAGACCGGCTTGAGGGAGGCCATCTTCTGCCGGTCGGGGGGCATGCGCACACCTTCATCGATTGAGACCGACCGGCCATCCGGTAATTCCATGGGCAGGATCTGGCTCTCAAAATGGCCGTTCTGAATGGCGTGCATCGCTTTCAGGTGGCTGTGGTAGCTATAATCATCCAGCGCTTCCCGTTGGAGCCCCCACTTTTCCGCCATCAGCTCGGCGCTAAGCCCCTGGTGGACCAGCTGGTATGGGAAATCGGCAGGCCATTCGGCAGGCCAATCGCTTCCCAAGGGCTGGTGCGACATCATCTCCGTACCGCCTGCCACGATGATATCCATGTCGCCTGCAAGGATCGCCTGGGCGGCAAAGTGCACCGCCTGCTGGCCGGAGCCGCACATGCGGTTTAGAGTGACCGCAGGGACCCGGGCTGGGAACCCCGCTTTTAGGGCTGCCAGACGCGCCAGGTTTGCACCCTGGTCGCCGATGGGGGTGACACAGCCCAGGATAACATCTTCCACCTGTTGCGGGGTGATGCCGGCCCTGGTCACGGCTTCGACCAGCACGCGGCTGGTCAGGTCGACCGGGGCAATCGGCTGCAATGCGCCGTTAGGTTTGCCCACACCGACCGGGGTACGGACTGCAGAGAGGATAAATACGTCGTTCATAAGGTTAAGAATACCATTAAAATATAGCTATGACACACGCTACTTTCCATTTTCCACGCGGATTTCTTTGGGGTACTGCCACAGCATCGCACCAGGTGGAGGGGAAGAATACCCAGAATAATTGGTGGGCCTGGGAGCAAGAGACAGGCCATATCCAGAACAACCACACGTCCGGATTGGCATGTGATTGGTGGGGCGGGCGCTGGCGGGAAGATCTCGACCGCGCTGCAGCTGCCGGTCAGAATGCCCACCGCCTGTCCATCGAATGGAGCCGGATCCAGCCTGAGCCCGACCGTTGGGATGAAACCGCGCTGGATCGCTACATTGAAATCTTGCGCGGCCTGGGCGAGCGCAAGATGACACCCCTGGTGACCTTGCACCATTTCACCGACCCTCTCTGGCTGGCGGAGCTGGGCGGGTGGGGCAATGAGCGGGTTGTTGAGTATTTCAACGCCTATGTTGGTAAAGTTGTCGAAGCCTTGCGGGAGTACACCAATCTGTGGGTGACGATCAACGAGCCGAATGTTCTATATATCAGCGCCTACCTGCTTGGGATCTGGCCCCCCGGGGAGAAGAGCTTGAAGGCTTGCTTGCAGGTGATGACCAACCTGGTGCGCGCCCATGCTGCAGCATACCACACCATCCACCGCATCCAGCCGCAAGCCCGGGTGGGTATGGCGATCAACTATCGTCCCTTGTACCCACTGCGCTCTTGGTCGCCGCTGGATCGCGGCGCGGCGCGTATCTATTCCCAAATGTTCAATGAGTTCTTCCCCACTGCACTGCAGAGCGGCAGCTTGCGCTTCCCATTCTGGCGCCGCCGTGTACCAGAAGCCAAAGGCACCCAGGATTACCTGGGGGTGAATTATTACACCCGCGATTATGTCACAGCCAATCTTGGGAAGTTAACCAGCGCGGTAGAAAAGCCCCGCTTCCCTCCCGGTAGCGATGTCAGCCCGAGCGGCATGTTTGCCAATATGCCAGATGGCATCTTCCGGGCGGTGAAGTGGGCGCTGAAATTCAAGGTGCCGGTGATTATCACCGAGAACGGAATCGAAGATGCGGATGATCGTATCCGCCCGCGCTACCTGATCCAGCACATCCACCAGCTCTGGCGGGCGGTGAACTTTAACTTCCCGGTGCAGGGCTACTTCCATTGGACGCTGGTGGATAATTTTGAGTGGGAGCGCGGTTGGACTCAGCGCTTTGGCCTGTGGGAGCTAGATTTGGAGACCCAGGCGCGCCGCAAGCGCTCCAGCGCCGACCTGTATGCGGAGATCTGCCGGGAGAACGGTCTCTCCACCGATATGGTCAGGCGCTATGCCCCAGAGATCTTCGCCAGTATGTTCCCGGAGTGATATGCAATGGATCGTTTGATCACCCGTAGTTCTGATCTGTATGTGGTTGTGTGCCGCCCGGCCTTGCCCATGGATACCCAGGATGTGATGGAATTAACCAAGAATATCTGGGAGGGCAACGATTATGTGCCGTATGTCTGGCAGGAATGGCTGTCCGATCCAGATAGCTTCCTGGCAGTTGCCGAATACGGCGGGCACGTGGTGGGGTTGGTCGATCTGGCCCGGAAAGGCGACGGCGAATGGTGGCTGCAAGGCCTGCGCGTCCACCCCGATTTCCAGGGGCAAAGGATCGCCTCGCGGCTGCATCACTATATTTTAGATGCCTGGCAAAGCACCCGGGGCGGGGTATTGCGCCTGGCAACCTCGTCGAAACGCCTTCCCGTCCACCACCTTTGCCAGCGAACAGGATTTTCCCGCCGGGGTGAGTACCGGGTATATTACGCGCCAGCCATCAGAGGGGAGAGGGCGTTTTTCCGGCACCTGCGGCCAGACGAAGCCGCCAGGGCGGTGGAGTATGCACTGGGTAGCCCGCTGTTTGCTCTATCCAATCGTCTGATCTATCAGGATTGGTATTGGGGAGAGCTGACCACCGGGAGATTTGAAGCGATCATCCAGCGCGAGCAAGCCTTCTGGTGGCTGGGTGAGGACGGCGATGTCTCCGGGCTGTTGTGCATAGCCATTGACGAGGATGAAGAAGATGGGCGGCGACCTTACATCCAGGTGCTGGCTTGCAGTGAAATTGACCTGCCCGATCTGCTCACGGATTACCGCCGCCTGGCGGGGGAGATGGGCTTTGAGCGCGCCGAGTGGATGGCTCCTGAAAAGGAGGCGGTCCTGGCAGTGCTGAATAGCACCGGCTACGAGAGCGATTGGGAGAACAGCCTGTTGTTGTTCGAAAAAGGCTCCTAGAGTCACGGCGGGAGAGGCTGCCCGTCGACCGATTTCCCGCATCGAATGCGCCTCGTGGTATAATCTCGGGCGCTAAGCTGCTCAAAATTGCATAGTTTAATTCGGAGAGGTTGCGTAGTCTGGCCTAACGCGCACGCCTGGAGAGCGTGTGAGCCGCAAGGCTCCGCGGGTTCGAATCCCGCCCTCTCCGCCTTTGGACGTGGTGGAAACAATCCTTCCACCACGCCTGCATTTAAGATGCAGGGGGTAATTTCATTCTCGCTTTTCTCGCCCATCTCAATTCTCCCCCTCGCCCCCCAGCTCCTCCACGATGCCGGCGAACTGCGCCAGCGCCGCCTCCAGCTCCTCCACAATCTCGCGCGCCAGCACGTCCGGGTCGGGCAGGTTGGCGGAGTCTTCCAGCGATTCGTCGCGCAGCCAGAAGATGTCCAGGTTGACCTTATCGCGCCCCACCAGCTCATCGTAGGTATAGCAACGCCAGCGCCCATCCGGGTTAGCCTCCGACCAGGTCGGTTGCCGTTCGTGCCGGTTCTCGGGATGGTAGCAGGCGACAAACTCATCCAGGTCCTGGCGTACCAGCTGGTTGGTCTTCAGGGTGAAATTCATATTGGTGCGCAGGTCGTATATCCACAGTTCTTTGGTCCAGGGAGTCTCGCTGGCGGGCTTGCGGTCAAAGAAGAGCACGTTGGCTTTGACCCCCTGGGCGTAGAAGATGCCGGTCGGCAGGCGCAGCAGGGTGTGCACGTCGCACTCGTTGAGCAGCCGGCGGCGCACCACCTCCCCCGCCCCGCCCTCGAAGAGCACGTTATCCGGCACGACGATAGCCGCCCGCCCGTGCTGCTCCAGGATGCCCCGCACATGCTGCACGAAGTTGAGCTGCTTGTTGCTGGTCGAGGTCCAGAAGTCGTCCCGCACGATGTTCTGCGATTCCCGGCGTATTTCACCTTCATCGGTGACAAAGGTCACGCTGCTCTTCTTGCCGAAGGGCGGGTTGGTCAGCACCATGTCATAGTATTTGCCGGGGTGCGCTGCCAGGCTATCCGCCACCCGGATGGGAGAGTCGCCGCCGTTTGCCCCAATCCCGTGCAGGTACAGGTTCATCACGCACAGCCGGGCAGTGTTATCCACAATTTCCCAGCCGTGCAGCGCCTGGTGATTGAGGTGCTCCCATTGGTCTCTATCCAACGGGTGGTTGTCCGCGATGAAATCGTGCGCCGCCAGCAGGAAGCCGCCCGTGCCGCACGCCGGGTCGCAGAGGGTACCCCCGGGAGCCGGCCGCATCACGTCCACCATCGCCTTGATGAGCGGGCGGGGGGTGAAGTACTGCCCGGCGCCGCTCTTGGTGTCCTGGGCGTTCTTCTCCAGCAAGCCCTCGTAGATTTCGCCCTTGATGTCAATATCCAAGCCAATCCAGGTCTCACCCTCAATCAGCTCCACCAGGCGCTCCAGCTTGGCAGGGTCCTGGATTTTGTTCTGCGCCTTGCGGAAGATGACCGGGATCAATCCCGACCCCTGCCCCAGGGCTGCCAGAATCTGGCGGTAGTGGTTTTCCAGCTCGTCACCCGATAGATTGCGCAAGCTCGCCCAGTTATATTCGTGTGGGATGGCGCTGGGTTTTCCCAGCACGTGCACGTTCTCATCGTCCATCTTGAGGAAGAGCAGGTAGGTGAGCTGCTCGACGTAATCGCCATAGGACATGCCGTCGTCGCGCAGCACGTTGCAGTAGTTCCACAGGCGTTGAACGATGGTGGATGATTCAGTTGCCATACGATTTCCCGATCTTCTGCGGATTTTCCCGGTCTTCAATCCAATGAACGGGGTTCTCCAGAATATACTGGCGGATGCGGCTTACCCCAATTTCATCACGGACGATGTGCTCGTAATAATTGCGCTGCCAGACCGGAACGCCGGGGGTGTGGCGGAGATGATTAATCCGCCGCGCAGAGAATGATTTAAGGGCGCGGATAATTTCCGGTAATCCATGCCGGGTTGTGTCGTAGGGGCGGGTCTGTGCATTTTCTGGCAAGGGTGTTGTGCCAGCAGGAGTCTCAGCCTGCGAAATAACCTTGCCCTGTACAGACCCGCCCCTACCGGTATCGTCACGTAATATCACAATCCCATGCACGTGGTTGGGCATGCAAATGAATGCATCCAGCGCGGCATGCGGATAATGTCCTGGTAAATCAAGCCAGGCACGGATCACGATCTCGCCAAAGCGATTCAGCCTCATGACCCCCTCCTGGATCTCCCCAAACAGACATTCCCGCCCATGGGTTACCACCGTCACGATATACGCCCCGGGTTGGGTGTAATCATACCCCGGCAGGCGGAGCGAGCAGCGGTGGTGGCGTTGGGGATTGTAATGGGTCATTTTACATTGCCTGTGGCGACCGTGGAGCGGGATCATTTTTGGAATCATCCGGTAGGGGCGGGGCAAGAGAATAAAATCCTCTCCGGAGAGTCGTCCCATGCCCCGCCCCTACGTCCATGCCGTCGTCGCGCAGCACGTTGCAGTAGTTCCACAGACGTTGGACGATGGTGGAGGTCTCATTTGCCATCAGAACAACCTCGCTTGTTTGGGTGTTATCTTTTCGTTCCCTTTTATGCGCTCCAGCAGCGCCTCTGCCGGCTCATCCCTCGGATTCTGCTCCACTAACTCCCCCTCAAACGCCCGCTTTAGAATCGCCTGGCGCAGGCGCGTCGCCCTCTTCAGGCTGGCGGAAATCGTCTGCTCCAACTCCTGTACCACCGAAAGACGGCGTTCCACTTCTGCTACGATACGGTGTTGTTCGGCTAAGGGTGCTAGTGGAATCGGCATGTTTGCTAATTTTGTACCATTCACATTTGCCTGACCCACCTGTTGCGATACAACCGAAGCAATGTATTGCCTTCCAAATATTGAATTTATATAAAAGGAAACGGAATCAGGCAGAACATCTGGATGTAATTGGACACGAATTAAGTACGAGGCAAAGGATGCTTTCGGATGATTCTCTCTATATACCGCAGTCTTACCGACCAACTCGGCGCTATTGGTGCGATTGAACAAAAGGTCACCAGGTTCAAGGATAAGCTTCTCCAAGCCTTTTGTATTTGTCGGCAAATACTTCAAGTTATTAAAATCTAGACTGCCTGCTTGAATATTTCCCATACGTAGGACAGGTATACCCGCAATGTTGAGGTTTGCTTTTTCAGAGGTACCATATTGCATATTTAGAATTAGCCATCCCACCTTCGCCCACACCCACCCCTTCGGTAGCTCGGGCAGGTTGCCATTCGCGACTGGAATCTTATCCGCCTTCTCCCCCTTCTCCGCCAGGATGCGCCTGAGCAGCACCTCTGCCGGCTCGTCGTTCGGGTCCTGCGGCACCAGGCGACCCTCGCAAGCCGCTTTCAGCACGCTCGCCCGGTAACGCTTGAGCGCTGCCTGCGCCCGCTTCAGCCCCGCCACACCGGCATCCAGCTGGGTGAACAGGCTCTCGATGCGCTCCACGATGCGCTCCTGCTCAGGGAGTGGGGCTAGGGGAATCGCTTGTTTCCGAAGAACATCTCCTGTAATGGCTTTGAAAGTGGTACCGGTGGCTTTGCTATCCCATTCTTCCTCGATTAGTCGTAGATAGTAGAGGAAATACCTGCTCGGCATATTCTCCTTTGGGCGAATGGCAGCCAAGCCACGCCCAATACACGAATCTTCTAAGCACACATTAGTTGGACCAACAGGTGCGCGCACGGAAATTAAAATATCATTTGTCCTCGCTAGCTTATTAGGTGTAGAGCACCACTTGACCGGCGTGGGGTATATATCCCCAAATTCAGACTTGCCCTGGTAGAAAGGCAAACCTGCCTTCTCAGTGTTATATGTGTCTGAGGGTGGCGACTGACCCAGGATTATTTCACAAGATTCCTCTAAGGTCGTCCACTTCCAATCTATTGGGAGTGTCATTTTGTTTCCTGTCAAAGCCTAGCCTCATTCCGACAAAACTTTGTTTAAGTCATCAATCAGCATCGGCAGCCGCGCCCCAAACAGCTTGACTGCCGCCACCTGCCCCCCACGCCCTTGAAAACCGTAGGAGTTCAGGTCTTCCAGGCTGATCGAGACGTTGATGCCGATGTGGCGGGCAATCTCATCCAGCCACCAGCGTTCCTGCGGGCTGAAAGCCTTGCCTCCCGCCTCCTGCGCCAGCAGCCACTCCTGGTATCTCGCCTGTACCCGCTCCGGGTAGGGCACCAGCTCCTCGTCCAGGGCGGCATGCCGCACCAGCGAGACCAGGTCCGCCAGCACCCGCCGCTCGCCCGCCCCGCGGGCGCGGTCCTTCTCCAGCTGGGTGTACGCCCGCCACAATTCTTCGGTCATATACAGCGGGTCGCTTCGCTTCAGGAACACTTCCAGCCGCTCCGCCAGCTCGCGCACCTGGGGGAAATCCAGGTGGCGCTGCCCGTAGGGTCGGCTGAACAGGATTTGCAGGGCGGTGATTTCGTCCTTGTTGTCCTGGATGAACGCCTGGAACGACTCTACCAGCTGGCGGGCGGTGGCGGTGGCGTCGGTATCAAAGCCCTGGGCAATCACCTCATCCACGCTGGTCTCGTCAATCAGGATTTCTCGCTCCAGCAGGAAACCGCGCAGCGCCGGGCTGGCTGCCAGGGGCATCACGGCGCGCTCGACCAATGCCTGGCGGGCAGCCTCCAATTCCGCCTCCGTAGGGGCAGGTCTCATGGAATCGGGTATATCCGCAACTGAATCCAGACCTGCCCCTACGAGGGCAACCGCATAAATTTTGTCCGCGTCCAGGGCATCCAGCAGGGCATTGGAGAGGTCACGCAGGGTCGTGAATCGCTCCGAGGCGGCGGGCACATCCAGCAGGTCCTCGACCTCTTCTCTCTGGGCGGGGGTCAGCCGCTTCTCCAGCAGCGCCAGCCGGCGCGCCAGCGAAGCCAGCAGATCGTCATCCACCGCCCCCACCGCCACCGCCTCCAGCAGGCTCTTCAGCGGCACGCTCCTTTTTCGCTCCACCGTGCCGGTGTCAATCAGCTCCTGCTCGGTGACGCCCACCGCGTCCACTATCACGAAGCGCGTCTTGCGGGCGTGGGGCGTGGTGGTGACCGACTGGAAATCGGTCTCCGAGATGACGCGTGTGCCCCTGCCCAGCATCTGCTCGAACAGCACCCGTGAGCGCACGGCGCGCATGAAGAGCAATGCCTCCAGCGGCTTGATGTCGGTGCCGGTGGCAATCATATCCACCGTCACGGCAATGCGCGGGTTATAGCCGGTGCGGAAGGCGCTGATCAGATTCTCCGGGGCGCCAGCAGCCCGGTAGGTGATTTTCTGGCAGAAGTCATCCCCCTTGCCGAACACCTCGCGGGTGATGCGCACGATTTCCTCGGCGTGGTTGTCATCTTTGGCAAAGACCAGCGTCTTGGGCACCTCCACCCGCCCGGGGAAAAGCTCTGGTAAGCTATCTTTATACGCAGTGAGAATCGTGCGGATCTGGCTTTGAGAGGTCACATCCCGGTCCAGCTCATTCGGGTCGTAGGAGAAATCCTCGTCCAGCTGCTCCCAGCGCTGGCGGCGGGTGCGCTTGTCCCTGCGTCCCACCCACCAGCCTTTCTCGATGGTGCTGCCCCGCTCGGTGATGCGGGTGCGGATGCGGTACACCTCCCCATCCACGTTGACCCCGTCTGCCACCGCCCGCTGGCGCGGGTACTCCATCACCAGGTTCTGCTGAAAGAAGCCAAAAGTTTGCTTGCTGGGGGTGGCAGTCAAGCCGATGAGAGTCGCGTCGAAGTATTCCAGCACGGGTGTGTCACAAAATTTCGGAGGAGGTGTAATATAGGGGAATAGGAACAAGGAGGCAGGCATGAACGGCGACGAGATGCGAAAGCGCTGGAGCGTAATGAGCGAAGAAGTCATCAGCGGGATGGCGGAATGGCGACAACAGCACCCCAAAGCGACGTTTCGGGAGATTGAGGAAGAAGTCGATAAGCGTCTATCCGTGTTACGCGTGCGGATGATATCGGATGCGGCGATCAGTAGTGCACAGGCGGAATGGGAACAGGGCAGCAGAGATGCGGTGTGCCCGAATTGTGGGGCGAAATTGGTAAAGAAAGGGAAGAAAAAGCGCAAGCTGCAAACGCGGGGAGGGCAGGAAGTTGAGCTGGAGCGAGAATATGGTGTTTGTCCACGGTGCGGGCAAGGGATTTTTCCCCCTCGATGAGGAGTTAGAGTTATTGCCTGGGTCATTGACTCCCCATGGGCATGAATGCTTGGTAAGGTTATCAGGTTGGGTGCCATTTGAGAAAGCGGTGGTATTATTTGGGGATTTCATGGGGATTGAGGTAAGCCGGGGGATGAGCCAAAGGTACACAGAAGAGGCGGGGAAAATCTACGAGCAGATGCAGGAACAGGAAGTCGAGCGGTTGGAGAAAGAAGCACCTGTAGCGGAAAAGGAAGCCGACAAAATCCAGATCAGTGCAGATGGAGCAATGGTGCCATTATTGCATGGCGTGTGGGCAGAAGTGAGAACCCTGGTGATTGGAGAAGTACACTCGGTCGTCGAGAAGAACGGAGAAAGCATAGCGCATGCTCGAAAGCTGAGCTATTTTTCTCGAAAAGTGAGCGCAGAAGTATTTCAACGGCTGGCGTTGGTAGAAATGCATCGCCGAGGAGTAGAACATGCCAAAGAAGTCGCTGCGATTATGGATGGGGCAGAATGGGAACAGGGCTTCACCGATTATCATTGTCCGCACGCCACGCGTATCCTGGATTTTCCCCATGCAGCCGAGCATGTGAACAGGATTGGAGAAGCTTTGTTCGGGGAGCACACCCCAGAAAGCCAAGCCTGGCTGGGTGATCATCTACACCGCCTGAAACAGGATGGTGCCGATGAACTTCTGCTCGAATTTCGTCAGCTCGTGCAAGAAAATCCTGCGGTGGAACCCATCGCCAGCAATTTTGCCTACCTAGAAAAACGAAAAGAACAAATGCAATATCCACGCTTTCAGGCTCAAGGCTGGCCAATTGGGAGCGGGATCGTGGAAAGTGGGAACAAACTGGTTGTGGAAGCCCGTTTGAAAGGCTCAGGCATGCATTGGGCTGATCACCATGTCAACCCCATGCTCGCTATTCGCAATATCATTTGCTCTGACCGGTGGAAAGAAGAGTGGCCAAAGATCGAAACAGGTTTACGTCAACAAGCCAGGTTGCGCCAACGCAAATTGCACCAATCGCGGATCGTTCCTACTCCTGTACTCGTATCTCCGCCAATACCAATGATTGACGAGCGGCTTATTCAATCTGCACTTGCTCGCCTTGAACAAGAAGCTGATTGTCAAAAGCCGAAAACTAACCCCTGGCGCAAGTTCAAATTTGGCAAGGCGCTCTATCAGCCCAATACTCCCGCGAAATATTAGTACACACCCATGTTTCACCGCGGAGACGCGGAGAGCGCAGAGTTTTTTGTAGGGGCGGAGAAGAAGTGACGCGCCTAGCCAGGGAAGGGTTCCCTTGCTCCGCCTTTTTTCTTCGGGGTTCCGCAAATTCGCTGCAAATGGTTGTAGCCTCGCCCTGAGCGGAGCGGTCTTCGCACAGTCGAAGGGCGGGATTCAAGATTGACTCCCACCCGCTTAGCGGATATAATTTCCCTAAAATAAAAAACCGACCGTCGGTTTATTATTTAGGGAATTGCTATGGCTCGCACCATCAAGGAAGAAGAATACACCGCAAGACGGAACGAGATCCTGGATTCGGCTCAGCGCCTGATCTACACCAAAGGCTACGAGAAGATGGCGATCCGGGATATCCTGGATGAGCTGCAAATCTCGAAGG
>JBFYSV010000044.1:0-3737 GCA_041301185.1 Anaerolineae bacterium
TTTTCGATGTACAGATCGTGACGCGGGACATAGGCTTCGGGCTGGTAGTAATCGTAGTACGAGACGAAGTATTCGACGGCGTTGTTGGGAAAGAAATCCTTGAATTCCGAATAAAGCTGGGCGGCCAGGGTCTTGTTGTGCGCCATAATCAGCGCGGGCATCTGCAATTCCTGGATCAGCGAGGCGACGGTGAAGGTTTTGCCAGTGCCGGTGGCGCCGAGCAGCACCTGGTTTTTCTGTCCGTGGCGGACGCCGTTCACCAGCGAGGCAATCGCTTCGGGCTGGTCGCCGGTGGGGATAAAGGGGGCTGTCAATTGGAAGGGGTGCATGGTTTTCTCCGGGTCGTGGAGGGAACAGGCGTTCTATTATAACCCGGTTTCAAAAAAGAATCCACTAATCCGCGCTAATTGCGGGAGGCTCGCGCAAATTTGCACGGCTTTCCAAAAAGATTAGCGAAAATTCGTGCAGATTGGTGGATAAGAGCATTATGCAACCGGCAGGATGACCCCCAGCACGGCCACGAAATGGGCCAGCGCGCCAAGCAGGACGAAGATGTGCCAGACTTCGTGGAAACCGAACTTGCCTGGCACAAAGTTGAAAATTTTGGTGGCATAGACGACAGCGCCCAGGGTATAGATCACCCCGCCCGCAATCAGCCAGCCGAGCGTAAACGGCGTCAGCGCGACGGTCATCTCGCCGACTGCCATCAGGCACAGCCAGCCCATCAGCACGTAGATGCCCGCCGACAGCCAGCGCGGCGCGCCCATATAGAACAATTTAACAACGATTCCGGCAATCGCAATGCCCCAGACAATCGCCAGCAGGCCCCAGCGGTAGAATCCGCTGAAGGCGTTGACGCAGAACGGGGTATAGGTTCCGGCTATCAGCAGGTAGATGGCCGAATGGTCCAGTTTGCGCAAGATTTTAGTGACTTTCGGCCCGGCGCTGACCAGGTGATAGGCGGCGCTGGCCGAAAACAGCCCGATTAGGCTGAGGCCGTAAACCAGCGACGAGATGAGTTTTTCCAGCCCGCTGGAGGCCAGGACCAGCAAGACAATTTGACCGATCAAAGCGGCGATCGCCCCGCCGAGGTGGGTCAAGCCACTGACGGGTTCGCGGAGTTTCGAGAGCATGGGGGATCCTTTCAGGTTCCAGTATTCAGTAATCAGTGTACAGTGTAACAGGACAAGCCCAAGCGAACCTATCGGTTGGCTAACAATCCGGTATCAGTCTTCGGGACGTTCCAGAAATTACTCACCTGCCTGGCATAAATCCCCGCACCCACAAAGCAAGGTGGTGCGGCTGGGGCTAACCCCAACCGCACCACGTCCACCCGCCCCCTACCCATCCCCATGGATGTTTTTAATTGTCGTTGACGGATAACGGGCAGCGCGAATTTCGATGCCCAATTCATCTGCCAATTGGTGTTTTTCGTAAGCAACCTGAACTAATCTATCACATTATGGGTTTTGACTTTCAGCAGAAAAGCCAGAATACGTTGTAATTTGCGCACCGATGTGCGGACGCCCAACCGTCACAATTGGCTGGTCAGCTGTAACCACCGCGCCGCCCACCCAGCCATTTACCAGGCAAACTTCTGTTGGTAGCCAGTAGCCTCGGGATGCCAGCGGCGAAACAGTGCCTGTCAGTGTGCAAGCCAAGTCTCCAGCGCTGTTATAGTATTTTATGGTGACATTGGCAGTATCATACGGATTGACGTTTTGAATGTAGAATGCTGCTTTGTACAAACCGCCGCTAAACGCATTTTTGAACAACATTGGAACAAAAGAGTCGATGGAGCCGGCGGAAAAACTGTTGTATGTGGTTATTTGCGTGCCGACGTGTGGACGCCCGACCATAACAATCGGCTCATCGGAGGTCACTTCCACACCGCCTACCCAACCATCAGGTAAACAGCCTATGCTGGTTAGCCAATATCCTTTGGATGACAATGGCGCAACCGTGTCAGTAACCATGCAGTTCAAGGTACCTGTATCGTTATAATATTTGATTGTGATATTAGCAGTATTCGAATCATGAATGTTTTGAACATAAAAAGCAGATTTATATTCGCCTCCGCCGAACGCATTCTTAAACAACATAGGCAGGTAGGAGGTTGCGTTGCCAGATGCAAAACCGTTATAAGTCATCACCTCGATGCCGACATGAGGACGCCCAACCGTCACAATATTTCTATTAGATGTAACGACAGCGCTTCCCACCCAGCCTTCGGGCAAACAGCTTAAGGTTGGAGTCCACCAGCCTTTTGAGGCCAAGGGTTGTATAGTGTCAGTAATGGTACAGTTTAAAATGCCGTCTACATTATAAAAATCGATATTCACGTTCGCGGCAGCGAGAGTATCAACGTTCTGAACATAAAACGCCGATTTGTATACTCCGCTAAACGCGTTCTTGAACAGCATCGGCACATATGATTCTGTCGCGCCTGTTGTAAACCCATTGTACGTCATGACCTCATTGCCAACATGGGGCCGCGCTACTGCTACAATAGGCTGCGTAGATGTCACATAAACACTACCTACCCAATTATCGGGCAAACAATCTAGACTCGGCAGCCACCACCCTTGCGAAGCCAACGGCGCTATGACTTCTGATAGCGAACAATCCAGGCCACCAGCATTATTGTGGAACCTGATAATAATCTTGGTTGGAACAGTATTGCTCACATTTTGAATATAAAATGCAGAGTTATATGCTCCACCAAATGCTTTTTTGAACAACATTGGTAAATAGGAAGGGTTTTTTATTTCAGATACATCGAATATTAATAGTCCGCCTGCCTGCCCAATGACATCAGAATCGATATCAGCAGCAGAAGAATCCGCAATATTGTTGTATTCGCTAATCATGAAATAATATGTAATGCCGGCTTCTGGCGGGAAAAATAACTCTGCGGGGTTCCCACTGCTGCCATCGGCGCACTCCACAAGCTCGTCATTCGTGATGCTACCGCTTCCATCTTTATCCTCCCAAACCGAAAGCACGGTGGTGTAGTCGGTGCCGTAGGTATCCAGATAAATTTCTCCACTTCCAGTGGCAGTATATTGATACCACACAGAACGTTTCCCTTTCCGAGTGTTTGTGCATGTGGCAGATAGCGGCAGCGGGTCGGTAGGATCATCTTCATCTTCATCGGCAATCGATTCTGTGCTGACAGCATGGTTATAAGCCAGGAAGGGAATAGTAATCCGGTCTATGAATAAGTCGTTGCCTGGGGGGTCTGCAATCGTAACGTAGTCTGACATTACCAGCGAATAATTACTGGCTGTATTTTGGGCGCGGACGTCGATTTTGCGCTTACCGCCATCCAGCCCAGGGGTGGTAAATGTATAAATTTCGGAGTCTGAATCGAAGTTGCCATCTTGCGCGTCAGCCAAATAATCAGGATCGTCGCTCCAGGGTTTATTATCGATGCGGAATTGCACTTTCTGGATTTTGTTGATCGTTATCGCCAGGTTGTCAGGAGTCACATCATGATAATAAGAGTGAAAACACTCATCAGCGGGACGGTTTAAACAAACCACAGCTGATAATGGGTTGTCATAAGCGCGATATTTCCGATCCCCCGCTTCGGAATAAGTCAAAATTGTCTCGGATGTCGGGTCTTGATAATAAGGTGAAAATAGTACGGACGGTCGGGTATCCATCAAGTCGATGATTCCGTCACCATCTGTATCGCGCCAGCCAACCTGTTTTTTGGTGATGCTGTCCGGGTC
>JBFYSV010000045.1:0-10665 GCA_041301185.1 Anaerolineae bacterium
ATTTCCTGGAACTCCTGGGTCTTCATGGTGGTACGTGTGATTTCATTGAGCAGGCTCAGATATCGCTCTCGTACGCGCAGCTCGGTTTCCCGGCGCTCTGTCTCTCGCTGGTACGACTTATGCAGCTCGATCAGCCTCGAATTTTCAATCGCCAGGGCAGCCTGGTTTGCTACGCTGTGCATGATCGATAGGCGATCCCCGGCCAGTTCAAAAACGGTCTCTTTCTCTAGGATTAGCTCGCCAATGGTCTTATTCCCCACCTGCATCGGGAAGCTCACCTGGTGCATGATCCCTGAAAATCCGCCTTTGGGAGATTCGCCAGGAGGTGCATCGAGAGATCCATCCCCCGGTTCTATTGCATCACCCGTGCCTGCCGGGACTTTTGGGATTTGCCTGGCAGCAGGATATTCAAGCGCCTCCCCGTCGATGGCGTGTATCAGGCAGCTTATCTGGTAATCTTCTCCTAAGGTCAGTTGCAATTCTTGAGAGATGATCTGGCAGATATTTTCAATATCGGTAATCGATGCCAGCCTGTCACTCAGTCGCAGCAACGAAGATTGCTGCCGCTCCAGCAGTTGCGTCTCTCGGGATGCATTGGTGAGCTGACTCTGGATGGAGGTGATCCGGCGAAAAGCGAGCTCAATCAGGATAATCGCGACAATGACCCCGACCAGCCAGGTGAGGAAGTATGAATAAGGAGCACCCTGAAGGTAGGCATTCAGGAGCAAACCGGCTGAAATGGTGATGACCGTTAAGGAGAGTATCACCCATTTCAGCCGTTTTAGCTTGTTAGCCGGGTGTTGCTCACCATTCATCAAGTTTTTTATTTCCTGGGCTCATGGATTGGATAAAAACCAGCCGAGCGACCGGTTAAGAGAAGTCAAATAGGTTTAGATTACTTAACATTGCATAATTATAGCTTAACTCAAGCCAGGCGGATCGATTGCTTTTATGGCTTGCCCGTCCCGCGTGCGAGACCGAGAGCCAAGGGTTACGGGTTATTGAGATAATGGGATAAAACCTCGTCCTAACACCTCCTGGGCAGGGGTCACAATCACAAATGCTTTAGGATCAGCATCGCTAACCAGCTTTTTCAGGTGGTTGACTTCGGTAATGGTCAGTGCGCAGATCAGTACGGAATGCGAGGCACCGGTGTACATCCCGGTTCCCGGCATAGCAGTCACACCGCGGCGCATGTATTCCAGGATATTTTCACTGACCGATTTGGCATTGTCGGTGATAATCAGCGCCAGGAGCTGTTGCCGCCGGCGGCTGAGGCGAAACCAGGGGCGGGTGGGAGTATCGCTGGCAGCGCTGGTTTTTGTGTTGAAAACGATACCTCCCTCGGCAGCAAAGCGCGGTAAGACTTCTCCGGTCGCTCGATGCAACCCTGCGGTTAATATACCAACGACAACCAGTGTGACTATAAATGCTAGCATTACAAGGGAGACAGAAGCACCTGATATCCCCCCGATGGCAGCTCGGCTGGTCAACTCATCCCAACTCTTGATTGTGGTTGGAATTACAGCTACCTTGGCAATCCAGGCAAGACCCAGGACTATGTAAATGTACAGGTAATTCCTTCTCAGCCTGCGTCCGACAGCTTCTAACATCGAGATCGGAAACTGCGGGTGAAGGAGATGCTCAGCCAGGCTCTCGGCCCAGTCCGGGGCAGGTTGGAAGGGCGGCACCAGCATGGCGGCGTAGAAATCGGTCTCGAGCAAGCGCACCCGGTAACTCCAAAGCTCGTAGTAGCGGTAACGGCGGGCTTCGATAAATAGGAACATCGTCACCAGGAGAGCGTTCAGCAGGATGACCCCGTGGAAGCCCGATGGGCTGAAGGCGATGGTGAGCGAGGCACCTGTCGCCACCACAGCCCAGTTGGTGGTGGCGTCCAGACGAGTGCGCCAGACATTTGCGCGTTGGATCTCGGCACGGAAGAAATGCACCATTGCGGTGTTAAACTCACTGGATCTTAGCCGGTAACCCCGAAAAGTCCAGACTACGTCAGCTTCGTTGTCATCTGGAGTATGCCCGGGGTTGGCGTGGGGTTCATTGCCGGTGGGTTGTGTGTCAGTCGTCATCGGGTCCTTCACTTATCAGGGATGGGGTCGTAAAGATCATGCGATAAGGTTACTATTTCACACAGGATGCCGTTCCAATACCTGATGGTATAAGTATACACTCGCTCTTTAGATAACAGGTTAGATTTACCGGGTTCGAAGTCAATTATCCCCGAATTGCGTAACGAGTATCTGATATAATCTCTGCGCTTTGATCGGAAGGGAGTGGTTGGGTCCCGGTGGGCTCCCCGGTCTTCAAAACCGGTGGCGGGTCGCGTTGCGGGCCGCGGTGGGTTCGACTCCCATCCACTCCCGCCTTGTATTTCCGGTACAATATCCTTGTGATGAATTTTCACTATTCGACCATTTGTTGATTGATATGCTTCCTGTTGACACTGAGCAACTTACTTCTATCGTCTCGCGCTATATGCTGATCGACGACTACACCCTCGGAGACGCCAAAAAGGGATACCTGGTCCGCTACCGTGGCAAGTTGCGCGACCAGGACTCCGAGATGGCTTACGACCAGATTGCATCTACACTGCGTGCCCAGGATATCACCCCGCTCTTCCGGCGGGAAAAAGACCGGCACGTGATCCTGTTGGTGCCAGGTATTATCCGGGCTGGTCGCTCAAAGGTGTGGGTGAATATCGCCTTGTTTATTGCCACGGTGCTGAGCGTCCTGTTTGCGGGCACGCTGTATACGCTTGGCGGCATCTATTCAGGACCAGCCACTCCGTCATTTCAAGACATGCTTCCCTATATTCTGGAAAGCCTGGGGGGAGGTTTGGCATTTACCGTTAGCCTGTTGGCGATCTTGCTGGCTCACGAGTTCGGTCATTACCTGGCAGGTCGCTATCATAAAACCCATGTGACCCTGCCATATTTTATCCCCTTCCCGCTCAGCTATTTTGGGACCATGGGGGCATTCATCCAGCTCAAAGAGCCGCCCCGCAACAAGCGCATCCTGCTGGATATTGGCATTGCCGGACCGCTTGCCGGGCTGGTAATTGCTATCCCCGTTTTGATCTTAGGCTTGAGCCTTTCACAGATTGGTTCTATTCCAACTTACCTGCCTGCCGGGTCCGGTTTGACCATCGAGGGGAACTCGCTGCTGTACCTCTTTTCGAAATTCCTTGTTTTTGGGCAGCTGTTGCCCTCGCCCAGTGATTTTGGCGGTTTATCGCCTCTCACCTACTGGATTCGCTACTTTTTCACCGGGCAACCGCTCCCCCTGGGTGGTTTGGATGTGATGCTGCACCCCGTTGCCTGGGCTGGTTGGGCGGGTCTTTTGGTTACCGCCTTGAATCTGATCCCCGCTGGGCAGCTGGATGGTGGTCACGTGATTTACGTCCTTTTTGGAAAGAAGGCTGAAGTTTTGCTTCCCTTCATTCTAGTTGCGCTGGTTATGCTGGGATTTTTCTGGCCTGGTTGGTGGCTGTGGGCATTTTTGATCTTCTTGCTTGGCCGGATGCATGCCGAACCCCTTGATCAGATCACTTCTCTTGACCCTCAGAGAAGAGCGGTGGCGATCCTGGGTCTGGTGATTTTTGTCCTGGTGTTTACCCCGGTTCCTCTCCTCTCGGTGGGGTTATAGCTCATTCGAGAACATTTTCCATAATCACTGACAAGGGATCGGCTCTCAGATCTGCCGGTCTCTTATTGTTTTCTCCTTGAGACGAACCGCATAACTACTAACCTATCAGAGTTGATAACCTCACGAGACGCTTACCTCCTTGTGTGTGGGGCTTGCCTATGCTAAACTGCTTGAAGAAGGTAGTGATATGGCTGAAGACGTCATGCTGCGCGAAGCTTTGGATGCAATCCGGGCTGGACAGCGGGCGCGTGCTCGTGACCTGCTGACCCGTTTGTTGCGCGCAGACCAAACCAATCCGACCTACTGGTTGTGGTTAAGCTCGGTTGTGGATTCGGCAAAAGAACGGGTGTACTGTCTGCAAACCGTGCTCAGGTACGATCCTGAAAATGCGGCTGCCCGGCAAGGCTTGATCCTTTCTGGGCTCCTGCCTGCGGGCGAAACCATTACACCCCAGCCACCCATTGCCCGTAAGTGGGCGCTACAATATGAAGAGGAACCCCCGGCAGGCCTGCGAGGGTTATTGGCGCGGCCCGTGGTACGGGTGACTGTGCTGGTGTTGGTCGGCTTGCTGGTTGCGGGCTTGATCCTGGGGGCGATATTCTTGCCCGGCTTGCGCCCTGAGAGAATTGCATCTCGACCGACCCGCACACCCGGTGAAGCGCCTACCTATACCCCCACACCTACATACCTCGGCGCAACCCAGGCGGCCACCAGCACCCCAGTACCCACCGATAGCGGTCCCAGGCCATTGTGGATGCTGCTGGAAGCAACCTATACCCCCACACCGCTCTACGTGAACACTCCCCACGCCATCAGCGAGTCTTATCGCGTTGCTCTGCGCTATTACCAGCGCCAGGACTGGGAAAATGCCCTGCGCTATTTTCAGCAAGTAGAACCAGCCACGGCAGATATTCTCTATTACATTGCAGAGGTGTATCGCCAGCAAGGCGATACTCAGGAGGCCATCCGGGCTTATAACCTGGTGGTGGACCAGTTCCCGGATTTTGCGCCTGCTTACCTGGGGCGCGCCCGCGCCAGACTTGCCCTTGACCCGCTGGCAGAAGCAGGTGATGACCTTGATTTGGCGCTCGAGTATGACCCGTTTCTCGGAGATGCGTACCTGGAGCGAGCAACATACCGGATAAGCCAGGGTGATCTGGAAGGAGCCGCAGATGATCTGGCTCAGGCCGAGCAGCTGTTAGCGGCATCTCCCATGCTCCATCTGCTCCAGGCCCGGCTTGCCCTGGTAGCCGGCGATCTTGAAAACGCTTTCACTGCTGCTCGCCGGGCAAATGATCTGGACATCACCCTGCTGCCGGCTTACCTGACCCTTGGCCAGGCAGCTCTGGCATCTGGAGAGCTGGATGAGGCAGAGCAAGCCCTGGCAACGTATGTTGTGTATATTGAGGACAATCCGGAAGCCTGGCTGGCGCTCGGGCGGGCGCGTTATCTCCTGGGTCAAGACCTGGAGGCTGCTGTGCTGGCTTACAATCATGCCATCGAATTGGACGACGAGAATCCGGGAGCTTATTTTAAACGCGGGCTGGTTTACGTTGATCTTGGCGAAGGGCAGAAAGCAATCAACGACCTGGAGGCGGCTCGGCGGCTGGGTGAGCGCTCCTTTGAGCTGAACCTGGCGCTTGGGAGAGCTTTAATCGTTGCTGAGCGCTTCGAAGAAGGGTACCTGGTCATGGATAACAGCCAGGAGCTGGCGGAAACCAGCGAGCAACAAGCCAGCTTGTTCTACTGGCGGGCGCAGGTGCTCGAAATCCTGGGCAGGGCTCGGGAGGCGCTGGCGGACTGGAAAGCCCTGCTGGCACTGGACGAGGCTGTGTTTCCACTCGATTGGACTTCTCTTGCCAACCGGCGGATCGCTACGCTCACCATTCCCACCAATACGCCCACCTTCACCCCGTCTCCCACCCGAACCAGGACGCCTACGGCGACGGCTACTTACACGCCAACACCCAGCCGGACTCCCACGGCGACTCGCACCCCAACCAGTACCCGCACTTCCACCCCGACCAAGACAGCCACTGCCACGCGCACCCCTACCCCGACGGCAACCCGTACACCCACCTTGACCCGAACGGTGACCCAGACCTATACCCTGACTCCCACGCCATAATAACTTTACTCCTCGAGTGCTTGGTCAGGTATCCAAACTGAAGTTATAATTTAGACTGTTCTGTACCAGGAACGCTCCAGCAAAACATCAGCTTATCTGGAATGTGCTTGTGAGTTACCTTCTGAGCCGCGACATGAATTTGCCCCGCTTGCTTCTAATTCTTGCCGGGTTCTTGATCTTGCTGATCACCTCGATCAATACCCAAATTGCGCCCAACGAGATCACGGCGGGGGCGATCATTGCCGTTGCGGTGGCTATCATCTATTTATTTCCGATCGATCTATTTCATAAGAATTTCGCTCTCACTCACATCCTTGCCATCGGTGGCGGATTATTAACCAATGCTGCCCTGGCTGGATGGGCTGTCGGATTGGGACTGGTGCTTGGTCATCTGGCGCGCCGCTCGGTTTGGTCCAGACGGTTACCCCTCTCGCCGCAGGTGAGCTGGGGGGATACGCTGGTTGCCTTCGCTTCGATGTCAATTTCCCTGTTTGCTGCCCTTGGAGTGTCGGGCTGGGCAGGTGCCAGCGGTTTCATAACGTCTGGAGGCGTTTCTCTCCTGGCTGTGCTTTCTCCGGCTTTATGGTTCTCGCTCCTCTACTCGTTGATCATCCTGGCTGATGCATTGTTGAGAGGCGAGCACCGAACCAGTCGCTACCGGCGTGACCTGAGATGGTTTTTGATTCTGGTATGGCTACCAGTACCTTTTGTGCTGGCAATGCTGCTTTCCTACTCAATGATAGGTCTGTGGGTCTTATTGGCTCTAGCAGGCGTGAGCATCATTCTGGCGGGGCTTTTGTTTTATTTGAGGCAGGCAACCCTCGAGCAGCGTCGCCTGAGCCAGGAACTGAATACATTGCACCAGGTCAGCCAGACGATCCAGGCAACCTTGGATATGGCGAAGCTGCTCCCCGCATTGCAGCACCAGGTCAGCCAGCATTTTGGAGTCGATAACTTCTACATAGCTATTTATGACCGGCGGGATGAAAAAATCTGGTATCCGCTGGCGGTGAAGCACGGAATCCGGCAAAGCTGGGCGCCGCGGGCGCTGGCAGACCGCCTAACCGACCGGGTGATCCTGGAAAGACAGCCGATTTTAATCCCCACAGACGCAAGCCAGGAGCTGGTGCGGATTGGTCTGCCGGCTGGCGAGGGCGCTCCGGCAGCATGGATGGGCGTGCCATTGCTCTCATCGGATGAAGCGATTGGTTGCCTGGCAGTCTTTACCGATTCTCCCCAGCATTCTTTCCTGCCTGGCGACCTGGATTTGTTTGTCACCCTGTCGGGTCAGGTAGGTGTGGCAATTGCCAACGCCTTGCTCCACGAGCAACTACAGCGCCGGGTGTCCCAGCTGGAAACGCTGAACCAGTTCACAATGAATATCACCGAAAGCCTGGACGCCGAGCATGTCTTATCGCAGGTGTGCCAGTATGTCACCCAGGTGGGTAGCGGGCGGCGCAGCGCGATCTATATCCTCGATCTGGAAACCAGCAGGGTGGAACTGGAGCATGCTTGCGGGCTTTCATCAGAGTTTATTGCTGCAAACCGCACCATTCCGTATGCCCAGGATAATCGTACCCAATGCCTGCGCACGGGACGCACCGATTTGCTGCCCGACACCCAAATTGCCGCGAACGGTACTGATAGCATCCCAATGGTCGGTGAAGAGTATTGGACATGGCTGCAGAGAGAGAGAATCGGTGCGATTGGTAATTTCCCGCTGATCTCACCGGATGGACAGATCGGATACCTGGCAGTTTATTATGATGATGCCCACGAGTTCCTGTCCGAGGAGGTGGAGCTATTCCAATCCTTCACCGCCCAGGCTGCGATGGCAGTAGCCAATGCCCGCCTCCATAGCAGGACCGACCTGGCGCTCTCCCGGCGGGTGCACCAGCTTTCCATCCTGGAGACGATCAGCCGCGAGCTGGCAGGAGCAATCTACTCCGACCGCCTGTTTGAATTGATCCTGAATTACGCCATGGATTTCACCAGCTCGACGGCTGGGATGATTGCCCTGTTGGATGGTGCCGCCCAGTGCCTGCGGGTTAAGGCTCAGCGAGGTTATTCATCCGCCTGGGATCAGCTTGCACTGGATGACGGCATTTGGGGGCAGGCGATCCAAGGGCAGAAAGTGATCAATGTCAGCGGTATCCAGCAGGAAGCCAGCTATGGTGGTCAGACCAGGCAACCTGCCTGCTCTCACCTCAGCGTGCCCCTGATCCATCACTCCCATGTGTTAGGAGTGATCAGCCTGGAGAGCGAGGTCCAGGCAGGTTTTACCGGAAACGATGAGGCTTTTGTCAGCCAGCTGGCGAACCAGGCAGCAGTAGCGGTAATGAATGCGGATCTATACCGGGAGACGCAGCACCGCTTGCAAGAGCTATCTACGCTGTACATGCTCAGCAATAGCCTGGCTGGCAACCTCCAGCCAAAGACCGTCCTGGATACCATCGGGCAGGCAATACACTCGGCGGTCGAATCACAAATCGTTGGTTTATATCTGTGGAACCCGGCATCTCACCAGTTTGAGTTGACCGAGACCATCCCGGGGGGTGGAGAGATCAGCGAGCAATTGGCTGAGCAGATAGCTGGTTTGGCAGGCATCGCCCAGGCTACCCATGATTGGGAAGAAGATTGGCGCAGCCTCAGCGCCGGTTTTGAGTCTCAGCCTGGTTTGGTGTTTCCGATGGTGTCCGGCGGTCAGCCATTGGGGCTGGCAGTGCTGCAGGCATCTGGGAACACTCCGGTTCAGCCCGATGATATGCAGCTACTCCAGGCGATCGTTGCCCAGGGCACAATAGCCTTGCAAAATGCTCTGCTCTTTACTGATGTTACCAACGTACGCGACCGCCTGGCAGCCGTCTTGAACTCGGTTGGCGAGGGGATCTTGTTGCTGGAACATGGTGGAGAGATCATTCTGGCAAACCGCTCTCTTGAGATGCTCACCGACCAGAGCATAGCGGATCTGGTAGGCAAGCGCTTAACCGGCTTAACCACCCAAACGCTCTCATCCATTGGTTTCTCTGTCTCAGAAGTTGACAGGCTGGTAGAAACGCTGGACGGCTTACAGGCTCCCGAGTTACAAAAGACCAGGGTGAAAGTTAAAGATCAGCACGGTGAGAAGACCCTGGAGCGGGCGCTATGGGCGGTCCGCGGGCAATCTGGGCGCGCAGTTGGATGGGTGCTTGTTCTAAGAGACGTCACAGAGGAGGAGCGGGTGAGTCAGGCACGCGAGCTGATCGGCGAGACACTGATCCACGATTTGCGATCGCCAGTCAGCGCGGTGTTGGGGGCGCTGGAAGTGATGGAGACAACCTTGCCTGAGAGCGGCGGGGACGATGTCGAGGTAACCACCCAGGCTTTGCAGGTTGCCCGGAGAGGCGCGCAGAGGGTCCTCGGGTTGATAGAAACGTTGATGGATATCGCCCGGATGCAATCGGGAAAGATGGAGATCATGCAATCCATGGTCGATCTGCGTACTATCGTCAGCAGCGCGCTGAACGATTTTCTGCCTCAATCCAAGGAGTATGGAGTCATCTTGCGGAATGAGATTCCTGCTGGTCTGCCGCCGCTATATGCAGACCAGGCGAAAATTATGCGGGTAGTAGCTAACCTGGTGGATAATGCCTTGAAATATTCTCCTTCGGGCGGGCAGATCACTGTACTTGCCGAGCTGGGTCAGGAGAAAGAGGTTGTGGTGCGGGTTAGAGATAACGGGCCGGGTGTTCCCGAGGAGTTCCGCCAGAAAATATTCGAGCGTTTCAGCCAGATACCTGGCGTGCGCGGGCGCAGGCGGGGCACGGGTTTGGGGTTAACATTCTGCAAGCTGGCTGTTGAGGCCCATTCGGGTCAGATCTGGGTGGAGGCGAATCCCACCGGGGGCAGCGATTTTGTTTTCACCCTGCCGGTCTTTGATGCGAGTGATTACTTTCAGCAGCCGGACCGGCAAATATAGCCTTGTCAATCCCTGGTGAGCGCGCTATAATCACTTTTTGTGTAAAGCACGTGCGAGTGCTTTGGTTTTGTAATTGAGGTTTTTGAATGCCAATTTATACGTATCGGTGTGAAAACTGCGGGGTGCAGTTCGAGCGACAGCAGCATTTCAGTGACCCCTCATTGACGATATGTCCGGAGTGCCACAAAAAAGCTCTGCGCAAGGTATATATGCCGGTGGGCATCGTTTTCAAGGGGTCTGGCTTCTATGCGACAGACCACCGGTCCCCATCTGGCGCCAATCGATCTGCTACAAAAGACAAATCTGATGAAACTGCCAAAGGGACGGAGTCCAGCAGCAGTGCGGCATCTGAAAGCAAAGAAAAACAACCTTAAGATAAGGTCACCGGAAACCCCGCCCCGGTAATCTTAACCGGAAAAGGTTTTCAGGTATTACAAAAGACGTCCATTCAAAAGACGTCATTTTTTATATATCTTTGAGGAGGACTTATGAACAACAAAGAATTACTTTCCCAGGTGAAGGCGGACAATGTCAGGTTTATCTCGCTCCAGTTCACCGATGTCACCGGCGCAGTCAAGAGCGTAGATTTCCCGGTCGAGCGGTTACCCTCCGCATTAGAAGACGGTGTGTGGTTCGACGGATCTTCAGTGGAAGGTTTTGCCCGCATCCAGGAGAGCGACATGCGCCTGGTGATCGATCCGGAGACCTATGCCGTGCTGCCATGGAGCCCAGCTGAGTTGAGACGGGCGCGCGTCTTCTGTGATATTTTCCAGCCGGATGGCGTCCCATTCCCGGGCGACCCGCGCGGCACGCTCAAGCAAATTCTTTCAAAGATCAAAGTCAGGGGCTGGACCTACAATGTCGGACCAGAACCCGAGTTCTTCCTCTTCCGCCGGAATGGTCCCGACTCGATCCATCC
>JBFYSV010000046.1:0-22213 GCA_041301185.1 Anaerolineae bacterium
GGCCAATCCAGCCTTCCGGTTAGATGAACAACCTGCATCTCTTCCAGTAGCCTGGGTAGCGAAGCCAGCAAAGCGCGGTTGATCGAGCGGGCACCGCTGCTTCCCCCAAAGACCAGCAACACCGGCGAATCGGTTTCCAGCTTAAAAGCTTTATACGCGGCTTGCCTGTCCCACGAGCGCAGGTCCGGTCGGGTTGGATAACCGGTTACCGTCAGGTTGGCGTTGGCAGGCATATATTCTCTCGAGGCATCAACGGTCAATGCAATCCGATCTGCGAAGCGCGCCAGGGTTTTCAGTGCCAAACCCGGCTCAATATCTGGCACAAAGAGCAGGCTGCGCGGACGTGGTACGCCTTTGAGGGGGAACCGGCTGGCAATAGCCATAGGAACAGCCAGGTAACCACCCGTAAAGAAAAGGACATCCGGGCGAAATTCACCCAAGATCTGCCGTGATCTCAAAAAGCCGCGCCACAGACGCCACAGGTTGCCTGGCAAGGAGCGCCAGCCAACCCCATGAATACCCGCAGCAGGAATGGTCTGATAAGACACGCCTGCTCGTTTCACCAGGTCTGCCTCCATGCCACCCTCGCCACCCACCCACAGAATATCGGGTGCGGCTTGCTCGGCTGGTTCAGGTAACGCTGCATACGGCTCCGCCTCACTGCTCGCTGCGCTGAGCACGGCGAGAGCGGGGTACACGCCGCCGCCGGTCCCACCGGCGCAAATTAACCACCGCACTGAATGACTTTACCTCCTCTTCCTGGTTTTGGACGGACAAACGAGAGATATTCAAGAGAATACCAACCGCCATGCACGAAACCACCAGGTTTGAACCACCCGCGCTGATAAATGGCAGTGCATTTCCAGCAAACGGGAGCAAACCAACCATTACTGCCATGTTAACCAGGGCTTCTGTCACCAACCAGATAACCAAACCCGCTGCCATCAGTGTTCCCAAACCATCCGGGGCTCGGCGGGCGATCCCCAGGCCGCGCCACAACATCACAGTATATAGAATCACCAGGATGGTCGTCCCAATCACACCCATCTCTTCACCGATTACCGCAAAAATACTATCCGTCGGCGGAACCGGTAGACCGGTCAGCTTGGTCTGCGAATCACCAATGCCTACCCCAAACCAGCCTCCCTGAACAAATGCTTCCATCGATCGCTGCACATGGTACGAAGCAGCAAAAGGATCACGCAAGCCAGCCAAATAACTGGCAACACGCTCGCTACCGGTTGGATTCAGCGCCACCACCACCCATCCAAATAGCAACGCCAGCAGTGCCAGGAACCCGATTTGCTTCAAGTCTCCGCCTGCCAGGAAAAACATCATCCCGCCGAGGAAGACTATCGTGATGACTGCGCTCAGGTCGGGTTGGACAAAGATTAACCCACCAACCACTCCCAGCATAGCTCCCAATGGGATTAATCCAAAGCTAACATCTTGCAGTTGGTCTCGCTTGGAAAACAACCACACAGCCAGGTAGATCACCATGACCAGTTTAGCCGCCTCGGAAGGTTGGATCGAGCCCTGGACCAGAGTCCGGACTGCGTTATTGCGCATATCGCTTACCAGCAGTACCAGGATTAGCGAGGCGACCGTGATGATTAACATCGGGACAGCCAGCTTGCGGAAAATCCGGTAATCAATAAAGGTCAATATTGTTGCCAACCCTATACCGAGAATGAACCATAGCAGTTGGCGCTGGAAGATCTGCGAGGAAGAATCAAACAGCATATAGGAATAATCCCAGCTGGCTGAATATACCATTACCAGCCCGATGATCCCCAAGGTAATCGTCACCACCAGTAAAGGCACATCGATCTTCAGATGTACTGATCTTTTACGAGATGGGGATTTAGATTTTTTCTCTCTATTTATAGTTGCGTCACCAGCTGTCTGAAACATTCTCCTCGCTCCTCAAAATCTGTAAATTCATCAAAACTGGTCCCGCCAGGTGAGAGCAACACAACATCACCGGGCTGGACAACCTGGGAAGCCGCCTGGACTGCCTGGCGTAGACCGGGACAACGGGTCACGGTTAGAGTCCGGTCGCTACCTCCAGACAGAGCCAACTCGCTCACCAGCGCCTGGTTGATCTTCTCCGCAGCTTCCCCGAAAAGGATCAAATGGTCAACCCTCCGGCTTATCAAAGCTGCCAGCTCTTCCCATGGCAAATCCTTATCTCTACCGCCCGATAACAGCACCAGCGGCTCCGTGAATGAGCGAATAGCGGCGATGGTCCTCTCCGGCGCAGTGGCGATCGAATCGTTGTACCAATCGGCACCGCCCCA
Source organism: Anaerolineae bacterium (assembly GCA_041301185.1). Taxonomy (GTDB): domain Bacteria; phylum Chloroflexota; class Anaerolineae; order Anaerolineales; family UBA4823; genus JAQBDA01. Next base: position 2,301 of record JBFYSV010000046.1, read on the forward strand.
CGAACGGACGTACTCCAAACGATGGGCTACCCCACCAAATCCGCGCACGCCTGCTTCCAGCACTCGCTCCGGTATGCCGGCTGCCAGGGATATTGCACAAGCAGCCAAGACATTGAGCAAGTTATGGTCGCCACGCAACACCACCGCGGAGCGGGACATCAACCAGGTGAGCTGACCTCCCTGCCTGAACCACAGCTCCCCGTCTCGGGAGAAGACATCCGCTTGTGTCTCATCGGTTCCTGATACTACCGGTGGGCTTTCGCTCAGGCCAAAGGATACCAGCCGTCCTTGCACCTGGCCCCTCAGGCTCATGCCCCTGGATCATCCCGCCCTAAGACGGCGCTATCCACAGAGGATTGGTAAGCCAGGATCCGGGCTTTGGCGGCGGTATAGGCTGCCATACTGCCATGCCGGTCGAGATGGTTTGGTGTGATATTCAGCACTGCCGCCACCTGGAGAGAGCGGGTCATCAGCTCTAGCTGGAAGCTGGAAAGCTCCATCACCGCCAGGTCCTGGGCAGACATCTCACCCAGCACACCGATCAGGGGCACCCCGATGTTGCCGCCCACCCATACCTTGCCGAATAACCTCCCGGCAGCAAGCGCCGCTTGGGCTATCCGTCCAACCAAGGTTGTGGTAGTGGTTTTCCCGGCTGATCCTGTAATGCCAATCACCCTGCAAGCCGCCGCCTCCAGGAAGATCTGCGAGTCATTCGAGAGGGGTATACCCCGCTGGCGAGCTTCAACAACCAACGGTAAGGTCAACGGAACCCCACCCGAGACACACAGCAGATCAGCGCTTTCCAGCAAATCTAAGGGGTGATCACCACAAACCCAACGGATTTGGCTTTCCAGATCAGCCAGAGCAGCCCGCGCAGCTTGCAGCTCGGTCTCTGAACGGCGATCATTCAAGATCACCCGGGCGCCGTGTTGAGCCAGGTAACGCGCCAGGGCAATTCCCTGCCGGGCTGCGCCTATGATCACAACACGCTTGCCGCTCCAATCGCTCAATCGACTTTCCTCAACTATTAAGGTTCAGTATTCTTCTATGCCAATGCCAGGGCAACCCCGATCATGGCTGTCAACAGGCTGATCAGCCAAAAGCGCTGCACAACCTGCGTCTCACTCCAACCCAGCAACTCGAAATGGTGGTGCAACGGTGCCATCTTGAAAATCCTGCGCCCTTCGCCATACTTCTTACGGGTGTACTTGAAGTAAGAAGTCTGGATCATCACGCTGAGCACATTGCTGACCGGGATAATTGCGATCACTGGCAGAAGCGGCCATTGACCAGTCATCAACGCTACGACAGCCAGCGTAGCTCCCAGAGATAACGAACCCGTATCACCCATGATCAGCTCTGCAGGATGCACATTGAACCACAAGAAACCAAACACCGCTCCCACCAGGGTGAAACAGAACCGGGCTAAGTAGTCTTGTCCTTGCAATAGAGCGATCGCGCCATAGACCGCAAAGGCAGTGGCCGAGATCAAGCCTGCCAGGCCATCCAGGCCATCGGTGAAGTTCACCGCGTTGGAAAAGCCTACGATCAGAATTACCGCAATCAAGACATACAGCGGGCCACTCATCTCCACTTCGCCCTTGACACCCGGGAAGTACATATTCCAGACGTCCAGGACATAGTACAGACCGATCGCTGCCAGCAGGGCAAGCACCACCTGAAAGAAGAATTTGGTCCGGGCGCGCATCCCCTGGCCACGCAACCCTTCCCAATCATCGATCGCTCCCAGCAGCGAGTAGAGCACCAGCACACCCATCGGCAATAACACGGACCGCCCCAACACGCTGAAACCCACCAGGGAGCCGACATTCAACAGGGCTGTCAGCAATAACACCGGCAAGACAAACAGTACGCCGCCCATGGTCGGGGTTCCCATTTTGGTCAGGTGACGCTGCGGACCTTCTACACGGATCGTCTTACCGACCTTGAAGTGCCTCAGGATCCGCAATAACGGGGCTCCCCAAATCAGGGTGAGCATGAAACTCAAACCCGCCAGGGCTACTGACATGGAAGCTTGTGTCATCGGCGGTGCTCCAGCGCAGCAACAATTCGATCCATGCGCATTCCTCGTGACCCTTTTACCAGAACGACATCCTCCTTCTGCAGGTGTGGTTCCAGATGCCGGATTGCTTCCTGGGTGGTTGCCAGCAGTGTGATCGCGCTTTCCGGCAATCCAGATTTCCGGGCAGACACTGCAATGATCCTGCCCAATTCACCAACCGTGACAAGCTCATCCACAACCTCAGCTGCCCGAACACCGACCATCTCGTGGCCACGAACCTCGTAAGGTCCCAATTCTAGCATATCGCCCAGGACGGCGATTTTGCGCCCATCCAGTTCGTCCAGCAAGTTCAAGGCTGCCAGGGTCGACTCGGGAGAAGCATTATAGGTATCGTCCAAGAGCAGCGCTCCATTTTCGGATCTCACTGCCACCAGCCTGAGCTGAGAGTGACCGGATCGCAATCCCCTGATAATCTCTTCCCAGGTAAGGCCTTCAGCCAGCCCCACTGCGGCTGCACGCAGGGCTGTATGCACCGAATGGCGACCGATCAAGGGCACACGCACATGCAGGGTTTCATTGCCATAATGTAGTCGGAAACGAATTCCCTCCAGCCCGAGACCGGTCACTTCGTCTGCCCACAGATCGGCACGCGGGTCCAGCCCATAGAAAAACACCTTGGCACGGGTTTTAGAGGCCATCTCACGGACCCAGGGATCATCGTAGTTCAGGATAGCCACACCATCTGCAGGCAATGATTCCACCAGCTCTGCCTTGCCTCGAGCTATCGCTTCCTGCGAGCCGGCGCGCTCGGCATGGACTGTGCCCACGTTGGTAATCACCCCTACCTGCGGTAGGGCCATGTCGCACAGCATGGCGATCTCTCCCGGCACGTAAAACCCCATCTCCAGCACTGCCACCTGGTGACCTTCACTTAACATCAGCAGGGATATCGGCAAGCCAATCTCGTTATTCAAGTTGCCTAGATTTTTTAAGGTGCTGTAACGCTGTTCAAGTACTTCTGCCACCAACTCTTTTGTGGTGGACTTGCCAACACTACCGGTTATGCCAATAACTCGCAGGTTGAGTTTACGCCGCCAGAAATAGGCGATCCGTTGCAATGCCTGCAGAGCATCCGGTACGAGTAAGCAATAAGGCGTCTCCGGCAGCGATGGTCCTTGAGGCTTAATATCACCGCGCAGGTCAAGCACATCCACCGGTTGCGATAGCTCCCGCTGGATGAGCGCCAGGCTGGCTCCTCGTTGGAATGCCGATTCAACAAAATCATGCCCATCAACTCGCTCACCGGGAAGCGCCACGAACATCGAGCCCGGGATAACCTTGCGTGAATCAATCACTGCCTCCGTGATCACCTGGTTTGCCCGTTCAGGGCGAAACCCAGTTAGGGCTTCCAGGATGTCCGCTAAAGTCAACATACATTTCCGGCACTGATCCCACTGATCTGATCATCCTGCAATTAAACCCAAACCAAATAGATCCATCCTGCCGTTCACTGGCTGAAGAGGGCGTTGCGAACATCGTCAGGAGGGATATTCATCAAAACCACCAGTTGCTCAACAACATCTGCAAATACCGGTGCTGCTACCTCCGAGCCCCAAATAGAAGACGTGGGTTTTTCCAGCCAGATATACACCAGGAAGCGCGGATCAGGAATAGGACCCCAACCCACAAAAGAGGCATTGGTGGCATTACTGGTATACCCATACGGAGTAGGGATTTCCGCTGTGCCGGTCTTACCAGCAACGCGGTAACCCTCTACCATGGCATCTGAGGCTTCCAATTCCAAAGACCGGGCAAGCATCTCGGTCAGGGTGTGAGCAGTCTCCGCTGAAATTGGCATCCCAACCACCCGCGGATCATGATTGGATTGGTATCCATCACTAATAATCGAGCGCACGATGCGCGGAGCCATCAATTTGCCATCGTTGGCTATCGCTGAAGATGCCATCGCCATCTGGAGAGGTGTGGCTGAAACACCCTGTCCAAACGAGTTCGTCCCCAGGTCTGCATCGTACCAGTCTTCATCTCCTGGTTCTTTCAAGCGACCACTGGCCTCACCTGCCATCTCAACCCCGGTTGGGCGACCGATCCCAAACGCGTTCATGTACTCATAAAACTGTTTTGGACCGATCTGAGAAGCAATCCATGCCAGGCAGACGTTCAGAGAGTGTTGCAAGCATCCCTGCATATCCTGTGGTCCCCAGGCTCCCCAGTTCCAGTTACGGATAAAAGTTCCACCGATCTCGAACACACCTGTATCTACAAAGGTCGTTTCCGGCTTAACCGCCTTCGAGTCCAATCCGGCTGCCATGGTAAGCACTTTATAAACCGAGCCTGGCTCGTAAGCCTGGCTGATCGCACGGTTGAAAGGCGTCGAGCCTTCAAAAATATTTTCGTAGTTCCAGTACTTATTCAAATCCAGGCGAGGTGTGGTTGCCATAGCGAGAATATCACCCGTTTTCGGTTCGACCACCACGATTGTCACCGACTCAGCCCCGCTGTTGCTCAGCGTCCGGTCAACGGTTTCTTCCATGGCGGTCTGGATATCGCGGTCGATGGTAAGCACCAAGCTGGCGCCGTCCGGAATTTCGGGCAACTCTTCCACCAGGTTCGGATCATTCGGCATGATAACCGTTTGCGGCTGACCGGCCAGCAAATCACTGTATTTAGACTCGACCCCAAAATAGCCACGAATATTACCATCTTCGTCGCGGCCCACAAAACCGAGCACATTCGAAGCCAGCGCATTTTCAGGATATGTCCGCTGTAGATGCGGCTGGAAGACCAGACCCTCCAGGCTGTGCGGTTCTTCATCCCGGCCCTGGGTATAGGTATTCTCTATCTCTCGAGAGAGCTCCTCCAGACGGTCGATCTTTTCTTGGGTAACATAATCGTCCACCACAGCATAAACCTGATCTTTACTGGGCTCTTGGCTGGCTGCCTTGCGTACCTCGTCGTAGTCTAGACCCAGGACAACGTTCAAAGTAAGGGCGATACTGTGCGGATTCTCCACCCTGTTCAGGTCAATACCCACTTGATAGACAGTCGTGTTGCCTGCCAGCAGGTGACCCCAACGATCGTAAATCATGCCGCGCGCCGGATAGATTGTCTTTGCAGGCCGGGCGTAGGCTGCTGCCTGTGCGTTGAACTTATCCACCATCTCTGGGTTAAGCTGGATGCGGATGGTTTGCCAGACAATAAATAATGCCAAAACAGAGATGACCGTTCCGAGCAACGTATAGCGCCAGATGTTTTCGCCTTTCACGGGAACACCTCCAACCACTCTTGCACCGCCGGTAGAGCGCGCTCTTCCAGCCAAACAAATAGGGATTCAGTGTAATCGGCGGGCAGGTTGGCAACCACCACCACCGGCTTGGGCGGAGGGGCAATCACTGCCTGCTGGCGAGAGACATAGCCGGGAACAACGATATAGGTGACATCATCCCGCCCCAATGGTTGGAACCCCATCGCAAGCGCCCGTTGCTCCATAACCGCAGCAGAATTAACCATCGCCAGCCGGGTTTCCAGGTCGGAGTTTTCCAACTGCAGATCTTCGATCCTGGATTGCATCCAAAGGATCTCACGACCTATCGTCGCTGCCCGCGCGGTGACGTTTAAGTAAATCCCGGCAACCAGTGCCGCTAAAACAACCACAAGCAAAAACAGACCCAGGATCTGTAACTGCTTTCGCCAGGGAGCTTGTGAGTATGCCTGCGTAAGCTGTCTCACACCATCCATAATTTCCTCCTGCTTTGGGTTGCGGGTTGGTCAGTGCCTACCGCTAATCTTGGCTTGCAACCGCCAACACCAGCCCGTTAAACAGGTTTGCAAGTGTTGTGCCAATATATGGCTGGTTATTTCTTTTTTTCAACAACTCGCAGCCGGGCGCTGCGCGATCGTGGATTATCCTTTACTTCAGTCTCATCGGGTCTGATGAGCTGTTTATTCACAATATTGATCACAGCCCGATGCCCACAGGTACATACCGGTTGGCGGGGCGGGCATATGCAATCCCGGCTTTCCCTGCGAAAATACTGCTTAACAATGCGGTCCTCCAGCGAGTGGAAGCTGATCACAGCCAGTTTCCCGCTGGGAGCTAATGCCGAGAGCGCCTGGGGAAGGAACTCTTCCAGAGCATCCAGCTCGTGGTTGACGGCGATCCGCAATGCCTGGAATGTACGAGTAGCCGGGTGCATCCCAGGCCGACCGGAACCAGTCACTGCAGCTACCACTCGGGCCAGCTGAGTTGTGGTCTCGAGCGGGCGGGCGCCGACGATTGCTCTCGCCACCTGCCGCGCCCTGCGTTCCTCCCCGTAACGTGAGAGCAAGTTTGCCAGCTCACTCTCGGGAAGCTCGTTCACCAGGTCGGCTGCTCGCACAGGATTACTCGGATCAAACCGCATATCCAGAGGTGCGTCCGTCTGAAATGAAAACCCCCGTCCTGGGGTGTCCAATTGCATGGATGAAACCCCTAAGTCCAGCACGATACCCTCAACATACTGCCATCCCAACGCAGCCAACTGCTCAGCCAGTGAGGTATAAGAAGCCCGCACCAGGATAGCGCGCGATCCAAAGTCTGCTAAATACTCACCGGCAATTTCCAGCGCAAGCGGATCAACATCCATCCCCAACAGGAGTCCTTCCGGTGCACTCGCCTGCAAAATACCCCAGGCATGCCCCCCTGCGCCCAGGGTAGCATCGACATAATGGCCACCCCGTTGCGGGCTCAATGCGTGTATAATTTCGTGGTAAAGTACCGGACGGTGCATGGATATCCTGACTTGTCGATATCCACCTAACCTTACTCAGCCGAGATATCGAAGATGGAAAACAGGTCGGCGTTTGCCTCGGCATCATTCAGTCTTACTGCTTGCTCTGCCCAATGTCCAGGAGACCAGATTTCAAAGTAATCGCCCCCGCCAACCACTATAGCGTCACTGTCCAGACTGGCAGACTGCCGCAGGAATTGCGGGATGAGGATACGCCCAGCTTTGTCTACATCTACCCGCTCTCCATTCGAAAAGAGCAATCGCCTGAGCAAGCGGGCTCTCGAATCCGTGATGCTCATGCTGTTAACCCGGCGGGAGAGCGCTTCGAAGGCAGATACGGTCATCACCATCAAGTTTCGGTCAAATCCCTGGGTGAGGTATGCTCCGTCATCCAGCAAATCACGATATCGGGCCGGGATCGTCAGGCGGCCTTTGTTATCAAGTGTATGCTGGTATTGACCAAGGAACATCTGTTCTATCCTGCCTTTAATTGCAGAACGCCGGACTCATCCGGCGCTCCACTTATTCCCACTTTCTCCCACAATCAAACACAGTATATACGAAATCGATCTTAATTGCAAGGGTTGTTTTCATTTTCGATAGCTGACTTTAGTACTATTTTCCAAACTTCGATCATTCAAGAGGCATTCAATGCAACCACTTCAACCAGTCATCACAACTATTCTCGTCCAGGCAAATCTGCTATGATTCCCTCCCCCGACCACAACAGTTACCGCCATTTATTTGTCGGACTGGAGGTAGAAACCCCCTTGCTGGATGGAATACGGCGGGTTTATACCAACCTGGATAATGCCGCATCTACCCCGGCTTTCCTGGCGGCTCAAATCGCAGTGAACGAATTCCTCGCATATTACAGCAGCGTGCACCGCGGCACAGGCTTTAAGAGCCAGATCTCAACGCATATCTATGAAGAAGCCCGCCGGATTACATTTAACTTTTTAGGCGCCCGACCAGACGAGCACACCTGCATTTTCGTCAAGAACACTACCGAGGCAATCAACAAGCTCGCCCGCCGCTTCCCATTCACGCCGGAGCGAAACATTGTCCTGACCAGCGGTATGGAGCACCACTCGAACGATTTACCCTGGCGCGCCGCAACAAAAACAATCCACGTTGCTCTGACGCCTGACGGGAGACTGGATGAGGGCGATTTCGAAACGAAATTAGCCAGCTACGGCTCTCGTCTTGCGCTGGTTGCGATCACTGGAGCGAGCAATGTTACGGGTTACTTGAATCCGATCCACCGTCTGGCAGAGAAAACCCATGCGGCGGGAGCGAAGATCATGGTGGATTGTGCCCAGCTTGCCCCGCACCGCAAAGTCGACATGCTCTCACTGGATGACCCCGGTCACCTGGATTTTGTGAGCATATCCGCCCATAAGCTATACGCACCATTTGGCGGCGGAGCCCTTGTCGGTCGTCGGGATGTATTCGAGCAGGGTGACCCGGACATGGTAGGCGGTGGTACGGTGGAGATCGTCACCCTGGAGGATGTGGTCTGGGCAGGTCCGCCGGACCGCGATGAAGCCGGCAGCCCGAACACAGTCGGGGCCGTTGCATTAGCCGCCTCGCTGCGCCAGCTGGAGAGCGTGGGGATGCAGGCAGTGGCGGAGCACGAAGCCAGCCTGACAGCTTACGCGCTGCAAGAGCTAAGCGCCATACCCAAGATTCATATATTCGGCGATAACCGCCCGGAGCGGGCAGGAGAGCGGTTGGGGGTGATCCCCCTCTTGCTGGAGGGGATTTCACACTTCAAGGTTTCTGCCATTCTAGGGCACGAGTTCGGCATCGGTGTGCGCAGCGGTTGCTTCTGCGCCCACCCATACATCTTGCACTTGCTTAAGCTGACCTCAGAGGAGTCCCGCGCTGTTCGCCAGCGTATGCTGTCAGGCGACAGGTCAGATATGCCGGGGATGATCCGGGCATCGTTCGGGTTATATAACACGATGGAAGATGTAGATGCCTTGGTGTACGCCTTGAGCTGCGTGGCAAATGGCCAATATTCTGGAAAGTATCACCAGGATATCGCCAGCGGGGAGTATATCCCTGACGGCTGGGCACCAGAGTTCGATAAATACTTTTCTTTTGAAAACTAGGGCGCAAATCGGTGTAAAACCGCGTTCACCTGCTCGCGGTAGCTGCCTCCAAACAGGTTGAGGTGGTTGAGCAGGTGGTACAGGTTATAGACTCCAAAGCGCTCCCGGAAGCCCGGCTCCAGGGGACGTGTTTCCGCATAGGCTCTGTAAAACGAGTCTGGAAAACCACCAAACAGCGCTGTCATTGCCAGGTCAGCCTCTGCCCAGCCAAAATAAGCCGCCGGATCGATCATCGCAGGCAAACCCAGCCGGTTGGTGATTGCATTGCCGCTCCACAGGTCGCCGTGCAGTAATGAAGCCGGCTGGGGAGGCACAAGCTGTGGCAGGCGGTTGACCAACCGCTCAACCTGGCTTTGCTCTGCCTTTCCAAGCAAGCCACGCTGAACCGCCAGGCGGACCTGGAAGAGCAGGCGCTGCTCAGCAAAGAAACGGTACCCGTCATCCATCCACGAGTTCGGCTGCGGCGTGCTGCCAATATAGTTATCGTGGTGAAAACCAAATGTTGGGTGAACCCGGTCGTGCAACACGGCCAGCTGGCGGCCAAAGTGCGGCCAGTAATCGGTGCAGCGAGCGGTTGGAGCCAGGTCTTCCAGCAAGATAAATTCCTTACCGTAGAGGTAGACCCGGGGCACCGCAGGTCCGCCGGGTACACCCAGAGTCAGTAAGCCCTCTGCTTCGCGGGCAAACATATCCTCCGGTGCAGACGAGTTGGTCTTTAGGAAAAAGGTCTCCCCACTTGTCGTGAACAGCCGGGAGCCGTTGTTAATACAACCGCCACCAACCCCCTGGCGGGTACGCACTTCACCGAAAGCGTTTTCTGAAAGAAAAATTATAACGGCTGCAGGAATGGTCACACTTTACCTGCCTCAAGCGCATCCAATAAGCCCCGGCAGCTCCGCTCGACCACCTGGTAGGTTTCCTCGAAACCTTCCAGACCACCGTAATATGGGTCTGGAACCTCGGCTCGCAGCCCGCCGAGGGGATCGAACTCTCGTAGCAGGCGGATCTTCTTGCGCTGTTGGTCGCTGCGTGCCTGGCGAAGCAACTCTGTATAATTATTTCTATCCATTGCCAGGATCAAATCAAAGCGATCCAGGTCGCTCTCCTGAAACTGGCGCGCCCTGCCGCTGTACGATAGACCGTGGCGGGCTGCCACACGGCGCATCCGCATATCCGGCGATTCCCCGATATGCCAGGAGCTTGTACCTGCCGAGTCCGCCTGGTACTTATGAGCCACCTCCTGCTGTTCAGCCTGGTGGAGGAACAAGTTTTCCGCCAGCGGGCTGCGCACAATATTCCCCAAGCATACAAAACACAACCGTTTCTGTGTATCCAGTATAGCCTCCTATTTTAGAATGATCCGCTTATCCTACCACAGGATGGTCGCATGCAAAGTATAATTAGACCAAATATATCCTCTTTGAACTTTCCTTGTTAAGTCAGAAACAACCTTTAAATAGCTATACCCGGAATCAGGACAGTAACTAACCGGGATGCCAGCTTGATACCAGGAGGTAAGACAATGGGAGAGAAAATCTTAACCCTCCACCCACAAGGATTGAACGGAGTGCGGATCGAGCGCTCAAAATACGATCAGGTGCGCCAGGCGATTTTTGAAGCCTTGCAGGCGAATGGCTCTTTGACGTTCAAAGATTTAACCAAAGCAGTAGAGCAGAAGCTTACAGGACAGTTCGATGGCTCGATCAGTTGGTACTGCACCACGGTCAAGTTAGACCTCGAGGCGCGCCGCGAAATTTCGTGTTCAAGAGGTCGCGGCCGGCAACAAACCATCCAGCTGGCTCACTAAAATCAGGAGGGCGTGGGCAACTAACTCCCGCGCCCTCCACTGCCCCGAATAGGCTAACAGCCACCCTGCCGATCCATCGAGTCGATGACCGCGACTGCGGCGATATTGACGATATCCCGCACTTCGTCACCGGTTTGCAAGACGTGAATTGGCGCGCCAACCCCAAGCAAGATGGGTCCAATCGCCTGAGCATTCCCCAAGCGAGCCAACAGCTTGTAGGCAACATTGGCAGCTTCCAGGGAGGGAAAAACAAGTACGTTGGCGTCTTTCACAGCGCTGAAGGAGTAGCGGTTTTCGATCAGCTCGGAGACCACCGCGGTATCCGCTTGCATCTCCCCATCGACAGCGAAATCAGGGCACTTGCCGCGAATGATTTCCACTGCCTTGCGCACTTTATCGGTCAGGGGGTGCGGCGTGCTACCAAAGTTTGAGAACGAAAGCAAAGCTACGCGCGGCTCCAGACCCAGCTGGCGGGCAAAGCTCGCAGCCAGGCAAGCGATCTCTGCCAGGTCTTCTGCACTGGGGTCAATGTTCACGGTGGCATCAGTGAACAGGTAGACCTTCCCCTTGACGATCATGATATAAACGCCTGCCGCGACTTTTGCTCCAGGATGGGTATGATGAATTTGCAATGCCGGGCGGATGACCTCCGGGTAATCATAAGTCAAACCAGAGACAAATGCGTCTGCGTCACCCATCTTCACCATCATTGGACCCAGCACGTTTGGCTCTCGCAGTCGCTTGCGCGCATCTCGTAAAGTTACGCCTTTTCGATTACGCATTTCATAGTAAGCTTGGACGTACTCATCCACACGTTCAAAATGAGCCGGATCAACGATCTCCGGGCAGCAATCCAATCCTAATGAAGTAATTTTCTGTTGGATGACATCCGGGCGTCCGATCAGGATTGGCGCGCCAATATTTTCATCTGCAACGCGCGCGGCAGCCCGAATGATCTTGGACTCCTCGCCTTCTGCAAAGACCAACCGTTTTTTGACCGGACAGCTCTGGGCTTTATGCAGGATAAAGTAGCGCACCTGCTCGCCCATCCCCTGGCGGAATGCCAATTGCTCGCGATACTCATCAATATCAATCAATCTCCGCGCTACTCCGGTCTCCATGGCAACTTTAGCCACGGCTGGCGACTCCCATAGCAGTACCCGGGGATCAAGCGGGGTGGGTAGGATGTACTCTGGACCAAATTTGAGGCTTTCAAGCCCGTAAGCACGCAAGACGCTATCCGGCACATCCTCCTTAGCTAGTGCCGCCAGGGATTGAGCCGCAGCCACTTTCATTTCCTCATTGATCGCCCGGGCACGTACATCCAGAGCGCCGCGAAAGATGAACGGGAAACCTAAGACGTTGTTGATCTGGTTGGGATAGTCCGAGCGACCAGTGGCAACAATGGCATCCGGGCGGGCTTCCTTCGCCAGCTCATACTTAATTTCCGGATCAGGATTCGCCATGGCAAAGATCAGGGGGCGTTCTGCCATGGTCTTAACCATATTTGGGGTAAGAATATCAGCAATCGATAGCCCATAAAAAACATCGGAGCCGCGTACCGCATCCTCCAGGGTACGGGCATCCGTATCATGAGCGAATCGCTGCTTATATTTGTTCATGCCCTCAGTCCGCCCCTGGAAGACCACTCCACGGGTATCCACCAGCAGGATATTTTCTCGCCTGGCTCCCAGCCGAACCATCAACTCCGCACAGGAGATCGCAGACGCACCCGCCCCAGATATTGTGATCCTGACCTCCTGCAATGATTTGCCGACAATTTCCAGGCCGTTTAACAGGGCTGCTCCAGAGATAATCGCCGTACCGTGCTGGTCGTCATGGAAGACGGGTATATCCAGCATTTCTTTCAGGGTTTCCTCGATATAAAAACACTCTGGGGCTTTGATATCTTCCAGGTTGATCCCCCCGAATGTAGGTGCGATTGCCGCCACCACGCGAATTATCTCGTCTGGATCGTGAGTGTTGACCTCTATATCGAATACATCCACATCAGCAAATCTTTTAAACAATACCCCCTTACCCTCCATGACTGGCTTGGAAGCCAGGGCACCGCGATCGCCCAACCCCAAAATCGCGGTTCCATTCGAGACCACCGCAACCAGATTGCCCTTCGAAGTATATTCATATGCCAGCTCAGCATCCTTTTCGATCTCTAGAACCGGCACAGCCACGCCCGGAGTATAAGCCAGGCTCAGATCGCGTTGCGTGTCCATCGGTTTGGTGGGCACAACGGATATTTTTCCCGGCTTTCCATCCAGGTGATGATATTCAAGTGCTTCTTCTCGGGTGATTTTTGCCATATGAGACTCCACTTGCATGATGAAAGAGAATGGGTTAGAGGACCTTTCGTTACCAGTGAGTTAATCTTGCCATAAGATTATTGCTGGGCGAAGTTGCGTTTGTCACTAAGTTTCATAGACAACTTGCCTGATTAGTTGGAATGATATTTGGATATAATGTATAATGTAAATATACAAAATGAAATTTCGTACGTGGTCAGTCTGAAAGGTTTTGATTGACCAGCAAGCTTAATTTATTGGCGCTTGCGTACATTTTCAGAGTGCCGCAGAGATCATTATTCCAGTATTATTTATGCGGCTACGGTTTGACTACGAAATCAGTTATGTGATTGTCCTGGTGTGTTACGGATTTGTCGGGCTATCCCGCAGGTAGTGGATACGAGTGATATTGGGCGACATTGCGAATGACCAATCTGAATACATAATCACCGTTCCCAATCATTTGATAGGTTAGCAGTCATCGGGTGCTCGAGATTTCGAGTCGCAGACAGCAGTACGGGAGTCCGCCTGTCTACCTATCCGCATAACTGAGTGTATTGTATCAAGTCCGCAGCCGTGGTCTATTGAGGCAGGGTCACGGCTGTATTTGTTTAAGATGGGACGTAGAATCACTTCCTTAACCGTGCAGAAACGCAATCCCAACCGGGTGAATGTCTACCTGGAAGGCGAGTTTGCCTTCGGACTCGCACGGGTTGTGGCTGCCTGGCTCTATGTGGGTCAGGAATTGAGTGAGGAGAGAATAGCACAGCTTCAGGAAGAAGACAGCAGTGAAGTTGCCTATCAGAAAGCGCTAAACTTTCTATCCTATCGCAGCCGCACCGAGGCTGAAGTACGCACGAATCTGGCAAAAGCAGATGTTGAACCTGAACTCATCGAAAAGGCTGTTGAGCGCCTGAAGCGAAGCGGGTTGCTCAACGACCAGCAATTTGCGGAAACCTGGGTAGAAAACCGGTCTGAGTTCCGCCCACGCAGCCGGCGCGCCTTGACCCATGAGCTGAAATATAAAGGCATTCCTGAAGAAATGATCAATGCGGCTGTTGAGGGATTAGATGAGGAACAAATGGCATACCTGGCAGCCCGGAAAAAAGCAAATAAATATTTTTTACTCGATTGGCCAGGGTTCAAACAAAAAATGTGTGCTTTCCTGGCACGCCGGGGCTTTAGCTACGAGATATCTGCTCCGATAGTAAACCGTATTTGGCAAGAACATACCGAAGAACAGGAAATTGATACGAACTCCTTACGAGAAGAGGTAGATCTATGAATGGGATATGGTTTTGGATCCCCATATCAATCCTTGCTCTGCTGATTGGTTTGGGAATCGGTTACTTTATAAAACAAACATTAGTTGAGCGCGAGTTGCAACGTCAAAAAATCGAGGCTGACCGGATCTTACGAGAAGCAAAAGAAAAAGCCACCGCATTGGAGCTGCAAGCCAAGAACCAGGCATTAGAAATCAGGCAGGCAGCAGAGGGGGAAGTGGTACGCAGGCGGAATGAATTAAACCGGGAGGAAGACCGCCTGCAGAAGCGGCGCGAAGAAATGGACCAGCGCAGCGATCGCCTGGAGAAACGCGAGCAGGCAATCAACAAGCGGCAGAGCGCCCTGGACAAGCGCGCCAATGATATAGAAAAGCTATACTCGGATGAGATGGAAGAATTGCAGCGCATCTCCCAGATGAGCATTGAGCAAGCCCGCGCCATGCTTCTTGCCGAGGTCGAGAAGGACGCTCGCAACGATATGGCAAAGATTATCCGCCAGATCGAGTCGGAGGCCAGGGAGGAGGGCGAGCGCCGAGCGCGGGCCATTATTACCACGGCTATCCAGCGTGTGGCATCTGAGCATGTATCTGAAGTGACAACTTCTGTGGTTTCTCTTCCAGCCGACGAGATGAAAGGCCGCATCATCGGGCGCAACGGGCGGAATATCCACGCTTTCGAGCAGGCTGCAGGGGTGGATGTAATTGTTGATGATACCCCAGAAGCGGTGACCATCTCTTGCTTCGATCCCGTGCGCCGAGAAGTTGCCCGGCGCGCCCTTGGCAAGCTGGTGCTAGATGGGCGTATCCATCCAGCCCATATCGAGAAGGTGCTCAAGAATGAACAAAAAGAGGTTGAGCGCGTAATTGCTGAGGCAGGCGATCAAGCTGCCTTCGATGCCGGGGTCAACGGTCTGCACCCAGAAGTGATCAAAATGCTCGGTCGCCTGAAGTTCCGCACATCGTATGGACAAAACCAGCTGTCTCACGCTGTGGAGACAGCCCATATAGCTGCAGCGCTGGCAGCCGAGCTTGGCGCTGACGTAGAGATTTCCAAATCAGGCGCGCTATTGCACGACCTGGGCAAGGCTATGGATCATAATGTGGAAGGGACGCACGCTCAGATCGGCGCCGACTTTGCGAAACGGTATGGGGTCAATGCCAAGGTGGTCAACGCGATTGCCTCACACCACCATGAGGTCGATCAAGAGACCGTTGAGGCGGCGATCGTTGAAGCAGCCGATGCAATCTCTGGCGCTCGCCCTGGTGCACGCCGGGAGAGCCTGGATCAATATCTTAAGCGAGTGCGCGCCCTGGAAGATATCGGAAACTCCTTTAAGGGTGTTAGCCAGACGTATGCCCTCCAGGCAGGGCGTGAAGTGCGCATCTTTGTCAAGCCAGAAGATATTGATGATTTAGCTTCCAACCGATTGGCACGGGATATCGCTAAGCAGATCGAAGAGACGATGCAGTACCCGGGTCAGATCAAAGTAACCGTGATCCGTGAAACACGCGCCATCGATTGGGCGAAATAAACTAGCCAACCAGGAATGGGTTCCACATCCTCTCCCTACCTACCGTGGTAACCGGACCATGACCGGAAAATAGCCGGGTGTCATCGGGTAGGGAGAGGATTTGCTTTTGGATACTATCCATGAGGGTCTGATAATCTCCCCCTGGCAAATCTGTTCTCCCGATCGAGCCTTGAAAGATCACGTCTCCGCAAAAAGCTACTTTTTCTGCTAAACAAATAAAGACAACATGCCCTCGGGTATGACCCGGCGTAAGGCGAACTTCGATGCAGTTTTCGCCTAGCCTCAAGTTCTGTCCGTGATATAAATCAACGGTTGGCTCGGGGCCGGGATCGATTTGCATCCCAAAAAGCGGTGCGCCACCTTGCATGCGCCACAAGGGGTAATCATCCGGATGCAACGCGACCGGTGGTGGCGGATTCACCCGGTCTGCGACCCCGCCCGCTCCAGCCAGATGGTCGAAGTGAGCATGGGTCAACCAGATACTGCCGATGTGCCATTCACGGCGCTGGGCTTCAGCCACAATCACTTCACCATCGTCTGCCGGATCGATTACCACCGCCTCACCTGATGCTGGATCAGCCACCAGGTATGCATTCGTCATCACAGGTCCAAGTGTGAAATTAACGATCTCAAGCATAGATAAATATCCTCTTCATTTTCGAATCATCAGGTTATCCAGGCAGCTCGTAAGGATTGCCACCAATGTGGGCGATAAACTCATAAGCTGTGAGCGGGATGAGTGCCACCACCCAGACCATGTAACTGGTGTAGAAAACAGAGTTAAAGAATACGAATATTGCCAGAATCAATAATGCCATGCTAAATACGCCCAGCTTGTATTTCCAGGTCAACCAGTAAGCCATGAGAAACATTATCACAACCGGCACCCGTGCAAGCAGGCCCTGCCAGCCCAGTGTAACATCTAGGGAATATACATTAAAAGCTGCCGCGGCTACTCGGGTGGTAGAGAACAATATCGAGCGAACAAAAGCCTCCCAATTCCAAATGAGAAAAGGTAGAGAAGCAATCAAGGGGATAATTCCAATCCAAAGGGCTGAACCGACCAGATGCTTTGCACTCCGATCTGGAGCACTTTTCCAGGTCCAGATCAAGTAGACGGGCACTAGAAAGATAGCTACCTGCTTGATGGTTAAGGACAATCCTAGGAGCAGGTAAGATGTTTTTCGATTTCGCTGAAAGAGATAGAGGGATAACAGCATAAAGAACAATGGAATGAAGTCAATATCGGCAGTGCGAGCAACGTGCAAAGTCCAGCGATTGAACAGCCAGAACAAGGCTGCAAATACGGATAATCCTAACATCTGTTTCCGGGCTGGGATATAAAACAACAGAGCAGCAATCGATATATTGAACACCAAAAATATCACCCGCCAAATAGATAGCCAGGTATCAAAGGCGCTTAAGCCGGCGAATTGGACCAGCGAGGCGAGATAATAAAAACCGGGGAAGTAGGTGGAGTATTTATCGTTGACACGCATATCTCCAGCCAGCACCCGCTCGTAGGGATTTACACCCTGTAACAGGCGCTCGCCATCCAGGTAGGTAAAATAGATATCCTCCTTTCTGGGGGACTCATAGCCCCAGAATTGCAAGCTTACCGCGATGCCCATCACGAGTATTGCTATCACCACCGGCAGGCTGATCAAAACAGTCCGTGAGGCCCGAAAACGCCAGATTACTAAAAAGACCAAAGCCAAACCACTGATCCATACCAACCACAAGAAAAACGGCACCATCCAGACTGGATATACTGGCCCATAGAGTTCCGCTGAAGCAGATAGACTGTAGATCAGGCTGATTATGAATGTATAAAATACAATCAAGAACGCTGTCGCGTACCCAACACCCCCGCCAAGATATTGGCCAGTAAACCTCAACAACTTATCCGTATTGGATTGTCGAAATGCCAATACAGCCAGGCATAAGAAAATGATAGAAAAGAGGGCAAGAAGGGCTAAAGCCCAAAAGCCTGCCTGACTTCCCTCCACCAGGGGAAGACGATCTAAGGCAATTAAGCCAACCAGGCTTCCTGCAAAACTCAGGATTATGTAAGTGCGAAAAATGTTCAAGCGCTGCTGCTTCGAGTACATAGTGTAGTAATCATAGCTTTGCATAAAAAATTCAGGTGCTGGACGAAGAGCAGAGTCACACCAGCACCTGAATTTTATGCGTATTTACTACAAGCTGTCAATCCATCTCACCATCCGAAGCACGGCGATTGGTTCGCGTGAGGTCTCACCTCACTTCGGGGCAGATACCTCCCCTTTACTCAGCATCAAAATACTGCGAGTAGATCGCCGATGGGCATTTAATCCCATCCCCATACACACAGGTATTATGGTTCAGCCACCAGCCGTCCGGGAAGGTGAAATCTGGGGCTGGTCCAATTACACCAGGATAAGCCTGATCGATCTGGACGCGCTCCTCGGGCCACATCCAGTTGATGGTGGGGATGCTGAGCAAGCGCAAATCTCCCTGATGGATCTCGAGTTGCTTATCCAGCACTTCCAGGTATGGGTCAAAGAACAACCCGCCACCGTGTGGCTCGCCGAGATTGTCCTCGCTCAAATAATCCTGATCGAATGGCGCAGGGGAGTAGAAATCGATGCTCAACTCCGCAGTTCTTTCCGTCACTGCCAGCGGAGTTCCTTCCTTTGCATTGATAATCTCGCCCGTTGCCGGGAAGGCATCGCAGGTACACGGGATAACCACATAATCGCTTGCCTGGGAGGCTACATAAGGCGTTTGTGCAGTGCTAACCACATTCCCTTCGCCATCCCGGATAGTCAAGGTAGCAGTCCCATTACTGGCAAAGGTATCTGCTGGGATCAGGATATGGAAGGAGTGAGAACGAACACCCCCGCGCGCACGTGGAGTAATATTGAAGCTAATCCGGTATAGATTTTGTTCCTCCTGATCAACAACCAGTCTCGTATCAATATTGGTCACCCAGTCATTGTAGTCAAAATCCATATCCGGGCGATCGAAATCTAGATCCTCGAAGCCCAGGGTCAACGGGACAACGTTGGAGAGGATATTCACCCGTTCCGCGCTGGGGAAGTACACCTTGTAGAGTGCAGTAGAAGACTCGATCACTACCGTAGCATCATCCGAGTCGCTGACCGGGAAGCCTTCATCGTCCCTGCCGCTGGCAGTGACAGTATCCGTTTCACTATCGCCTGCTTCACCTTCCACCAGGGCTGTGAACTGGCAGGAATAGGTATCACCGGGCTGGATGACCTGCGGTACCGAGCACGTCCCCTGCCCATCCAGATCACCGTGGATATCGTCCACCAGGCTCTCGATTGTCACCGGGTCGGTTGGGCTGCTCAAGTTGGTTACTTCCACGGTAAAGGTCACCATTCCTCCTGGCTCGGGCAAGAAGGTAGGATCAGCGGTCTTCACTACCTCGATCTCGGGAAGACCATCATCAGTGACAACCGTCACAGTGGCGTCATCCGAGTCGCTGACCGGTGTTTCATCATCGTCGGTGCCCGAAGCTGTGACGACATCGATCTCGCTATCGCCCGCCTCTCCCTCCACCAGGGCTGTGAACTGGCAGGTATAAGTCTCCCCAGGTTGCAGAGTGAAGGGCACCGCACAGGTCCCTTGTCCATTCAGATCACCGTGAATATCATCCACCAGGCTGGTGATTGTTACCGGGTCACTCGGGTTGCTCAGGTTGGTCACATTCACTGTAAAGGTCACCACGCCACCTGGCTCTGCCACAACTGCCGGGTCGGCAGTTTTGATCACTTCGATCTCTGGATCAAGCGGGGTAATGGTTACCGTGGCATCATCCGAGTCGTCAACCGGTGTACCGTCATCGTCCGTGCCAGAAGCGGTGACAACATCTGTCTCGCTATCCCCGGCATCTCCTTCCACCATTGCGGTGAACTCGCAGGTGTAGGTTTCTCCAGGCTGCAGGGTGAACGGCACTTCACAGGTGCCCTGACCATCCAGATCGCCGTGGATGTCATCCACCAGGCTGGTGATCGTTACGGGATCGCTAGGATTGCTCAGGTTAGTGACTTCAACTGTGAA
>JBFYSV010000048.1:0-13735 GCA_041301185.1 Anaerolineae bacterium
AAAAGCGCTTTACAACCCGAAGGCCGTCATCGCGCACGCGGCGTTGCTGGATCAGGCTTTCGCCCATTGTCCAATATTCCCTACTGCTGCCACCCGTAGGTGTCTGGCCCGTGTTTCAGTGCCAGTGTGGGGGGTCACCCTCTCAGGTCCCCTACCCGTCGTCGCCTTGGTAGGCTTTTACCCTACCAACTAGCTGATGGGACGCAGGCCCCTCCCGAAGTGGATTACTCCTTTAATCGCAAAGCCTCTAACCTTCGCGACCACATGGGGTATTAGCAGCCCTTTCGAGCTGTTATCCCCCTCTTCGGGGCAGGTCACCAACGCGTTACTCACCCGTTCGCCACTAAGACATCATATTGCTATAATGTCTTCGTTCGACTTGCATGTATTAAGCACGCCGCCAGCGTTCATCCTGAGCCAGGATCAAACTCTCCGCAAAAACTTTTTCACATCATCAAGATGTGTTAAGGTCACGGATTTAACTGGTTTTGACAAAGCTTGCTATCTATCACTCTTCAGTTGTTAAGGTCCTTCCAATCGAGCGGGCTGGATTTTACCAGCATCACTCGCGCCTGTCAAGGCCCGGCTGGCTAGAGACGCAATTGCCGATGCCCATTTACTTCCCGACATCGGCACGTCAGACCAACAAACATTCCGTTCTGGTCTCTGACGCAGAGGCGTCTTTTCGGTTGTCAGCGATCTTCCCCTCACGGGGCGAGATCTAAACTTGTTGTTTAGCGCACTTAATTATACGCAAACTAACAGTTTTGTCAAGTAGACTCTCTTCTTTTTTATTCTCGTCTGCTTCCAGCCTGTTTTGGATCATTTTTAACGTTCGTTTCTTAGAGCCCGTTGATTATACGCCAAACTCTCGCCTTGTCAATGGCTTTTTGGTGATGATTTTCACCAATTCTCTATTTCATCTCAATCGCACAACCTCAATCCATCTCCTGTCGACCAGTCAGGGCGCGCAGCAAGGTGTTCGGGTCGGCATATTCCAGATCACCGCCCATCGGCAAACCGCGCGCCAGCCGCGTCACCCGCACGCCCAGGGGATGGATCTGTTGTTGCAGGTACATCGCAGTGGCATCCCCTTCCAGGCTGGGATTGGTCGCCAGAACGACCTCTTCCACCCCGCCTGCCCGGATGCGCTCGATCAGCTCTCTGATCTTGAGATCGTCCGGGCCAACTCCTTCGATCGGAGAGAGGACACCATGCAGCACATGATAGCGCCCTTGAAAGCCGGTTGTCCGTTCCAGCGCCAGCACATCCAACGGTTCTTCAACCACACATAATAGGCTCCCGCTGCGCTCGGCGCTGGTGCAGATCTCGCACTCAACGCGCCCGGCAGTCGTAATGTTGAAACAAGTCTGGCAATAACCGGTGCTGGTTTTAAGGGCGTGCAGCGCTTCTGCCAGATCCCGGCTGATGTCTTCCGGCGCTCGCAGCAAATAAAATGCCAACCGGGAAGCAGTCTTCGGGCCTACCCCGGGTAGTCGGGAGAGTGCAGTGATCAGGTTTTGGATCGGCTCCGGAAGGATCATACCTATCCCTGTTCTCGATCAAAAGCTGGAATGCATCTTAATCGGATGCATCACAAGCTCTACCCAGCTTTAGAACGGGAGCCCTCCCGCCAGCGGACCCAACCGCTCGGCTGCCAGCTCGCGAGATTTCTCCAGAGCGCTGTTGAAAGCAGCCAAAAGCAAGTCTTGCAGCATCTCAACGTCTCCCTCTTCCAGGAGAGCGGCGTCAATTTGCACTGCCCGGCACTGCTGATCACCCGTGACGGTGATCGTCACCGCCCCGCCGCCCGCTGAGGCAGATATAGTCTCCTCCGCAAGCTTGGCCTGGGCAATCTCGAGCTGTTCCTGCAGTTTCTGCAATTGCTGCATCATTCCCATTTGGTTAGGCATTTTCGGGCCTTTGAATCCTTTAGCCATTCACTTCCTCCATACCTTTCATTTCACGATAAAACAGGCTGAAGCCAGTTCATTGAATATCTACAATTTCACCGCCAAGATCGCGCAGCGCAGACGCTACCATGCCCTCTCCATCGATATCCGGTGGCAACCCGCCGCCCTTACCGCCGGAAACCACGCAGCGAAATTGCACCTCGCTACTTACCACCTGCTTGATCGCATCCTGGACGGCTACTATATTTTCGCTTTTCTCCATCTTTGATTTCAAAACTTCGGACAGGCCGAAATATAACACACCGTCCTTCATCCCCAACAGCCTGCCAGACCTGAGCAAAGCCGCGGTATTTGGACTATACCGGTTGACCGACGCCAGGATCTGCCGCCAGTTCTCGTTGATCAGCTTGAGGAGATCGCCGCCATCCCCCTCCGTGCCGGATGCTTCGCTGGCAGGCGGTTCCGCAGGGAGGCTTTTTTTTGCCTGCTCGACCGGCGGCGTTCCCCTGGCGGACTTCGCCCTGGTGGAGGGAGTATCCATCTTGGCGGGGGCTGCGCTTTCCGCATCCTGGCTGGTCGAAAACGCTTCGATAAAGGCTAATTCCAGTGGCAGGCTGGGCTGCCAGGCGCTGCGAGAATCGCTGGCTGCCTGGTTAAAAACCCGGATCATACGTACCAGGTGTGCGGTCTCGATGCGTTGGGCATGGCTTGCCATCAAGGCGCGCACATCAGCGGTCGCATCCACCTGGTCGGCGCTGCCCATCCGCACCAGCAGCAGGTTGCGTAAATAATCGACAATCTGTCTGGCGAACTGCCGCGGATCACTGCCTGCATCCAGAGCCTGGTGCAATTGATCCAACCCCCGGGCGGTATCTTCAGCCAGGATGGACTCTACGATTTCGATTACTGCCTGGTTGGTGGCGGTACCCAGCACATTCTGTGCCAGCTCCAGGGTGATCACCTTACCTGAGGAAGCAAGCTGGTCAAGCAGGGAGATCGCATCCCGCAGGGAGCCGGTCGCCTGGCGGGCGACCATGCCCAGCGCCTCCGCTTCCACTTGCAGACCCTCGCTATCTGCCATTGCCTTCAGGTGAGCTACCATATCCTTCACCGGTATGCGCCTGAATTCGTGCTGCTGGCAGCGCGAGAGAACTGTCGCCGGAATCTTGTGGATTTCAGTCGTCGCCAGAATAAAGATAGCATGGCTGGGCGGCTCTTCCAGCGTTTTAAGCAACGCATTGAAAGCAGCTGTTGAAAGCATATGCACTTCATCGATAATGTAGACTTTGTATCGACCCTGGTTGGGAGAGAAATTGATCTTATCCCGCAGGTCGCGCACATCTTCCACGCTGGTATTGGAAGCCGCGTCGATCTCGATCAAATCCAGGAACCTGCCCTGGTTCACCGCCCGGCAAGGGTCGCACTGATCGCACGGTCGCTGCGAAAGATCAGCTTCCAGGCAATTGACAGCCTTCGCCAGCAAGCGAGCGGTTGTGGTTTTGCCGGTGCCGCGCGGACCTGCAAACAGATAGGCGTGTGCCACGCGCTCAGCTGCCACTGCGTTGCGCAGCGTTTGCACGATGTGCTGCTGTCCGATTACCTGGTCCCACCGTTGGGGACGCCATCTTCGATATAGTGCTTGTGACATAATCTACAGGAAAACGAAACTAAATGGGCTCAGTGCCCGATAGTGTATCAGAAGGGCGCGTGGCGGTCAATTGCAACTCGGCTTGTGCGTTGACCGGGCGCAGGTGAAACTGCTCAGATGGAGCTTCCAGGTTGTAAGCCAGGATTTTCTTATTTATCGCCTCCACTGCCCGGTAGAAGTCTGCCACCGCCCTCTGCCATTCAGCATCTTTATCCACGGTTGAGTTTCCCTGAGAGACATCCGCCTCTTGCCATGCTTTTGCTCTCTGTAAAGCTGCCCGGGCTGCCTCCAGCTCATTTTCGATCTCCCGCCGGCGCTCGATCCACGGCAGGGTGAAACCACTGCTGCGGAGTATGTGGTGCGCCAGGCGCCATTCGGGATTCTCGTATGGGTTATCATCTAATTGAAGAGGCTTTCCTTCACCGGGTAAATCTTTAAATTTCCCTTCTTCAATCGCTCGGCGAATGCTCTCTTCGATATCGGTCATGGTTACCTATGGCACAATGTACGTGGCACGCTCTTCGCCTTGGGCATCCAGCAATGTCACCTGTTCTCCCTGCGACCAGACAGGACTTTGCAGACCCCAATACAGATCCACAACCGTGGGTGAGCCGGAGGTGCTCCAAACGTTCACCGCGCCGCCTTCATACAACTGGAGCTGGGGGAACGTGAACACGTTATTATTCTGGTCGCGCAGCTGCCATCCCGCCAGGTTTAGCTCGCCAAAACCACTCCGTGTCAAGAAGACTCGTTCTGTCGCCAGGTCGCCGGCACCAATCACGCTATTGATCACCACCCTCGCCTCAGGCAGGGGCTCTCCGGGGGAACCGGTGAACGAGGGGGGAAGCGTCCGAGTAGGAGTGGGCGTCAGGGTTGGTATTCTCTCGGGGGGGATGGGGATGTAGATCACCATGCCAACCGAAAGAGAGTTGGGATCGTTGATTTGGTTGACCCGCAACAGGTCATCGATCGAAACATCGAACTGCTCCGCGATGATACCCAGCGTATCGCCAAATTGAACCTGGTATTCTTCAACATTCTCGAGCAGATTTTCTGCCGGAGTGGGAGTCTGGGATGCCTGTACCAGCGCCAGGGGCGTTCCTGGTGTGCCAGAAGCTGCTGGCGAGGCAGACCGGGCTTGTGTCTCCGTCTCTGGCAGCAAGACGGGCTGTGCCGGGCTATTTCGCTGTTCCCACAAAGTCAGGACGATTAAAACGGTGCAAGCCGAAACAATCACATTGATCATTAAGTAATACAACAGGCGTTTCCACTGGCTCATGGCTCTACGCTCCCCGGAAAATCATAGCACATTCTGAGAAATGGCACAATCCCGCATTGACGAATTGCAACCCAAGAAATAGAATGATCTATATGCCCTACCTGATCGATGGTCATAATCTCATCCCTAAAGTCCCTGGTTTGCGCCTGGGATCGGTCGACGACGAGATGCAACTGGTCGTGCTGTTGCAAGAATTCTGCCGACTGAGCCGCAAACAGGTAAATGTGTACTTTGATCAGGCTGCCCCCGGGCAGAGTGGAAAACGCATATTCGGTACGGTCACGGCCTATTTTGTGCCCACCGGTCGCACTGCCGACCAGGCAATTAGCCAGCGGCTGCGCAAGCTTGGTCGCTCCGCTCGCAACTGGACGGTAGTCAGCTCTGACCAGAGTGTGCAGCTATCCGCTCGCCAGGCGGGCGCTCAGGTGTTGGCATCTGAGGCATTTACAAGACAATTAAGTGAAATCCTGACACAGGCAAGTACCGCCAGCCCTGAGAAAACCGAAAGCAGCCTAAGCCCAGAAGAGGTGGACGAGTGGCTGGCTCTGTTCCGCACCAGGCGGCGAGACCCACCCTGATCATCGAATAGCACCCGTAATTACGATAATTAAGATGTTTCTAATCTTATTTTAATGCAAACTTTGTTATTCTCGGTTATAGTTTAACCACTGACACCTGCCCTCCCTTACTTATTGGTACAACAGGTGTCTATCCCCGGAAAACGGCACTCAGCACGTCCCCCCCGTGTTGGTGGCGCCCGGTGGACCTCCTTAGATTGCCGGGCGTGTCCCCCCCACGTCCGGTAATCTTTTTTAACTTCCCGGAAGCTTACAGCCTCCGGGAAGTTAATTATCACAACCGGCGTCCAATCATGCTCCCAACCAACAACAGCCCGGTTCCCATGACAATTAGCACTCCAATGAAGACCAGCACCGGGTCAAGCCCATTTTGAGTGGATCTCTCTATAACCATCTCCACCGCAGAGGAAGGCTGCTCAACTGCCGCTTGCTGTGGAGCAGCCTCAGCCAGGGCAGCAGGAGTCGCTGTGGAGGCGGGTGCTTTACAGGTTGGTGTGACCGCTTGGGTTAGCGCTGTGTCAGGCGCGGTTTGCTTTCCCTGGAGGGATAACCGGCTGCTGGCTGGCGTTCGGGTAGCGCCGGGTTCCAATGTCGGGCTGAGCTCAGGCATGGCGGTCGCTTTGGGCAGGCGAATCCATAATTTATCCCCAGGGTAGATCACCGTGTCTGCTCTCAGGTTGTTGAGGGTCAACAAATAGGGCAAATCAATCTCGTAAGCATCGGCAATGCTGTATAAAGCCTGCCCAAACTGCACCTCATGCACAATCGAGCCATCTGGGCGTGCTGTAGCTGCTTTTACCGGCACAATGAATGCTACGGGCGTGCCGGCTGGCGCGGGGTTCGCTCCCGGTGTGCCGACTGGCTGGCGATTATCTCCCCCGGGTTGGCTGGCAGGAGGCTGGCCCTCCTCGCCAGCGACATACCCCACCACCAGCGTGTAATAAACCATACCACCCGCCTCCGCTACCCCTGCGCCTACATCCCTATAAGATGAAGATAGCATGGTTGTCAGGTGGATATTATCGCCCTGCCACCATCCCACAGCCTCGCCTGCAGAAAGGCCGGTGCCGGTAGCGATATTCTCGGACACATACACTGCTGACCCACCCCCATACCCGTAAGCCACAGCCCGGTCGCGCGGCCGGCTGCCGCCTTCTCCACTATGCGAGGTAGTTCCAGTGGCAGCCTGCCAATCGCTGTGCAACTGGGCGGCTGCCATCAGGGCACTGTTCACCCGGTATGGGGTTAGCCCATTCGCCGCCCGTAGCTGGTTGACCAGTTGGATCAGTTCCGACGCGCTGGCTAAGCGAGCGGGGTCTGGAGCCGCGTGGGTCGGCCTGGCTGGAGAGGTATAAATCCCCAGCGCCAGCCCACCGACCAGCACAGCAAGAAAAAATCTGCGCATAAGCTTTAGCGATAAGTATAACTCAACTCATTCAAGGCCCTCAGCAAATGCAGGCGGGCTGCTATTCCTGCATTTGTTTCCAGTAAGCCCGGTCAGCCTCACTCTCCTCATCCAGCAGGCTGGGGTGAACGTCCGGACCCAGGCGATAGCCGTGGCTCGTCCAGATCTCCGCGGCAAGCTTGTGCGGCTTGATCATCAATCCCTGGCGGGTGAAATATTCGCTCACCCGGGTCACATCCCGCTCGAAAATCCGGTAAGCGTTGCGATTCTCGTGCGGGCTGATCACCTGCGGAAAATCGATCAGGGTGATCTTCCCCTCCCAGTACAGGATATTGTATGCCGACAGATCCCCGTGGATGCGCTCCTGGGTTAGCATGATCTCGATATTGCGGACCACGCGCTCGAACAGCCGGGGCGCCTCATCTCTATCCAGATCGATACTGTTCAGGATCGGCGCGGCGGTATCATGCCCGCCGATATACGACATCAGCACCGCATTGTTGCCGCGTGCAAAGGCAATCGGCACATCTGCTCCGGCAGCGTGCAGGCTATTCAGCGCTCGATACTCGTGCTCGATCCAGGAAGTATGCAGAAGCTCCATGCCATAGCCACTCTTCTTGCGCATGGCTGCCATCATACGATGATCAAAAATCTCATTGCCGTCTGCATCCAGATCTATTCGCCCTTCGCGATACATGTGATCGTTCTTCAGATTGCGCAGCATGCGCGGCCGGTAGACCTTGGCAGCCAGGTAGCGATCCTGGTCAGACGTGACGCCTGCCAGGCACTGGTACACGGAGGCCTCCTTACCGCCTTTAATCAGGCGCAGCACATCCTTCAGCCACTGCCCTTCATAGAAACCACCCAGCGAATCGATCAGCCACCACCTCTCATGCCGGGAGGCCTGGTATGAGAAGTCAAAGCTCCCGGCATCATCCGCTTGCTCAGCCAGCCCGTCCACCGCCCGGCGGGTTAGCTGCCTGGCTTTCTTTTTAGGTCCGGGCTGCTTGCCCTGCCGGGTAAACCGTCCGGTGTACTCTTCATAATTTTCATCCACAAACAGCTTCAAATTCATTCTAGGCATTGCGTATTTCCTCAGCGAATTGTTTTCCAACGACAAAAAGACCACCCAACTTCCGTGGCACTTGCCAGGCGGGCGATACGGCGAGATACTCACCACGATCACCGGGCGCCAGCAACAAAAAAGCCACGGGGAGGCACACCCGCAGCCGATAAATTTAAGCAAAAACAGGGGTTCTAACGGTCAGTCAGCAGGCGCACCCATACAACGCGATTGAATACACGTCCCAATTTTCCCTTATTCATATGCGTGCGCCTCCTTTTCTCGTAATGTTGAATTACAACGGGTGAAGTTTATCACCTCATCCCCACCGATGTCAAGCAATTTCCGTTGGTCTCACTCCCGCTCTTTTAGCCACTTCTCCAACCGCTCGGTATCCCAGGTGTTGATCACATCTCCTGCTGTCACCCAGCCGCGCCGGGCGGTGGCAACCCCAAAATACAGCAAATCCAGGTCTGTGTCGCTGTGGGCGTCGGTATTGATGCTCAGGCGGATTCCCATCTCAATCGCCCGCCGGGCATATACATCGTCCAGGTCGAGCCGCGATGGGTGGGCATTAATCTCCAGAGCGGTGTTATGCTCGACTGCAGCCGCCAGTACAGCGTCCATATCCAGGTCAGCCCCCTCCCGGTTGGGGATCATTCGCCCGGTTGGATGGGCGATTAGATCTACGTGCGGATTGCGGATGGCGTTCAGCATCCTCCCCGTGACCACCTCGCGCGGCTGGCGCAGGCTGGTGTGCACAGAGGCAATCACAATATCCAGCCGCTCCAGCACCTCGTCGGAGTAATCTAGCCTGCCATCCGCCAAGATCTCTACCTCTGCCCCTTGCAGCAGCCGGAGCGTGTCGCCCAGCTCAGCCTGCACGGTGTCGATCTCCTCTCGCTGCCGGATAACATCTTCTGCTTTCATCCCGCCTGCCACACCCAGGCTGGCGGAGTGATCGGTGACCGCCAGGACCTTCAGGCCACGCCGGCGCGCCGCCTCCGCCATCTGGCGGATGGATAGCTTGCCATCACTCCACGTGCTGTGGCTGTGCAGCTCGGCGCGCATATCCTTAAGTGAAAGGAGATTGGGCGATGTCCCGCTCAGTGCAGCCTGCACCTCGCCGCGGTCTTCACGCAGCTCAGGCGGAATCCACGCCAGACCCAGGGCGGCGTAGACCTCTTCCTCGGTAGCGCACAAGATCTCCGTCCCATCCCGCCTCGCCAGGGCATGCTCGGAGAGAGATAAGCCCTTCTTCAACGCCAGCTCGCGCAGGCGCACGTTATGATCTTTAGAGCCGGTGGCGTATTGCAAAGCCGTGCCAAAGCGCTCCGGCGGGTGCACCCACAGCTGGGCGCGCAGCCCATGCTCGAACTCCACGCTGGATTTGGTCGTGCCTTGCCCAAGAACTCGGATGATATCCGGGCGACCCGTAAACGCTTGCATCACCGGAGCAGAGTCACTCGCCGCCACCAGCAGGTCCAGGTCTCCGACAGTGGCGCGCATCCGGCGCAGGCTGCCCGCTGCCTCTGCCGCAGACACCCCTGGTAGCCCGCGCAGCCAACCCAGCAGCTCCTGGGCGAAAGGCCAGGCGCGTCCCAGCGGGATGCGGTCGCTGCGCCGGGACAGCGATTCGATCCCGGCAATCACCTTTGCCTCCGATTTCTCACCCATTCCCGGCAGAGAACGCAGCCTGCCTGCCCGGGCAGCCGCCTCCAGCTCTGCCAGGTTGGTCACTCCAATCTCTTTCCAGAACAGGGATACTTTCTTCGGTCCCAGGTCGGGCACCTGGAGCAGCTCTACTAGGCTTTCCGGGACCTCCTGCTTGAGCTTTTCCAGGAACTCCAGCTTACCGGTAGCGAAAAGCTCGTCGATCTTTTCGGCGATTGCCTTGCCCACTCCAGGGATCTCGGTCAGCTTGCCTTCCCGCCAGTACTCGCTGGCATCCCGCCCCAGCTCGCTCAGGCTGTCAGCCGCCTTGCGGTAAGCCAGGATCTTGTAGATCACCTCGCCTTTGATCTCCAGAAGGTCGCCGATTAATGAAAATATGTCTGCCAGTTGGCGGTTGGAAAAATTTACTTGTGCCATTTTTAACTATATTACCACGCTTGGAACAACCGAGACAACTACGGGTTGCGAACAATCAGCCAGGGTTATAATCCATCCACCCGGGTTGCATACACCTCCGGCAGCGCTGCCGTCCCCCTGCCGTTCATGATCGCCCGGGCAACGGTCGAGAAATCCAGCCCGGTCGGCTGCTGGAAGATGCGCAGGTCGAAGTAATTGGCTGCCGCTACCAGGTGGTCGAAGATATCCGCCTGGATTTGTTCGTACTCGACCCACTCTGTGGTCTTGGTATAGATATACAGCTCAATCGGCAGCCCGTTGGCTCCTGGCGAAAGCGCCCGAACCACAAAGGACATCCCCGTCTGGTGGATGTCTGGGCGGCTCTTCAGGTATGCTTCTATATATGCCCGGAAGACCTCGATGTTGGGGATCTGCGGTCCGTCCAGCGGCGAGTCGAATTTATCTGGATCAGCCCTGCGATAGCTTTCGATGCCCTCGATCCGGGCATTCAGGAAATCATGGATCAAATCAATCTTGCGCAGCCTTTCAAGCATCTCTTCGTCACAAAACTTGATGCTGATCATATCCACCGAGAGCGAGCGCTGGATGCGCCTGCCGCCGCTCTCTTTAATCCCTCGCCAGTTCTTATACGCCACTTCCGTGATACGATAGGTGGGAATGACCGTATAGGTATTATCTGCGTTGCGCACCTTAATGGCGTGCAAGCTGATATTGACCACCTCGCCATCTGCCTCGTAGCTGGGCACCTCGATCCAGTCTCCCTCCTTGATTAACTCGTGCACCACAATCTGGATGCTGGCGATGATCGCCAGAATCGTATCGTGAAAGACCAGTAACAGGACCGCCGTCACCGCCCCAAGCCCGGTCAACAGCACCATTGGCGACTGCTCGGTGACCACGCTGATACTCAAGATGATCGCTACCGCCAGGATCATTATTTTGGCAATATCCAGGTAGCCCTGGATGCTTACCCCGCTGTAACCTTTGCTGCCCTCGTAGATCTGGTTGACTGCGTTTAGCAATGAGATCAAAGTGAATGCAACCAGCCATAAGATTACGAACAACGAAATAATCCGGATGTAGTTCTCGTATTCGGGGAAGAAGCCTGCCAGAGCGTACAGCAATGCAAAGGGCGCCAGCCAGGCCAGGCGGTAGGGGTGCAGGTATTTTACGATGACATCGTCCTGTTTGTTGGAAGTCGCCTTAGCCAGGTTGAGCAAGCCCCGGGCGATCACCCCGCGAGTGAATACAAATACCAGGACGCACAACAAGATCAGCCCGGTCAGCGCCAGGATAGTATTTTGATTTACCCAGATTTGAAACTCTGCCGTACTCATTGACCCTCCTCAACAGCTCGAGCAATTAAGCAGTTCTGGGGATAACCCCCAATTGCGTGATCCTGACCACGATTAAATGGGTACAGGTAGCCAGAATTTTACCTTAATGGATAAATTTTGTACACATAATTCTCTGGCAATTCCTCCACCCGCTTTAGAATACGCAGTACAAGGAACGTCAGCCATGCCGAGGGATGT
Organism: Anaerolineae bacterium; assembly: GCA_041301185.1. Lineage (GTDB taxonomy): Bacteria > Chloroflexota > Anaerolineae > Anaerolineales > UBA4823 > JAQBDA01. The sequence continues at coordinate 11,513 of JBFYSV010000048.1, forward strand.
TTTTTATCCGCAAACGACCAGCCTTTCCAGGATGTGTACATAGAGGCAGCTGTAAAACGGCTGGCTTCATCCGCCTGGCCTGTTAAGTCCGCAAGCATCACCTTGAATCGATGGTCGGCATGAACAAATTGAAATCGGCTCAGCACCTCGCAGACATGAAGGATGTCATACCATACAAACGGGTATTTCAGCTTGCGGAAATCGCTGCCCACCCCAAACAGGTAATACTTCTTCTCGCGGCTCTGCTGCCAGTGCCCCAATAACATCTCAGCCGCCAGGTGAGCCGCTTCTCCATCACTTTGTTCCGGGTCAAGAGACAGCGCCTTGAGGGCATATACATTGGCTATCGGGCATGGGTCTTCCCTCCTCCCAGGTCCCCTGAAACGACCCAGCTCTGGCGCGGCCGCGCAGCGATAGCCGTTCTCTATAGCCAGGCTGACCAAGTGTTCTTGTGCCTTTTGGACTCGCCAATCATTGCCTATGCCCAGAGCCTGCAAACTATACAACAAAGTAGGCGCATCGCAGGCTATCCAGGTCCACATATCTTCATCCGTGCCTCCAAAGGCGCTTGGGATGAATACCAGTGTCTGGAAAGCGCCCTCAGGCGCTTGGTGCGCCAGGACCTTTTCGATGACCTCCGGTATGCCTGGGTCATCCGCCTGCAACCCGAAATCAGCCAGTGTGCTCAAGGCATATAAAGGATGGCTGGCGTCATTATGGCGTTTGACTGGTTTCTCCCCCCATCTCACCGCAGATTCAATCAACGCCAGCACCTGTGGGTGAGCCAGCATCCGAGAGCGCGCCGCGACTACTTCAGGCTCAGCTTCAAGTCTCTTCAGCAAGTCCACCATAGTTCGGTATTGCGTCCAGGGCTCTCCCGAGTCCAGCAGCCATTGAATCGTTGCATCCATAGGGTCACCTTTTAGGTTTTACACCCTAAAGGTTTTAAAATCTTTAGGGAGTTTAAATACTCCTGCAATCTGCCAGCTTAAGCGCGGTCAGCGCCCGGAGAGTCACCCATTTGTTGGGCATTTTCTTGACTCCAAAATCCACCCAGGTCTTGCCGCGGTAGTCGTATTCAAGCTTCCAGCGCCCATTCTCATCTTGCTTATCCAGTACGAGTGCCAGGACATTTGCCATCCGCGGATCATCTCCGTAGCCCAGCCGGACCAGGGCTTCCACAATCTGCAGCAGGTCGGTGACGTAGAAAACCGGAAAGCCGAACTTCCACCAGTTGCCGCTCGGCTTGTCCGCATACCCGCTTGGGTACTCCGCCAAGGAGGGGTCGCTGCCAAGCAAAAACTCTACGCCCTGTTCGATAGCTCTCTGGATAGATGTTGTTCGCCGCTCGTGGGGCCACAGGCTGAATGCCAGCATTACTTTAGTTGCTCCCCAGGCGCAGGGCAGCTTGTTGTTCGCCCCACACGCAAAGTTCGGCCCGCATTTTCCAGCATAGTAGCGCACCTCTGCCTGGCGGTCCGTATTGGGAGCAATGCCCTCACCGGTCACGCTGCGCGCCATCCAATCATAGGCCAGTTCTAAGCGAGGGTCTTCGTAACCCATCGCGACCAACGCCATACACAGGTTGCCCTGGAGGCAATCGATTGTCGCTGAGGGCGCACCGGAAGCCGAGAACTGTCCCAAAGCGGTCAGGCTGTGATCCAGCACGTAAGCACAGGTGCGCCTAATACGTTCATCAATGCTAGCCTTAGCACCCAACTGAGCCAGCATGGTAATACACCAGACGGTTGAATAATATTTGGGCAGATACCCCGCTCCAGGCTCAACCCAATATCCATCCGGGTTCATCTCCGCCACGATCGCTGCAATTGGACCTTTCTCGTGCGCTTCTGCCTGGGCGCTTAGTAGTTGCGGGTCATCGAGCGGTAAGTCCAGCAGATCGCGCATCGCCAGGTAGCGCACTCCGGGGGATTCCGGCTCCAACAACCAGGAATGTGTGTCCTCGATTGCCATCACAACCTCCCATCTTCACCGATTAACCTGTGCAGATTATTCCAGACTATACCTTCTTGTAAGTCGTGATCATTCGCCTCACGCTCGCGACCTAAGCGCCGCACATTTCTTCCATGCGCTTATCCAGAACACGGATGAATCCACCCTCGTTCTTTCGCCCATAGCTCACTCAACACGTTCAACAGGGTGTCGCAATACGGTTTTTAGCTTTGCCGGGTCAGCGCGGCGCGGGTCACCCAGGTAGATCTC
>JBFYSV010000049.1:0-8304 GCA_041301185.1 Anaerolineae bacterium
CTCCGTCTGTACAGTCTGTCATGGTAGAAGACCCGGGGGTTGCGTTTCGATAGTCACGAGTTGAGGCGAACCGGGCAGCTTCCCGGGTTAGATCAAGAGCATTGAGATAGTTGAATACAAGGAATCCGACCTCGATCATCCCCACCAACATCAATATTATTAATGGGATGATCAGGGACAACTCCACCAAGGATTGCCCTCGAGGCGGATTGTGCAACAGCCGGGTTTTTATGACATTTAATAAGCCTTGCTTCGTTTTCATAGATCAAACCCCGCCTAAGGCTGTATAATCGATTACATGACTCCGTTCGATATATTTACACATAATCTTTCGTAATTCTAAACGCAATATAAATATGTTAATCCGATAATAACGCAATTCCGATAGATTTATCCCTTACAGATATGCAAAAAGTACTATTTACCTATTTGTTGAAGCCCTGGTAGGGATGATAAAAACCACCAGTTACGGACTGGTAACGCGTTTCGACCTGGCACGATCGCTTCCAGGCAGGTTTCGATACTGGACCACTGCCTACTTGATCAATGGCACCTTGATCGATAGTGGTTGTGCTCATTGCGCATACGAGCTGGTGGATATCCTGAGAGGCACACGAGTAGAACAAATTATCAATACCCATACCCACGAGGACCATATCGGTGCAAACGGCATCTTTCAGAATAGCTATCACCCCTTAACAATTCTCGCCCACCCCCTGGCGATGAAGGTACTGACAAATCCAAAGCGCGAGCAGCCTCTCCATCCCTACCGCCGGATCTTTTGGGGCTGGCCTGAGCCGTGTATTGCACAACCAGTTACGGAAGGGGAGGTTATTTCGAGCCAGGGCTATGAGTTACAGGTAGTGGGGACACCTGGGCACAGCCCGGATCATATCTGTCTCTATGAAGCCAACCAGAAGTGGCTCTTCACAGGCGATTTATTCGTTGGGGGGCGAGAACGAGCACTCAGAGAGGGATACGATATCTGGCAGATTATCCAATCGTTGAAGAAAATAGCTGGTCTACCGATAGACTGGCTATTTCCAGGGGCTGCCAGGGTAAGAGAAATGCCTGCAGACGAGCTGCAGGCAAAAATATCCTATCTAGAGGAGTTGGGTGCGCAGATAATCGGTCTACACCGCCAAGGTTGGGATATAGCAACTATCACCCGCAAGGTCTGTGGACCAGCGATGACCATCGAGTGGATCACCCTGGGCCATTTTTCTCGACGGCACCTGGTGCTCTCTTATCTGGGTAAGTACTCGACTTAACTGCGCATTAGCGATTCTGAATCAGCAATCGCTCGATCGTGTTTAATCCATCCTCGAAAGAGTTACCCAGGTACATTCCCGGTACTTTTAGCCGCCATTCGGGCTTTTCCATGAAGACCCGCCCACCATAACCTACGATGGGGCGATTCTTCTCTCCGGCATCTGGTAGAAACCGGGGCCATTCAGCTAGATACCCGGCGGTTGTCTCGGTCATTGCCACTACAACAAGCAGGTTGGGTTGGATTTGGTCCACGAAGGCAGCCAGGTCATTCAACGGGAGCGCCTGCCCAAGATAAGCTACCGGCCAGCGGCGGCGCCTAAGCAAAGAACCAAGCACCAGCAAGCTACCCTCGTGCCATTCATCCGGTGCGCACGCCATCACGATGGGTTTCGTGCTCCTCGGAGGCGGTCCGGTGATCATCCAGGAAAGCAGCCGCTGGCGAAGATAATTTGTGGCGAGATGCTCAATTGCTATGTTGATATCACCTTGCTCCCAATAAGTACCGAAGACTGAAATATTTGGGGCAATCACCCTGAGGATCAAATCCTCTGGTGTAGAGACAGCCAGGGCTTCACCAAGCACCTGGTCAGCTTTTTCCAAATTACGCTGTAGCAATGTATCGGTTAATCGCTCGCGATAGACTTCGAGGAAAGAAGGCACCTCAGACATCAGATCGTCTCGGACTGGATGCGGTCTATCAATAGCCACCAGCTGTGTAGGAGCTGCATTACTGGCGGTCAGTACCAGGTGACCGGTAGTCTCCTGGTGGCGTAGGGCATTAATTGATTGGGCGGTTTGCATTCCTTCATCAATCCGGGCTTTGACCCACCGCAATCGCAGCACATCTCTCTCGGAATACAGGCGATGCCCGCCTGCCGTGCGCTCCGAATCAGGGAAATTGTAACGCCTCTCCCATGCCCGCAAAGTTGCCATTGAGATACCAGTCATTCTGGAAACAACCCCAATGTTATACAATGGCTCTTCGTTTACAACATCCATCTCTACCATAGTTTATTCCTCTTCAATCGAGCGTCCAATTATTGGCGAGATAATCTTACTATGAGACGCTCATACTGTCAAGGAATATAGAAATATTATATACATAACATTGACAATAATTAGATATAGCTATATAATTAGTCTTATTTAATTGCAGATGTGAGGATAGCCTGTATCCCTGAACATCGTGATTATTAATCAGATAAAATTCGATATCCAATCGCGAGGAGAGAAAACCGTGCGAATCATAATAACTGGTGGTACTGGATTGGTCGGCAGCGCCTTAACAGAACTGCTATCCGGAAATGGACATGAAGTGGTTGTCATGAGCAGAAATCCACAAAAATCGACCAGCCTACCAAAAAATGTCAAGGTAGTAGGATGGGACGGCAAAACCGCCCAGGGGTGGGGACACCTGGTGGATGGTGCGGGCGCAATCGTCAATCTGGCTGGCGAGAACATCTCGGGCGAGGGAATGTTTCCATCAAGATGGACGGATGAGCGGAAGAAAAGGATCATGGAGAGCCGGTTGCTTGCCGGAAAGGCTGTCGTAGAAGCCGTTCGCTCCGCAAGCAAGAAACCAGCGGTTCTGGTGCAGGCGTCAGCAATCGGCTTCTACCCCGCTCATGATGAGCGGAGATATACCGAAGATGACGCTCCGGGGGATGATTTCCAGGCTGAGGTGCTGAAGCAAAACGAAGAATCCACCCAGGCAGTCGAAGGTATGGGTGTTCGAAGGGTGATTGTACGTAGCGGTGTGGTGCTGAGCACGAAGGGTGGTGCGTTTGTCCCGCAGGTGTTGCCGTTCAAGATGCTGGTGGGTGGACCGCTTGGCAACGGCAAACAGGGCTACTCTTGGATTCATATCGATGATGAGATCGCTGCCATCCGGTTCTTGATTGAGAACAACGCTGCAGCTGGACCGTACAATCTGACCTCCCCTTACCCGCTCAGCAATGGTGAGTTTGGCAAGATAATCGGTAAAGTCATGCATCGACCCTCCTTTATTCCGGTGCCCGCTTTTGCCCTCAAGCTAGTTTTTGGCGAAGTGAGCGGCATCCTGCTGCAAGGCAGGTACGTGCTGCCGAAACGCCTTCAAGACCTAGGTTTCAAATTCCGTTATCCAGACGCAGAATCCGCAGTAGCCAATCTGCTCAACAAATAATATCCATACCGGCAAACAGACATTACAAAAAACCTGATGCAATACCAACATACATTCACCATTCAAGCCCCACTGGCAGCAGTCGCCAGCTTCCATGCCCAATCTCGCAGCATGGGGGCAATTACCCCACCACCTGTGGTTGTCCGCGTCCACCGAGCGCCAGACGACCTCGGGGAGGGAGACGAAATGGCGTTCACGCTGTGGCTGGTGTTCTTGCCTATCCACTGGGTGGCGCAGATTCAGGAAGTGACACCAACCGGATTCACAGACGTGCAGATGAGCGGTCCATTTGGTTCATGGAAACACAAGCACACATTTGTAAAACACAACGACATGCTGACTGAGGTGCTCGACGTAGTCGAGGCAACCCTAAGCCCCAATCCAGTCAAGTGGGTGATTGGGGCGAGTATGTGGCTGAGCATGCCGGTATTATTTGCCTATCGCGCCTGGAAAACAAGAAGGCTGTTACAGCGATGAGTAATGGAATGGCTACACCGAAGATAGTGATTATTGGGGCGGGTATTGGTGGTTTGGCAACCGGTGCTGGGCTGGCTCGTGCTGGCGCAGATGTGACCGTGCTTGAAGCCCACACAGCACCAGGCGGTTGTGCGGGGACATTTTTTCACCAGGGCTATCGCTTCGATGCTGGGGCGACCCTGGCCGGTGGTTTCTACCCGGGTGGTCCGATGGACATGGTCGCAAATATTGCCGGCATCGATAGCTGGCCAGCCCATCCCGCAGAGCCATCGATGGTTGTGCATTTGCCCGACCAGACGAGAATCAACCGTTATGGCGATGAACGTAGATGGGAGGAGTACGAGAGGGCTTTTGGCGAAAAATCGTTCGCATTTTGGCAATGGCAAGAAACTACCGCCGACTCATTATGGGAGCTGGCCTTGCGGTTACCTGCCTGGCCTCCGCAATCCCCCGGGCAGCTGATCGATTTAGCAGCCCAGGCTTCCGGCTGGCTCACTTCGAATTGGCTCCGGCACGCCAGACCGGCTCTGGTTTTAGACACTTTCTCGACGGTATCAAGGCATCTGAAAAATCAATCTAAAAATTTACAGTTATTTGTTGATGCCCAATTGTTGATCTCTGCCCAGACCACCAGCCAGAATGCCAACTCATTGTACGGGGCATCTGCTCTGGATCTACCCCGGCGGGGTGTAGCTCACCTTGAAGGCGGCATGGAGGCGGTCGCCAATAGCCTGGTGGCGGCTATCAGAAGTAACGGCGGAAAAGTGCTTTTCCGCAAGGAGGCAACCAGGATCAGCATCCAGGGAGGCAAACCACAGGGAGTGGAAGCACGCCGCGGAGAGTTTTTCCTGGCGGATATCGTGGTGGCTAACCTTCCGCCTGCTAACATTCAACGCTTGCTGGGCAGGGCGATACCCAGCGCAGAACCACCCGACCCGAAAAAAGGCTGGGGTGCATACATGGTTTATGCCGGGGTGGACGAGAGCGTTATTCCAGCAGATACACCACTCCACCACCAGATCATTCGTGGCGAACCATTCGGGGAAACCAACACAGTATTTCTTTCAATCAGTCCAGCGTGGGACCAGAGCCGGGCTCCCAAAGGCAAGCGGGCAATCACACTGAGCACCCACAGCGATCTGAGACCCTGGTGGAAAACATTTCACGGTGACCCTGCTCGTTACGAAGAGTTGAAAGATGCATACAAAGAAAATATGATGAGCGCAGCCGAGGAGATTTTCTCTGGAATCCAAAGCGCAACCCGGCTGGTTTTGCCCGGTACACCCGTCACATTCGAGCGCTTTACCCGCCGCGCCTGGGGTTGGGTAGGTGGCTACCCGCAAACCAACTTGCTGCGTGTGCATAAGCCTATGATTGCCGAAGGGATATGGATGGTGGGTGATAGCATCTTTCCAGGACAGTCCATGCCGGCAGTAGCACTGGGAGGGCTGCGGGTTGCAGGATTGGTTCTACAGGAAACCCGAGCGGGAAAGAAAATACACTCAGGCATTGAGCACGGCGCCCAAACTCAACGCGGTACACTCAATAGTTGAGACTTGCTCGGAGAACGAACAAATCAAGAAAGAGGCGATAAATGAAAATTGGTATTGTTGGAAGTGGACTGGTTGGAGCAACGACCGCATATGCATTAATGATGCGAGGGGTTGGAAGGGAAATTGTGCTGGTTGACCTGGATGAGAAGCGCTCTCGGGCTGAAGCAGATGATATCTTGCATGCAGCGCCATTTGCGCATGCGATCGATGTTAAATCGGGAGGATATCAGGACCTCACAAACTGTCAGGTTGTTGTTATCAGTGCTGGAGTAAGTCAACGACCTGGGGAATCTCGACTGCAACTGCTGGAGCGGAACGCGCAGGTATTTCGTAGTATCATTCCCAATATCCTGAATTATGCTCCTGATGCCATATTATTGGTTGCTACCAATCCAGTGGATGTCATGACTCATCTCACCGTCAGTTACGCAAGTCAGCATGGCGTGCCCTCAAGCCGGATAATTGGCTCGGGTACGACTCTGGATACTGCTCGATTTAGATCCCTTCTAGGACGAAGTCTCGGAGTGGACTCACAACATGTGCATGCATACGTTATTGGCGAGCATGGTGACTCCGAAGTTCTGACCTGGTCTTTGGTATCGATTGGCGGAATACCATTAGAAGAGTACTGCCGACTTCAAAACCTGAATGTCTGCGCAGAGGATAAAATTATCATCGAAGACCAGGTGCGAACTGCTGCTTATCACATTATTGAAGGTAAAGGTGCAACATATTACGGAATAGGGAGTGCGATTGCCCGTATTGTTGAGGTTATTTTGCGTGACCAGCGATCCATCCTTACCATTTGCACCCCCAGTGAGAATATTTTAGGAATTCCAAAAGTAACATTGTCGCTACCGCGATTGGTCGGAGGGGATGGAGTGCTGGCTACACTACACCCACCGATCAATGATGACGAACAGGCCTCCTTACGGCATAGCGCAAAGCTATTGAGCGAAGTTATCAGCCACCTGGAATAAACCACGTCTATGATCATAACAATCTGGTGGATTCGGCGCGATCTGCGCCTGGCCGATAACCAAGCTCTGTGGGCTGCCTTAGAACATAGCAGCCACGTCCTGCCTGTATTTATTCTCGACCCGGTTCTATTGAACTCAGAATACACTGGGGAGAAAAGGCTGGCTTTTCTGTTTGCAGGATTGGGCGAATTGCACAATGACTTACAGCAAAAGGGTAGCCGGCTAATCATCCGTTCGGGTGTACCGGACGATATCCTGGCCGAACTGGTAGCTGAAACAGGAGCCAACGCAATCTACGCAGAGGCCGATCACTCCCCCTATGCCCGGCAGAGGGATCTGCGTATCGCAAAGAAGCTACCGCTGCATTTGGTAGGTAGCTCGGCGGCGCTACAGCCAGGCAGCGTGCTCAAGGCAGATGGCGAGCCATACACTGTCTTCACCTCCTTTAGCCGGGCATGGAAGAGTATGGCAGAATCCCTTCCCAGCGCAATATTGTCTGAGCCGGAAATGATTCCTACGCCTCCTGAACCAGTGAGTGAGCCATTGCCCACACACTACCCCCAGGCATCCGGAATTCCTTTCAAGCCCGGCGAGAGAGAAGCGAATTCGCGCTTAGAAAGCTTTTTTTCCGGCGGGCGATCCGCACCGGTCTACCAATATAGCGAAGGGCGCAACCAGCTCGATACGGATAGCACATCAAAAATCTCCCCTTACCTGCGGTTCGGGATGCTTTCTGCCCGGCAGGCAGCTTCCCGGGCAATCCGCGGGATGGCATCTGCCCCAGATACCCAGGCATATAAAAGTGTTGAAACCTGGCTGAATGAGATCATCTGGCGGGAGTTTTATATCCATATCCTTTATCATTATCCGTCTGTAAGGCAGAGGAATTTCCGGATGGGCGAGATCCGCTGGCAAAATGACCCCCAAGATTTTGCAGCCTGGAAGGAAGGATGCACCGGGTACCCGGTCGTTGATGCAGCAATGCGCCAGCTTTCTGAGACCGGATGGATGCACAACCGGGGGCGAATGATTGTAGCCTCGTTCCTGACCAAGGATTTGCTGGTAGACTGGCGCTGGGGAGAGCGCTGGTTCATGCAACATCTTGTCGATGGCGATCCGGCCTCGAATAATGGAGGTTGGCAATGGACCGCCGGCACAGGTACAGATGCTGCCCCATATTTTCGAATCTTCAACCCGATATCACAGAGTACGAAGTTCGATCCCCAAGGTAATTACATCCGCCGCTGGTTGCCTGAATTAGTCAATGTGCCAAACGAATATATTCACGAACCCTGGAAAATGCCCACCAATTTACAGGGAGGCATCGGATGCCAGATTGGGGTTAATTATCCAGAACCGATCATAGACCACGACTGGGCGCGCCATCGGGTGTTAAATGTATATGGCAATGCAAAGAAATAACGCGAACTGCATCATGGACAATCATCCATTTATCCACTTCGATCAGCTATCAAAAACCTATCGGGAAGGTAACCAAACCCGGACTGTATTGGACAATGCCAGCGCGGAGTTCATAAAGGGAGAATTTGTGGCGATCGTCGGTAAAAGCGGAAGCGGAAAGAGCACCTTGCTCAACCTGATCAGCGGGATAGACAAAGCCGATTGCGGAGATTTATATTTTGACGGCGTCAACCTGAATATGCTGGACGACCTGCAAAGGACAATTTTCCGCCGCCAGAATATTGGCTTCATTTTCCAGTTTTTTAACCTGATTCCCACCTTAAGCGTCCTGGAGAACGTTACACTGCCGCTTGAGCTCAATGGAGCCAGGCGAGAGGATGCCCGCCGTCGCGCAGAAAGCTTGCTGGATTCAGTAGGCTTGCTCGATCGGGGAAAA
>JBFYSV010000050.1:0-37807 GCA_041301185.1 Anaerolineae bacterium
TCCGCCAATCCCTACCTGGCTTTGACTACCATGCTGGCGGCAGCTTTAGATGGCATTGATCGCCAGCTGGCTTGCCCGCAGCCGTTGAACAATCTCAATGTGTACCACCTGACACCCGAAGAGCGACAGTCGATGGGGATCGCCGAGCTCCCAGGATCTCTGGCGGAGGCATTACGTGAGCTGGATACGAACACCGTCCTGCAAGAAGCTCTGGGTCCGGTCATGTATGAGGCATTCCGCCGGGCGAAGTGGGCGGAGATCGAAGAGTACCGGATGCGAGTGACAGACTGGGAAGTTGAGCGCTACCTGGAAGTGACCTAGCAGAAGAAACACGCTGGCCAGAGGGCTGGTCAAGCAAAGTTTGCCCCCTGTGAAAAGAATTACAAAGGGTTGTTGATGGTGGCGAGCCCGCTGGCAACAGCCCTTTTGTTTTTAATACGGGCTACAAGGCGGTTACTGCGCTTGGCTCGGCATGGCTGGAGCTAGGATTTGTGCCGTAAACTCGATCACGATCCGGTTGACCACATCCGGTTTGCCGATGTGCGGCTGGTGTCCGCTGGCAGGGATGGAATGCCCGCTGGCATTAGGGAGCGCCTCCAGCAGCCGGAGGAATGAATCTGGATTTAGGGTCCGATCTTGGGTGCCCCAAATAACCTGAGTCGGAGTGCTGATCTGGGTCAGTATAGGAGTTAGATCGGGGATCTCCCGGGTGACGTACACGAAATGCGGGGAGGCGCGTTTGTAATCATTGGCAATCTGCTGGCGTGCCTGGGGTGAGAAATCGGCAGCACTGGTGGGATCCCAGCCCAGGATGATATTGATCAGCCATTCCGGCACCAGGCGCATGGTTTTTGCACCCACGGCGGGTCTGCGGCGGGCGATGCGCAGAATGGGGGAAAGTTGTTGGGGGGAATAGAAGGGGTCAATCAGGAGCATACCAGCTACTTTATCGGGGTGTTGCTGTGAGTAGCTCATGCTCAAATAGCCTCCCAGGGAATGACCGACCAGCACAGGGGCTTGATCTAATTCAAGCGAATCGATCCACGCCTGGAATTTTTTATGGAACACATCCACATGGTACTGTTGCGGGTCGTCCGGCTTCTCGCTCTCTCCATGTCCCGGCAAATCGAGGGCATACACGCGGTAGCCCGCATGGGTCAGGTCTGGAACCAGCCGGGTCCAATCACAGACAGATGCAGCTATGCCGTGAACCAGGATCACCGGGGGACCTTCCCCCGCAACAATGTAATGGATACCGGTGCCTGACATTATAATAAAACGCTGTTCCTTATTGTCTTAATCCTGCAATTATGCATGTTAAGGATTTTCACTTGGGCTGGCACCTTCAGCGTGCCCGGATTGCTCATAGTAGCGCGCCAGCTCTCGCCGGATGACTTTACCGATAAAGGTGCGCGGGAATTCATCGACATAGATCACCAGGCGCGGGACCAGCAAAGGAGGCAGGCGACGCTTACAGTAGGCGATGATCGATTCTGTGCTTGGGCGATCCTTGCCAGAGATCACGAATGCAATCGGTTGCCCGACGATATGTATCACGGCGGTCTCTTTCACCTGGGGGATTTCGTACAGGACTTCTTCCACATCTCGGGGAAAGGCGGGTTCGGTTTGCTTGGAGGGATACCACATGTCCGCTTTACGGGCGACGATCCGGAAGTATCCGTCTGCATCCATCTGGGCGACATCTCCGGTGAGCAACCAGCCTCCCGGACGCAGCACCTTGCTGGTCTCATCCGGGTTATTCCAGTAACCCAGCATCACCTGCGGACCGCGGATAGATAGCTCGCCAATCTGCCCGACGGGCATGATTTGTTTTCCCTTACGCAGGTCGACAATCCGCGCTTCTGTGTTTGGGAAGGGGACGCCAATGCTGCCGATTTTGCGCAGCCCCTGTAACGGGTTGCCGTGGGTTACCGGGGACGCCTCAGTGAGGCCATAACCTTCTACCAAGCGCCCCCGGGTTAATTTTTCGAATGCTTCCTGAACTTCTACCGGCAGCGGCGCCGAACCGCTGATACAGGCTTTGATCGACTCAATTCCATATTTACGCACGCCCGGGAAATCTTTAAGAGCCATATACATCTGAGGGACGCCTGGAAAGATCGTCGGTCGCTCGCGTTTGATGGTCTTGAGTATCTCGGCTACCTCAAAGCGTGCCTTCAGGATGAGTGTCGCCCCCAAAGATATGGGCACATTCAAGGCAGTTGTCAGGCCATAACTGTGCGAAAACGGCAACGCGCACAAGAAGCGCTCGCCCCCCTCTTTTGCCTCTGGAATCCAATGCCGGGTTTGCAACGCATTGGCGACCAGGTTGAAATGCGAGAGCATCACCCCTTTTGGATCAGCCGTTGTGCCACCGGTATAGATAATACATGCCAGATCGTTGGCGGCAATGTTCACTTCTGGCGCATCTGGGCTGTTTTCACGGATCAGGCGCTTGAAGACGTGCATATTGGCGCTAAGGGGGACATCGAGCAGGTGCTGAATCCGCCTCCGGGGGGATAACCCAAATACGATCCGCTTCACCCACGGCAGATAATCAACGACATGGGTGAAAATCACCTGTTTCAGGGCGGTGGTTGGATCGTGCTGCAAATGTTCGTTCAGCCTGGAAATCAGCTCGTCGAACTGGGTCAAGGTAACCAAAACGGACGCGCCGGATTCCTGCACCTGGTGGAGTAAATCCTCCACCTGCGTGGTGGGGAGGGTGAAAACAGCCACGCCGCCTGCTTTCAGGGTACCATAAAACGCGATCACCATTTGGGGCAGGTTGGGCAGTAATAGCATCACTCGATCACCCTTCTGCAAACCCAGCGACAATAGTGCGTTGGCAAAGCGGTTGACATCCTTCTCAAGCCGCCGATAGGAGATATGGCTGCCCTCAAAGCTCAAGGCGACAAATTGGGGGAAACGTCGAGTTGCCGACTCTAGCAGGTTGTAAAGAGGAACGCGCGGAATGGCTATTGTGCGCGGTACGCCTTCGTCGTAGTAAGGCAACCACGGGCGCTCGTTGAGCAAAGGGCTTGCCTCAGGCTCTTCGGGTAGGGCATTGCTTTGCCGCCAGGAGCGGGTTGGTGTTTCCAGGGAACGGCTGATGGCTCGATTGACCGCTTCCCGCCTCTCGAGCATCACCATATGACCGGAAGCCCCCACATCGATCTCTTCAGAGCCTGGGATGGCACGGGCGACTTCTTCGAATAGGGGCTTCTCGAAGACTCGGTCGTGGTGACCGCGTATCACCAGGGTGGGCACAGCAAGGCTGCGAAAGAGGTTCCAGCCTACCCACTTCGAGACTGCATCCCGGTGCCAGGCTTTTAATACCTGTGGCGGTGCGCCAAGCCAGTTACGGGTGAACGGTGCAAGAGTTTGCAGGGTTCGGGAGGGCAGCTTGAGCAGGAGGCGGTAGACCGGGTTCAGGCTGTATTCCCCGGTAGTAGCGATCAGGATCAGCTGCTGCACCCTTTCAGGATGATTGACGGTGAATTCGGTTGCCAGGGCGCCGCCAAAGGAATGCCCCACCAGGGTGATTTTTTGGGTGACGCCCAGCGCGTCCAGCACCGCCAGGATATCTGCCTGCAGGACTGGCATGCGGTAATTGTTTCCGGTCTGGTCGGATTGCCCGTGCCCGCGCTGGTCGATGGCAATGACGTGGCTCGAATCGGAAAATGCCTGCAGCTGGTATATCCACTGTGTCGCCCGACCGCCAAACCCGTGCAGAAACAGGATCACTCTCTGCGAGTGTTCTGGATCGATATCGACAATGGATAGGTTTACCACCGGGTTTGTAGAGACTCGGATCGTGCGCCGGTAGAGTTCCAGGTCAATTTGCATGGTTACAGTCTACAACATTTATGGGTAAACGTAAAGAAAACAGGCGAATCGGAAGCACAAAAGAAATCCGTCGGCAATATATGAGAGCATCCGGAATATATTGGATGCAGGTGACTTAATGATATGAAAGGTAACATCCTGTGGGGGAAGTTGTATAATTATACCGACACTGGTTTCAGCCTGAATAACCCAACGGAGGGCAATGGATATGGGAGAAAAACTCGAGTTCACCAGCAATTACGAAGATAAGAGCACGGAGCAGGGTTTTCAGTTTGAATTCTACTGCGATCGTTGCGGCACTGGATATCGCACTCGCTTCCAGCCTTCGAGCGTGGGGATGGTTTCGGGTGCTTTAGATGCTGCCAGCAGCCTGTTTGGGGGGATATTCGGGCAGGCGGCGGATGTCGGCGAGCGCGTCCGTTCTGCCAATTGGGAGCGAGCTCACGATGATGCTTTTGGCAAAGCGATGGATGAAATCAGGCCTAATTTCATCCAGTGCCCGCGTTGTTCCTCTTGGGTTTGCCGGGAGAAATGCTGGAGCTCTGAGCGTGGTCTGTGCAAGGAATGCGCCCCCGATCTGGGGGTTGAGATGGCAGCTGCCCAGTCCAGCCGTACCGTTGAGGAGATCTGGGCGCACTCAAAGATGGCAGAAGATGACCGCGAGATGCTAAAAGAGTCGAGCTGGCGGGCTGGCGTGACAGCCACCTGCCCGGAGTGTGAGGCGCCGCTCCCCAAGAATGTAAAGTTCTGTCCGGAATGCGGGGCAAAGATTGCCGCCCAACAGCACTGCACCGAGTGCGGGACAAAGCTCTCACCCGGTGCGAAGTTTTGCCCTGAGTGCGGTGCGAAAGTTTGATCTGCCGGTCAATAATCCTGTTTAGCCAGCTCTGCTGGAGCCTGGCTACCAGGTGATCTCAACCATCAGTGCCGGATGGTCTGATTCGGGGCTGGTTAGATAGCGGGCGTCTTCGATCATAGTTCCGGGGGAGACAAACACGTGATCGATCCGGTCGGTTGGGTTCAGCCCCTGGTCATCGATGCCTTGTGGCCATTTTAATAGCCACGCATCACCCAGTCGTTCTACCGTCAGCTGGTATTGTTCCGTATCTGGTCGAAAGTTGAAATCTCCGATGGCGATGACGTTTTCCAGATCGCCAACCTCCTCCAGGATAGCCGCTTGCTGCACGATTGGACCATCATTGCCCAGGTGGGTGACAAAGATGTTGTGGACTTTACCGGCTACCTGCACCTGAGCCACAATTGCGGCGGTCTGCTCCCCCTCGCTGAACATGTAGAACGTGCGTGGTTGCTGGATGGGATATTTGGATAGTAGGGCGATCCCGAAAGTACCAGGTACTGTCTTGGGACCGTAATACGAGTACATATTCAGCCGATCGGCAAAATAGCGCACCAGGTCTGAATTGCCTCCGGCAATGCGATTGGTATCTGATTCTTGCAAGCCGAGCAGGTCAGGGTCTACGCTTCTGATCAGGCTGATCTGCCCCTCGAAGTTTTTCTGTCCATCTTCACTGTAACCTTGCTGGACGTTGTAAGTCATGACCCGTAGCGAGCTGTCCGTCTTCGTAATAAGTGGCGGGCGTGTGCCAACCAGGATAGCTCCGCCAATGGCAAACACATAGATGGCAGGGATGATCACAGCAACCCAGCCCAAGTTGGCTGGTTTTTCGAGGTGGCTAGACTTTGCCCGGCCTAAAGCCGGAAGCGCCAGGGCAAATCCTCCAACCAGGTAGACCAGCCAAAATTTGTCCCGGAACCAACCTCCAATGACCGGGATATAGTCGTAGACCGTAGTGAAGACATGCGCCAGCACCATGAGCAAGAAGAAGACCGCTGCCAGGAGAAAACCGCCTCCCAGCCAGCGCGCCTTGGGCTGGAGAGCCAGCAGCTCGTGCGAGTACCAGGTGAAATCCACCAGGATAATCGGGCTGAGCATCAACATTAAATACAGCGGTAAATATGCGAGCGGGCTCACCGGTGGCTCGTGGAATGGATAGCCGGATGGCTCTAAAGGGAAAGCCAGTTGGTGGGGCAAGATGGTGAAAACCAGCGCCAGGATAAACAGGGCGTTCCAGCCAAGAAGCCAGCCTTTGGGCAGTGACATCAGCTTATCCAGCCTGGCGGTGAATCCGAGGCCGAAAATAGCCATGCCGATTGCCAGGGTCGTCAAGATGGCGAGGTAACTCCCGCCTGTCCAGCGGGCGATTACGTTCGGGCTGGTGAAAGTAAAGTACAGCATGATGAAAGCTGATACGATCCCGATACACAGCCCGGCTAATTTGCCAAAACCAGCAGTCTCTCCTGGCTGGGAGAGTTTTTCGATTGGCTGCTCTTTACGAAAGGCAGCCGGCAGCAAGACGCCCGCAACGAGAGCCAATCCCCAGCCAATGACCTGGAACATTCCCGGGGTGCTCAGGTCGCTGCCTGAGCTCCAGGCGCGCAATAGCACGGAGAGTGCCAGCGCCAGGGCGAGGCCCGCGCCCAGGGGGTAGGCGGCTTGAGTTCGACCGGCTCTGCCCAGCCTCCAAAGCAGGATGGGAAGAAACAGCAAGAAACAACCCACCCCGATCCCCGAAACCAGCATTTTACCGCGCGTGTCCAGCAAGGGTTCAATCAGCCGGCTGACCAGCACCAGCTCGCCCAACAAAACCAGCCCCCAGGAAGCGAACGATTTGCCGAAAATGAGTAGCAATATTGGCGATAAGAATAATGCAACGCTGATAATCTCATTGGGGATACCCGTTCCCAACAAGCCGAACGCATAAATCGCTTCCACGAAATCGGCAACCAGTTGAAAGAAGAATAGGAAAATGACAGTGTACAGCGCGGCCTGGCGCGCATCTTCATTGGATAGGATGGATTTCATCACCTTGGCTCCTTCCCAATACTTGGCTATAACTCAGCTACACCTATCAGTATATAGTCGCCATGCTCTTTTGTCTATGCTTCCCTTTCCTCGATGAAATGTCGACGGCTGGTATAATTTCAGCAAATGCCAGTAATTACTGCCTCAATTTCCCTCTCCACCCGGGGGAACGCCGATATTCACGATATCACCGAACAGGTCAGGCAGCTGGTGACGCAGAGCAAGCTGAAGAACGGGGTTGCCACCTTATTCTGCCCCTCCTCGACCAGCGCCCTGACAACCATTGAATACGAGCCCGGCTGCTTGTCTGATCTGCGCCGCCTTTTCGACGAGATCATCCCGCCCAACCGCACCTACCAGCACGACCAGGCGTGGGGGGATGGCAATGGGCACAGCCATGTGCGCGCTGCGCTGCTGGGCGCTTCCCTCAGCGTGCCATTTGTAGAGAGCCGCCTCACTTTAGGCACCTGGCAGCAAATCATCTACGTGGATTTCGATAACCGTCCCCGGCGCAGAGAGTTGGTGGTACAGATGGTTGGTGACTGAAAGCACGACCCTCTTTCGGGATCGCTGATGGTCACGCTGGTGCAATCAGTCGTCGCCCCCGGTTTTTTCTGCAAAGATGCCCAGGTGATTGCCAACCGGCCTTTGCCTGCCCGGAATCTGGTGCTCGATGGGGGAGTTGAGCAATTCGGGTTTGCCGTTGGCATCCATCTTGACCAGGGTAGTTGATCCGCCTCCATCCAGGTTCATGCCAAAATAACCGCCCTGTTCCAGGATAATCTCGCCCAGCTCAACCAGGGTGGCACCCTGGCTGTAGCGGGGTTGGCGACCA
Organism: Anaerolineae bacterium; assembly: GCA_041301185.1. GTDB lineage: Bacteria > Chloroflexota > Anaerolineae > Anaerolineales > UBA4823 > JAQBDA01. The sequence continues at coordinate 7,569 of JBFYSV010000050.1, forward strand.
TCCACCACAACAATGATCAATCGTTTCCCGGCTTTGTCCAGGGCAATGGCAGTGCGCGGCTGAGGCTCGCTGTCCAGGCTGGTCACCAGGCGACCTTGTTCCACCAGCATCAGGTTCCCTGAAATGGCATTGTGAATTCTTCCAATCGGGGTGTTGAACCGTGCCCGGTTGGTCCGGGCGATATATAGCACCGGTTCAGCATCGGTGGGGTCTGAGTAAGCCGTACCCTGTGAAGCGGCATATCCGATAGGATCCACCCGGTCACCGCTATGAGGGTAATAATCGAAGATGTTGTTGGACCACCAGGGGGTGAAACCGTCCCCATTGATAGCAAGCTGGACCCGGAACTCCCTCAAAAACTGGGAGGTCGTGCGCGCTGTGAGGGGGAGTTCCTTGTCTGGATCGCCAGGTGTGACTAAAAAACCGATACCGGGTTGCTGCAAATCCACCGTGACGATATGGATGACCATTGGTCGTGGCGATTGGCGCACCTGGCGCACGTATTCAATCCCCTTGAAGAGAGTCTGGTTGGCTGGCCTCGGCTGGGGATGGAGGTTTACCCATGCGTAGGCAGCAACGATGGAAAAAACCGAACCTACCAGGCAGGCAACCCCTGCCAGGATTACCATAAGACTGATTTTGCGCGCCATGGTTATTGCTCCGGCACCTCCCACAGGCGGATAGTGGTATCGTCTGCGCCGGCTGCCAGCAGGGTTCCATCCGGCGAAAAATCGAGGCTGTTGACACGGCTGGTATGCCCGATCAGGGTTGCCAGCTGCTTGACCGGAATCTCCCCTGCATCATCAGGTGCAGGCATCTCCCATAGCCTGATTTTCCCATCCGCGCCGCCAGTAGCCAACAGTTTGCCATCGGGTGAGAATGCCAGGGTATTGATCGATCCCTGGTGCGCACCGCTGATCTCTTGCTCCTTCCAATCAGTGGTTTGCCAGATTCGGATTGAGCCATCCTCAATTCCAGCCACCAGAAGCGTCCCTCCGGGTGGGAAAGCGATGGTATTGGCTTGCTCCTCACCAAGATCGAGGATTTGAAGCCATTTCCCATCAGCAATCTGCCAGATGCGGACCATACCGGTCGATTCGCACCACGCCAGAGCCAGCCCGCTGGGGGAGTAAGTCAGATCAAGGATGCGTCCCATGCCTTCATCGATCACGCGGAGCAGCGAGCCATCCGAGACGCGCCACTGGCGAACTGTAAAATCATCCGACCCGCTGGCGAGACTGTTTCCATCTGGCGAGAAGACCACTTTATTTACCCACCCGCCGTGCCCTTGCAGGTTGTGGAGCAGGCTGCCGTTAGAGACCCGCCAGATGCGAACAATCCCATCATCCGAACCCGTAGCAATCAGCTGGTTATTGGGCGAGAAGGCGAGGCTCAGGATGGGGAATGGGTGACCCTGCATGGTGCGCAGCAACGCGCTCTGCTGGACGCTCCACAGCCGCAAGGTATTATCTGTGGAGCCGGAAGCCAGCAAGCGCCCATCGGGTGAAAACCTGACACTCAACACCTTGCCGCGGTGCCCTTCGAAGGTGTCCCTTTCAGGAAAGGATGGAATCCGGCTGGGTGTTGGCGGCGGGCAGGCTGGGAGCTTATCCGGCGCTTGGTACGGCACGTCAAGCCGGTTGTTCGTTCGATCGCTTTCGCGAACCCGCTGGGCGGGATCGATCACCAGGCTGTTCTGAGGCAAGTAACCCGGAAACCACAGCGAAAGGCTATCCCCGGCTGCCAGCCCGGACTGGATCGTGTGGTCTAGATCGTTCAACTGGATTGAAAAGAGACCTGAGCCAGCCACCCCATTGTTCTTGAGCGTCACCCGGATGCCAATTGGAACACTGGCATCGTAACACTGAGCGGTAACCTCGGTCTCAAATATCATTGAGATCGCCACCAGGTCGGGCAAGGGAATATCTGTAAGGGTGGCGACAGGTGAGGCTGGTAGAGGTGAGCTAAGCGGCGTACTGCCGTTCGTGGAACTACAAGCAGTGACCAACGCCAAGAGAGCGCAGGCCACGAGATAGAAGGTGATGGAGCGGGAAAGAGCTCTAGAGTTGGGCCTGGTTTTCTCCGGCGCGCATGGCGTTAAAGGCTGCAATCGAAACCTCCAGCATCTCCAGGCTGGGTTCGCGTGTGGTCAAATTTTGCAGCGCCAGGTTTGGCTTGACCAGCAGGCGCACGGGGGTGAAATCCATGTGATTGGCAGTCCAGCGCAGGTATTCGTAGGCAATCCCTGCCAGCACAGGGATCAATATGATCCGGCTGATCAGGCGCCAGATCAGAGGCATTGGGCCGAGAAATGAGAATACAATGATCGACAGAAATACCAGGGTCAGCAGGAAAGCCGTTCCACAACGCGGGTGTTGCAGAGAGAAGCGGGTTACGTTCTCTGGGGTTAGCTCCGCGCCAGCCTCAAATGCGTTGATCGTCTTGTGTTCTGCGCCGTGGTAAGCAAATACCCGGCGGATGTCAGGGATGAAGCCTACCCCCCAGATATACCCCACTAACAGGGCTAAGCGCATGACCCCTTCGGTGATATTGCCCCACCAGGAATTCACGCCGGTGAGATACTCAACGAGCTGGCCGATAGCGGCCGGGAGAAGAAAGAAAAAGCCGATTCCTAAACTCAAAGACAGCGCCAGGGTCAGGTACAGGGCGGGTCCTTCGAGTTTTTGATCCTCGTCAGTTTGCACATTGGCAGAAAGGGTCAGGGCGCGCATGCCCAATCCCAGGGCATCCCACAGGACTATGCTGCCCCGCAGGAAGGGGATCTTGGCGATTTTACTTTTATAGATCCCAGACGGGGGTTCCGTGTGAACAACGATCTTATTGTCAGGGGCGCGCATGGCGATGGCGCAGGCGTTTTTGCCGCGCATCATCACACCTTCGATCACCGCCTGGCCTCCGTATGTGGGTAGTTTTATCTCGTCCATAGTCTCCGATACCAGTTCATCAATAAATTCTTTACGCCAGGTTATACAGGAAATGGATCAGAGTATCGATCCCCCGGTACCAGGTGGGCAGGTGCAATTTCTCATTGGGAGAATGGAAATTGTCGTCCGGTAGTCCGAACCCCGCGTTCACCGACTCGATCCCTAGAAGCTGCTGGAATTGGGCTACCACCGGAACGCTGCCACCCTCCCGGCGGAAGATGGGGCGCATGCCCCACACCTGCTCCATTGCTCGGGACATCGCTTCGACACCGGGAGAATGCCGGTCTGAGATGGATGCCGGACCGCCAGCCATTTTGATGAGCTGGTATTGCACGGTCTTGGGGGCATTCTCTTCCAGGTAGCGCAGCATTTGCTGGTGCACTTCTTCTGGATCCTGGTCTGGCACCAGCCGGCAAGATATCTTTGCCATTGCCTGGGCAGGCAGGACGGTTTTTGATCCCTCCCCGGTAAAGCCGGAGAGCAAGCCGTTCACCTCCAGGGTTGGGCGAGCGCCGAGGCGCTCTACCAGGGTGTAACCAGCCTCGCCCCACAGCTCTTTTGCTCCGGTTTGGCTCTTGAGGACAGCTTCGGTCACCGGCAGGCGGGCAAGGTCGGCGCGCTCTTCGGCATCCAGCGGGCGGACCTTGTCGTAGAACCCCGGCAGGGTAATTCGCCCCTCAGCATCGTGCATCCCGGCGATCAGCTCGCTCAGCACCTGGGCCGGGTTGTGCACTACACCGCCAAAGATACCGGAATGGAGATCGTGATCCGGACCAGTCAGGCGCAGCTCAAAGTAAGCCAGGCCGCGCAGGGCATACGTGATGGTGGGAACGTCTGCAGATAGGATGCCAGAATCGGGGTTGAGGGCGAAATCGCTCGCCAGCAGGTCTTTATGCGAGCGGATGAACTGCCCCAGGCTGGGCGAGCCGATTTCCTCCTCGCCTTCGATGATGAATTTGACATTCACCGGCAGGCGGTTGGTTTTCAAGATCGCCTCAATGGCTGCCAGGGAGGCCATCACCTGCCCTTTCATGTCGCTGGCGCCGCGGGCATATAGGTTCTCGCCGCGAATGGTTGGCTCGAACGCGCCGCTGACCCATAATTCGAGCGGCTCTGCAGGTTGGACATCATAATGACCATATACCAGCACCGTCGGCGCACTTGACCCGGCAGCCGTGTGCTCGCCATATACAACCGGATGACCACCAGTTGGGAGAATCTGCACCCCGGCGATGCCGATACTGCGCAGCTTGCTAGCCACCCACTCGGCGGTGCGGAGCATATCCTGCTTGTTTTCAGGATATGTAGAAATGGAGGGTATTCTCAACAGGTCATTTAGCTCGTCGAGAAAGCGCCCCCGGTGATCGTGGGCGTACTGGATGGCAGGTGCATGCTGTTCGGTCATGGAATTCTCCTCGTTAATCGGTATTCCCTCACAGATGAAATTATACACTCCTTGGGGGATTTCTGGTCTGGTGGGGCTTAGATTTTGATGAGAGACTGAAATGATGGCTGGTGTTAAAATATCATAGTGAAGAAACAGCGGGTAGATCTATTACTGGTCGAGCGCGGCCTGGCGGAGAGCCGCTCGCAGGCGCAGCGTCTGGTGATGGCAGGCCAGGTGCGCTGTGATGGGCAGATAGTGCTCAAGCCCTCCCAAAACGTGCCTGCTGGCGCTGAGCTGGTGGTGGACCAGGGGCCGCGCTATGTATCCCGCGGCGGGGAAAAGCTGGAAGCCGCGCTGGAGGGGTTTTCGATCCGGGTTGATGGCTGGGTGTGCGCGGATGTGGGGGCATCTACCGGCGGGTTCACGGATTGCCTGCTGCAATCCGGTGCAGCCCGCGTCTATGCTATCGATGTGGGTCAGGGCATCCTGCACTGGAAGCTGCGCCAGGACGGGCGGGTGGTTCTGCTGGAAAAAACCAACGCCCGCTTTTTAGAGCGCCTGCTGGAACCGGTTGACCTGGTGACGGTTGATGCCTCTTTTATCTCCTTGAAATTGCTCCTGCCCGTGGTGTGCGGCTGGATCAAACCCCCTGCTTCTGAGATATCGCCGGGTGGCACTGTCCTGGCCCTGATCAAGCCGCAGTTCGAGGCCGGGCGCAGGCAGACAGCCCGCGGTGACGGGGTGATCCGCGATGCAGCCGTCCACCGCCAGGTGCTGGATGATGTGCTCGGCTTTGTCCAGTTCAGTGGATATGGCGTGCAGGGGTTGATCCCTTCCCCGCTCCTGGGTCCGAAGGGCAATGTTGAGTTCCTGGTCTGGCTGGTCTATCCTGGCGCGCCGAGGGAGGACCTGGAGCCCCTTATTGAGCAAGCCCTCGGTGCGGCCTTGCAGTCACGCGTGTGAGCCAAAAATCGGGTATACTACATCCCGCCTATGAGCACCAAGAATATCCGCAATTTTTGCATTGTTGCCCACATCGACCATGGCAAATCCACCCTGGCTGACCGCATGCTCCAGCTGACCGGCACCATCTCGGACCGGGACATGACCGAGCAGGTGTTGGACAGCATGGATCTGGAGCGCGAGAAGGGCGTGACGATCAAAGCCTCGGCGGTGCGCATGATGTACACCGGCGCCGGCGGCGAGCCGTACGAGCTGAACCTGATCGACACCCCCGGGCATGTCGATTTCGGCTACGAGGTCTCGCGCGCCCTGGCTGCCTGCGAGGGCGCCTTGCTGGTGGTGGACGCCTCGCAAGGTATCGAGGCCCAGACCCTGGCGAACCTGTACATGGCGCTGGATGCTGACCTGGAGATCGTCCCGGTCATCAACAAGATCGACCTGCCCGCCGCTCACCCGGACGAGGTGGCGGAGGAGATCAGCAGCCTGCTGGGCACGCCCGCGGACCAGATCATCCGCATCTCCGCCAAGTCGGGGATCAATATCGCCTCCGTCCTGGACGCCGTCGTAGAACAGGTCCCGCCTCCCCGCGGCGATGAGAACGCACCCCTATCCGCCCTGATTTTTGACTCGCATTACGATCCCTACAAGGGTGTAGTCGCCTATATCCGGGTGATGGACGGGCGCATCACCGCCACGGATACACTGCTCCTGATGGTGAGCGGCGCCGAGCTCAAGCCGATCGAGATTGGCATCTTTGTCCCCAGCCTGAAACCCACCCCCAGCCTGTCGGCCGGCGAGGTGGGCTATGTTGCTACCGGCTTGAAGACTGTGCGCGAGTGCCGGGTGGGGGATACATTCACCCTGGCAGCCAGACCAACCGGATCTCCCCTGCCGGGCTACCGCCATCCCAAGCCGATGGTTTTCGCGGGAATCTACCCGGTGGAAGGCGAAGACTACCAGGATCTGAAAGACGCCCTGGAAAAGCTCCAGCTCAACGACGCCTCGCTGGTCTACGAGCCGGAGACTTCCCAGGCACTGAACTTCGGCTTCCGCTGCGGTTTCCTGGGCATGTTCCACATGGAGATCATCCAGGAACGGCTGGAGCGTGAGTACGACCTGGATATCATCGTCACCGCGCCGTCGGTCGAATACGAGGTAGTCCTGCGGGACGCCAGCTTAATCCGCATCGACTCTCCGGCGGAGCTGCCCGAAGAAGCCCAGCTGGCTGAGATTCGCGAGCCGTGGATGAAGATCCAGATTTTCACCCCCACCGAGTTTTACGGGACGGTGATGGACCTGGCGACCAAGCGGCGGGGGGTATTTATCGAACAGGATTATCCCGCCCCAGGCCGGGTCCAGCTTAGCTTTGAGATCCCGCTCTCTGAGCTGATCGTCGATTTTTTTGACCAGCTGAAATCCCGCACCCGGGGCTACGCCTCTTTAGATTACCAGTTTGGCGAATATCGCCCGGACGACCTGGTCAAGCTGGAGATTTTGGTCAATAATGACTCGGTGGATGCCCTGGCTACAATTGTCCATCGCGACGACGCCTACCATAAAGGTCAGGCGATCATCTCCCGCCTGAAGGACATCATTCCCCGCCAGCTGTTTGTGGTGCCCATCCAGGCGTACGCTGCCGGGCGGGTGATCTCTCGGGCGAATGTCAAGGCGATGCGCAAAGACGTCCTGGCAAAATGCTACGGCGGGGATATCACCCGTAAGCGAAAGCTGCTGGAGAAGCAGAAGCGGGGTAAGAAACGCATGAAGATGGTCGGCAGTGTGGAAATCCCTCAGGAGGCTTTCCTGGCAGTCTTACGCTATGGAGAAGAGTAGCAACACCGCAACCGGTGGCGAGCGGCGCAAGGGTGGGGACTGGCGGCGGATCCTGCCCGGCCTGGCGATCAGTTTGGTATCCCTGATCGTTGTTTTTTATGTTGCCGACCTGCGCAAGCTACGCGATGCGCTCTTGCTGGCGGATATCCGCCTGATCGCGCTGACCATCACAATGATGGTGACCTGGTTGTTCGTGCGCGGTTTATTCTGGCGGACACTGCTCCAGGATAAGGCATCTTACCCGGCGGTCTTCTGGACTCTCAATGAAGGTTACCTGATTAACAACCTGCTGCCCTTCCGTCTGGGCGAGGTGGCGCGCGCTTTCCTGCTGAGCAAAAAATCTGAGCTGAGCTTTTGGGAGATTCTCTCGACCATTTTTATCGAGCGCATCATGGACATCACCTACGCAGTGGGTCTTTTCTTCCTACTGTTGCCTTTTGTAGTCGGAGCGGGCGGACAGCAGCAGACGACCATTCTGATGGGGGTCATGATCGCCCTGGTGTTTTTATCCCTGTTCTTGCTTGCCCGTAACCGCGAATGGGCTTTGGGCGTCAATGAGAAGATCGGCAAGCGCTGGCCTCCCCTCCAGCGCTTGACAGGCAAGGTGGTACCCCAGCTGATTGCCGGGCTGGCCGTCCTGACCGACGGCAGGCGGTTTTTAAAGGCGCTGTTCTGGTTAACGCTGGACTGGGTGATTGCCATCTTTCAATATTATATTCTGGTGCGGGCTTTCATCCCCGAGGCAACCTTGCTCTGGGCGAGCTTTGCCTTGATGGTGGCTGCGCTGGGGATTGCTGCGCCTTCCTCGCCGGGTGGCGTGGGCGTCTTCGAGGCGGCAATCGTCGGCGCGCTGGCTTTGTTCGGCGTCGATACATCGGTAGCCCTGGCAGCAGCCATCACTGCCCACCTCATTCAGTACCTGGTCACCGGTGTGCTGGGGGCCTACGCTCTGTTCAAAGACGGCGAGTCGCTCAGCGGCTTGTACCGCCGGGTGCGCCAGATCCAGCCAACCGGGGAAGGCTGAAATCAAAATTACCATGTGGGACTACTTGAATGAGGCGTAAATTCCTTGTCACCGGCGGGGCCGGTTTTATCGGCTCTAACTACGTGCACCGCTTGCTTTCACGCGGCGAGCAGGTGGTGGTGTACGATAATCTCTCCCGGGTCGGTGCTCCCAAAAACCTTCGCTGGCTGTGCCAGGTGCACGGCGAAGACTCGTTTGAGCTGGTGGTCGGTGATGTGCGGGATGCCTCTCTGGTGGCAGCGTCTGCCCGGGATGCCCAGGTGATCGTCCACCTGGCCTCGCAGGTTGCGGTAACAACCTCGGTGCTGCACCCGCGGGAAGATTTTGAGATCAACGCCCTGGGCACGCTGAATGTACTTGAAGCAGCCCGCCTCTCGGGATTGCAGCCTGCCGTATTGTATGCTTCTACGAATAAGGTATATGGAGGAATGGAAGAGGTTGGCGTCATCGAAACGGAGACGCGCTATGCCTATGCCGGTCTGCCGCACGGAGTGCCCGAGACGATGCCGCTTGACTTCCACTCGCCTTACGGCTGCTCGAAAGGCGCCGGCGACCAGTACACGCGTGACTACCACCGCATTTATGACCTGCCAACGGTGGTGTTCCGCCAAAGCTGCATTTACGGGCCGCGCCAGTTTGGCGTCGAGGATCAGGGTTGGGTAGCCTGGTTTGTCATCGCCGTGCTCACCGGCAAACCAATCACCGTGTACGGTAACGGCAAGCAAGTGCGCGATTTGCTGTATGTGGATGATTTGCTGGATGCCTACGACGCGGCTCTGGTCAGGCTGGAGGTCTCCGCCGGGCAGGTATATAACATCGGCGGCGGGCCTGCCAATTCCATTTCTGTCTGGCAAGAGTTCCGCCCCATCCTAGAAGGTTATTTTGGGATCGAGATTCCCACCCAGAGCAGCGGCTGGCGCCCAGGCGACCAGCGCATCTATGTATCGGACACCCGCAAGGCGCTAAGCCAACTGGGCTGGCAGCCGAAGGTGGAGGTGCGGGCGGGGATTGGGCGCCTGATTGAATGGGCCAGGGAAAACAAAGAGTCTCTCACCTAGCATGCGCATCCTGACCATTCTCACCTATTATCGCCCGCACACCAGCGGTCTGACGATCTACGCCGAGCGGCTGGCCCACGCCCTGGCAGGGCGCGGCCACCAGCTGACCATATTTACCACCCAATACCAGAAGGACCTGCCCCTAGAAGAAGTCCAGGATGGCGTGCGTATCGTGCGCGTGCCGGTTGCCCTGCGGGTGAGCAAAGGGGTGATCGCGCCATCTTTTGGGCGCACTGCCACCCGTCTGGTGCGCGAGCACGATGTCGTTCAACTGCACCTGCCCCAGTTTGACGCCCCCGGGGTTGCTCTGCGCGCCCGGCTGATGCACAAGCCCACAGTGCTGACCTACCACTGTGACCTGAGCCTGCCGCCGGGTGTATTTAATTACTTTGTGAACCAGGTGGTGCATGGAATGAACCGGGCTGCTGCCAATCTGGCAGACCGGATTGTTACCTATACCCAGGATTATGCCGACCACTCGGATTACCTCTCGCGCTACACCCACAAGCTGGAGATTATCCCCCCGCCCGTGGTGCTGCCTTACCCGAAAGATGGGGCTGTCCAGGCGTTTGCAGAAACCCACCACCGGCAAAACCATCGACCGGTGATCGGCATGGCAGCCCGCCTGGCGACCGAGAAAGGGGTCGAGATCCTGCTTAACGCCTTGCCGGCGATCTTAAAAGTCTATCCCAAAGCGCAGGTGCTCTTCGCCGGGCAGTACCAAGATGTGCTTGGCGAGCAGGATTACTTCAACTGGCTGATGCCCACCATCCGCAAATACCAGCAGCAGGATCACTGGCAGTTCCTGGGAGTCCTGTCTCCTGAGGAGATGGCCGCGTTCTATCCTAACCTGGACGTGCTGGTGGTGCCCAGCCTGAACTCTACCGAGGCGTTCGGGCTGGTGCAGATCGAGGCGATGATGAACGGGGTGCCCTGTGTGGCATCCTCTCTACCGGGCGTGCGCCAGCCGGTGCTGACCACCGGCATGGGCAAGGTGGTGCCGATTGGGGATGCAAATGCTCTGGCAGATGCCATTTTAGATATCCTGAATTGCCTGGCGGATTACCGTAAAGACCCGCAAGAGATCGCCCGCCGGTTCACTCCCCAGGCGATCGCTGCCGAGTACGAGCGGTTGTTTGAAAAACTTCGCCAGGAAAAGGCGCGCTGACCCGCATGGCTAAAGATTTCCTCTGGCTTCACCTGCGCGATCTGCCCTATTTTCGAGCCCTGGTGCGGGCGGTCGAGGCGGAATACTACCAGGATTACGAGCTGCCTTCGCCCTGCCTCGATATCGGCTGCGGGGACGGGCACTTCGCCTCGCTGGTATTCGACCAGCCGGTCGATGTGGGTGTTGATCCTTGGGAAGCGCCGATCCGGGAGGCGGCTCGCCGCAACAGCTACCGCTGCCTGGTACAGTCTGACGCGGGTGTGCTGCCTTTCCCAGACGGTTACTTCGCCAGCGCGTTCAGCAATTCTGTCCTGGAGCATATCCCGCATGCCCCGCTCGTGCTGGCGGAGGTGGGGCGCGTGCTCAAGCCGGGGGCGTTGTTCCTGTTCTGTGTGCCCAATCCGCGCTACCTCACGGAGCTATCAATTCCTGGGCTGCTGAAACGGGTTGGCTTGCCGGGGCTGGGGCAGTCCTACACAGATTGGTTCCGGCGCATGTCACGGGTGGAGCACGCCTTAACAGAGGATGCGTGGCAATCCTGGCTGGAAGCGGCTGGCTTCCAGCTGGAGAAGTTCTGGCATTATTTCTCCCCCCAGGCGATGCACGCTCTGGAATGGGGGCATTATTTCGGCGTGCCTACCCTGCTGCCCCGCCTGGTCACCGGGCGCTGGCTTTGGGTACCGCAGCGTTGGAACCTGGAACTGACTGCCCGGTTGGTGCGTCCTTATGTAGACCGCGACCCACACCCGCAGGGGACGTTCACCTTCTACGTTGCCCGCAAGGGGCAAGGTTGAGGTTATCCCTTCCATCACGATGCCAGACTCATCCCATCCCTTCGACGAAACCTATTTCAAGCGGGCAGCCTATGCCAATGTATCCTTTGACCGCTACAGCCAGTACTGGTGGTCTAACCGCTACTATGCCGGATTGGCCCGCCGGCACGGGCCGCGCCAGGGGCGTGTGCTGGAGATCGGCTGTGGCTTGGGTCACCTGCTCGGCTGGCTGGCAGATCGATATCAGGTCTTTGGGGCGGATATCAACCCCTGGGCGCTGGAGCAGGCGCGCCGCAATGTGCCCCAGGCGAGCTACTTGATCGCCTCCGCCGAAGAGCTGGGCGTATTCCCGGATGGCACATTTCACGTTCTTATCGCCAAGCATATTGTCGAACACCTGCCGGATCCAGAACGGGCGATTTCCGAGATGAGCCGGTTGCTGGCACCGGGCGGCTTGTTGGTGCTGGCAACCCCCAACCTGGATTCGCCCATGCGCTCGTTGAAAAAGGAGCGCTGGATCGGCTACCAGGACCCGACCCATATCAACCTGCGCCCGCCTGCCGAGTGGCTGGCGATCCTGCAACGCTACCGGCTCCACCCTAGGCGGGTCTTTTCGGACGGCTTCTGGGACGCTCCCTACCTGCCTAAGATACCTACAAAACTGCAAAAGCTGTTCTTTGGCGCGCCGGGGGGGTTGCAGGCAATATTGGGATGGAGTATCATACCTCTCCAGATGGGCGAGAGCATGATCGTCCTCGCCGATAAACTATGATGGAAGAACCCAGCGTACTGGATTATCTCAAAGCCAAGCTGACCCCCTGGCGCGGTCCAGCCCCGCAAATCCCACGCGGAATCTCTGAGAATGATTCCGCCAGTGAATCCGCTGCAGTGCCTGCCGGACAAGCCGTCCAGGAGATCAGCCCGCAGCCCACAGGGGTGCCGGAGAGCGGTTCGGCTGCCCAGCTGGTGGTTGACCAGCAGGCTTTGGCAAGCCTGGAATATAATGCAGCACCGATTGCCGAGCCAGCAGCACAGGAAGCTCTGCTGCCACTTGCCCAGAGGATCGCCGTGCCCTGGGTGCCGCTGGTGGCGTTTGGCCTGGCGTTACTGGCCCAGCTCTCCCTGGAACCCGGCCCGCAGCGTACCTGGACGATGGGGGCAGTCCTGTATCTGCTGTCGGCAGTCTGCCTGGGAGTATCTGCCAGGCGGGGAGAGTGGGCTCTCGCACCGCTGCCAGGCGGAGAGAAGTGCCTCGATCCCTTGACTGTCCGTACAGCTGGGCTTATCTCAAGCCTCATTTTTGGGTTGGCAGCCTTCTGGGCTTTTGGAGATAACCTGCTCACCCGCCTGAATGTGATCCTGTGGCTGATCTCGGTGGGGACGATTATCTGGGCTTTTTGGCTTCCAGCAGCGCCTGCCGGGGCATGGTTAGAGCGTTTGCGAAGCTTCTGGTCACTGCGGGAATGGAAGATTTCGATCACCCGCGGGACGCTTGCTGCAGCCGGTGCAATTTTTCTGGTCCTGTTTTTCCGCCTGCACCGCCTCAACCAGGTGCCTCCGGAGATGTTCAGCGATCACGCCGAGAAACTGCTCGACGTGTGGGATGTTCTGCACGGGCAAACCAGTATCTTCTTCCCGCGCAATACCGGGCGCGAGGCGCTCCAGATGTATATGACGGCAGGCATTATCCAGCTATTCAATACCGGCTACTCGCACCTCAGCCTGAAGATCGGCACGGCACTGGCAGGCTTGCTCACCCTGCCGTTTATTTACCTGCTGGGCAAAGAAGTTGGCAGCAAGCGCATTGGACTGCTGGCGATGGTCTTCGCCGGGATTGCCTACTGGCCAAACGTGATCTCCCGGGTAGGGCTGCGTTTTCCGCTCTACCCGCTTTTCGTCGCCCCGGTCTTGTATTTCTTGCTACGCGGCATCCGTACCTCCAATCGCAATGATTTCATTCTCTCCGGTCTGTTTCTGGGAATTGGGCTGCATGGCTACACCCCGATCCGTATCCTGCCGGTGGTTATCCTGGTCGCCGTAGGGTTATACCTGCTCCACGCTCAATCTCGCCAGGTGAGAAAGCAAACTATCTGGCAGCTAATGATCCTGGCAGTGATCGCTCTGTTTGTGTTTTTACCCTTGCTGCGCTATGCCACAATTAATCCGGAAGGATTTTCATTCCGTTCATTTTCCAGGCTGGGTACGCTGGAGCGCCCCCTCCCGGGACCGGCATGGCAGATTTTCTCTGAGAACCTGTGGAATGCCCTGACTATGTTCGCCTGGGATGACGGCGAGATCTGGGTAGTTTCTTTGACCCACCGCCCGGCGATGGACGTGATCTCCGCGGCGCTCTTCTTCTCAGGCATTGTGCTGTTGTTCATCCGCTATCTACGCCGGCGGCATTGGCTGGACCTGTTCCTGCTGCTCTCTGTGCCGCTCCTCATGCTGCCTTCGATCCTCTCCCTGGCTTATCCTTCAGAAAACCCGGCATTGAACCGTTTATCCGGGGCGATGGTAACGATGTTCTTGATCGTAGCGATTGCCCTGGATGGGTTGATGACGGGCCTGTCCACTCGCCTGGGGCCGTCCCTCGGCTCAAAAGTTGCATCAGCACTGGCTGTTGGCTGCATCCTGCTGGCCTCGTTGCAAAATTACGGCCTGGTTTTCAATGAATACCAGCAAGTGTTTGAGCAATCTGCGTGGAACACGTCTGAAATGGGCGAGGTGATCCGCCAGTTCACCACGTCTGTAGGTTCGGAGGATACTGCCTGGGTGCTGGCTTACCCGCACTGGGTTGATACGCGCCTGGTAGGCATGAACGCCGGGTACCCGTTGAAGGATTATGCGATCTGGCCTGAGAACCTGCCTGAAACAACCGCTGATCCGCGCGCCAAGCTGTTCCTGGTGAAACCCGAAGACTCCCAAGGCTTGCAGGCGCTGCAATCCCTCTACCCGCAAGGGGTGCTCCAGGAGTACATCTCTGAGGTGGATTTCCATAATTTCTTAATGTTTTTTGTCCCCCCGGCGAATTGAGAGCTGGCTGGGGAAAACGTGGTGATTTTGAGTATTGCTGATGGGTGAAACTGTTCTTCCGACCGAAAAGAAAAGAAGCGGTGTTCTTCTCTTAGATTTGCTCCTGGTTATCGTATTGCTGGCAGGGGCTTACTTCCGGTTTGTGGGGTTGAACTGGGGAGAATACCAGTTCCTGCACCCGGACGAGCGTTTTTTGATCTGGGTTGGCTCGGACATCTCCCCGGTCAAGTGCCAGGACCCGGCTTACAGCCTGTACGATTGCCCGCCGGAGCAGAAAACCTGGTTAAGCCTGTCCGATTATTTCGATACCCCCACCTCGACTCTGAATCCGAACAACCGCGGCCACGGCTTTTATGTGTACGGCACACTGCCGATGTTCATAACCCGACTGGCAGTTGAATGGGTCTACGGGCATTCGGGATTCAACGAGATGACCGACGCGGGCAGGGCGCTCTCGGCGCTGGCAGACCTGCTGACGGTCTTGTTGGTGTACTTGATCGCCAGGCGGCTGTATGACCGCCGGGTTGGCTTGCTGGCAGCCGCGTTCTCCGCGGCAGCGGTATTAATGATCCAGCAATCCCACTTCTTTACCATGGACACCTTTGTCAATCTATTTATCTACCTGGCGATCTACTTCGCGGTGCGCATCGCCGGGCTGGATTGGGAGGCGTTCCGGGTGAAGGCAGTCCAGCCCGCACCTGACCCGGGAATGGGCGAGCTCACGCCTCCTGCGGCGGATGGCGCAGCACTGCTCCCCAGCTCTGCCCGGACGGGGCGCTCTCAATTTTGGGAGCAAGTGGTAGCTTTCGTCCGCCACCCGCTATTCCTGTTGAGCATTGGCTTCGGGATCGCCTTGGGCTGCGCGGTGGCTTCGAAGCTGAGCGCGGCTCCGGTCGCCTTCATGCTCCCTGCAGCCTTCGCCTTGCAATGGCTAAAGCTGCCGCCTGGTCGGCGCCAGGCGCGCCTGGCTGAGATCATCGGCTACCTGGCCCTGGCAGCCCTGGTCAGCCTGCTGATTTTCCGCATTTTCCAGCCATATGCCTTCAGCGGACCTGGGTTCTTTGGGCTGAAGCCGAATGAGCTATGGGTGAACCAGATCCGCGAGCAGCGCAACCAGGCAAATGGGGATGTGGATTTCCCGCCCGCCATGCAATGGGCGCGGCGACCGCTGTGGTTCTCCGGGCAAAACCTGGTATTGTGGGGGCTGGGCTTGCCTTTGAGCATGCTTGCCTGGGCGGGGTTCTTGTGGGCGGGCTGGCGCATGCTGGCAGATAAGGTCCCTGGCAGGCCTGAGCTGCACCGCCACCTGCTTTTATGGGGCTGGACCGGATTCTATTTCGTCTGGCAATCGCTGGCGTCCAACCCTACCATGCGCTACCAGCTTCCAATTTATCCCTCGCTGGCGATATTCGCTGCCTGGGCGGTCTTTGCGCTCTACGACCGCGGCAAAGAAAAAGAAGCAGGCAGGTTTGGCTGGCGGCAGGTGCTGGCAGTAATCATCGCGCTGGTCGTCTTAGTGGGAACCTATACCTGGGCGTATGCTTTTTCGACCATCTATACTCGCCCGATCACCCGCGTGGCAGCCTCGCGCTGGATTTACCAGAATATCCCCGGTCCGGTCAACCTGCGAATTGAGAGCGGGCAGGGCGTCTACAACCAGCCGGTGCCGTATGCCAGCGGGCAGACGATCACCTCTCAACAGCCGTTCGCCACGGATTTTACCGTTCGGGAGAGCGGTCTCCTGAAAGAGGTATTCCTCCCCCACGCTGTGGATATCCAGGGCAACCCGGGGATGAAAACGCTCAGCCTGAAGATAGATTCTCTCGCCAATCCGGAGAATACTGCCACCAGCTCGCTTCAGGACGAATTCTATGGGGCAGGTGACCCGCGCGGGAATAGCTACAGCCTGGTGCTGGATACACCCTTGCCGGTGGAGAAGGGACAGACCTTCCGGCTGAACCTGGCTCTCACTGAGGGGAACGGCGCGATTGCTCTGACTGGGGCAGCGCTGGCTAACGAAGGTGACTGGGATGACGGCTTGCCCCTGCGTCTGGATGGCTATGATGGATATGGGGGTATTTACCAGCCGGGCTTGAATTTCAATATGTACACGGATGATAATCCCGAGAAGTTGGCGCGTTTCACAGGGATTTTGGATCAGGCGGACTATATCGCGATCAGCTCCAACCGCCAATGGGGCAGCCTGCCGCGCATCCCCGAGCGTTTTCCGATGACGGCGGTCTACTACCGCAACCTGCTCGGCTGTCCAGAGGATAAATCGATCCAATGGTGCTATAACGTCGCCCAGCCGGGGATGTTCCAGGGCAAGCTGGGTTTCGACCTGGTGCAGGTCTTCCAGTCTGACCCTGCCATCGGTCCATTGCGCATCAACGACCAGCCGGCTGAAGAGGCGTTTACCGTCTATGACCACCCCAAGGTGCTTGTTTTCAAAAAGGATGACTCCTTTGATATCGCCCGCGTAAATGAAATCCTGGGGGCTGTTGATTTCAGCAAGGTAGTCCATATCACTCCCAAGCGGGCAGGCTCCAACCCTGCCAACCTGCTGCTCCCCACCGAGCGCTGGGAAGGGCAACAGGCAGGCGGCACCTGGGCAGACTTGTTTGATACTGATGCTGTTTTCAATCGTTATCCGGCATTGGGCGTGCTGCTGTGGTATCTGCTGGTCGGTCTGGTGGGCTGGGTGGTATATCCGCTGCTGCGGCTGGCGCTGCCCGGCTTGCCGGATAAGGGCTATCCTCTGGCGCGTATTGCCGGGATCCTCTTGCTTTCTTACCTGGTCTGGGTGGCTGGCTCAGCGGGTGTCTCTTTCAGTCGTCTCACAATCAGCATCGTGTTTCTTGTGATCGCTCTGGCCAGCTTGCTGGCGGCATTTCGCCAGCGGGGTGAATTGCTGGATGAGCTGCGCCGGCGGCGGGGCTATTTCTTCTCTGTTGAAGCGCTCTGCCTGATGTTCTTTATTGTAGATTTGCTTATCCGCATCGGCAACCCCGATCTCTGGCACCCCTGGAAGGGTGGCGAGAAACCGATGGATTTCGCCTATTTCAATGCTATCCTGAAGAGCACCACCTTCCCTCCATTTGATCCCTGGTATGCCGGCGGCTACTTGAATTATTATTACTACGGGTTTGTCCTGATGGGCGTGCTGGTCAAGTGGCTGGGGATTGTCCCGTCTATTGCCTATAACCTGGTCATCCCCACCCTGTTTGCCATGATTGCACTAGGCGCTTTCTCGATCGCCTGGAACCTCGCTGCGGCGGTGTCCGGCTGGAACGGTCGCCTGGCGAAATTTAGCCGCCCGTTTTGGGTGGGATTGGCGGGCGCGATCGGGATGGCTGTGTTGGGTAACCTGGGTATAGCGCGCATGATCTACCAGGGCTACCAGCGGGTGGCTGCCCCAGGTGGTGTGACGGATGGCGCCAATGTGCTGATCCGCCTGGTGTGGGCAGTCCAGGGGTTCATTAAATCCATGGGTGGGTCCTCTTTGCCCTACAGCCTGGGTGACTGGTACTGGATACCCAGCCGGGCCATCCCTGCCCCGGGAGACGTCGAGCCGATCACCGAGTTTCCCTTCTTCACGGTCCTGTACGCCGACCTGCACGCCCACCTGTTTGCCCTGCCGATCACCCTGCTGGTGCTGGGGTTTGCATTGGCGGTCGTCTTGGGGAAGGGGCGCTGGCAAGGGATTGTAGGAACGATAGCCGGCTTTCTATTGGGTGGTCTGGCGATTGGCGCGCTCAAACCCACCAACACCTGGGATTTCTACACCTACCTGGCATTGGGATGCGTGGCGGTGGGTTACACTTTGTGGCGGCACTACTCCCCAGCCGAGCCGGGCAGATTGAGGTCGCTGCCCATCTTCAAGGATCTGCCCCCTGCCAGCCAGCGCTTGCTGGTTGCTGCCGCGGGTATCCTGGCGCTAATCGGGTTGTCGATTCTGCTTTACCTGCCGTTCGATGCCTGGTACGCTCTTGGTTATAACAAGGTCGAGCTCTGGAAGGGTACGCATACCCCCCTATCAGCTTACCTGGTGCATTGGGGCGTCTTCCTGTTCGCGATCATCAGCTGGATGATCTGGGAAACCCGCGACTGGCTGGCTTCTACACCGCTCTCGTCGCTCCGGAAGCTGGAACCCTATAAGTTGCTCATCCAGTTTTGCGTGGCTGTCTTGCTGGCGCTGGTGGTAATCTTCCTGGTGCTCAAAGCCGGGATTGCCTGGTTTGTGCTGCCGCTGGCCGCCTGGGCTGGGGTGCTCCTGCTGCGCCCTGGCATGCCGGATGCAAAACGTTTTGTGCTGTTCCTGGTTGGTACCGGGCTGGTGCTGACTTTGATGGTTGAGGTCATTGTGCTGCGCGGTGATATCGGGCGGATGAACACTGTCTTCAAGTTTTATCTCCAGGTCTGGACGATGTTCTCCGTCAGCGCGGCGGCTGCCCTGGGTTGGGTATTCCCGGCTCTGCCGGAATGGCGTCCTGCCTGGCGCGCCGGCTGGCAGATATCGATGCTTGCATTGCTGGCGGCGGCGGCCCTGTATCCTCTCCTGGCGAGCATGGCAAAGATCGAAGACCGCATGTCGCCAATGGCGCCACATACCCTGGATGGCATGGCGTTCATGCAGGGTGCCACCTACCTGGACGAGTGGGGCGAGATGGATTTGAGCAAGGATTACCGCGCCATCCGCTGGATGCAAGAAAACGTGTCCGGCTCGCCTGTGATTGTCGAAGCCAATTTGCGCAACCTGTACCGCTGGGGATCACGCTTCTCAATCTATACCGGTTTGCCGGGTGTTGTGGGTTGGGAATGGCACCAGCAGCAGCAGCGGGCTATCCTGCCCGGCAATTGGGTCAGCGACCGGATTGCTGAAGTCGATCACTTTTACCTCACGTCCGATCTGGAGCAGGCACTGGCGTTCCTGCGCAAGTATAATGTCCGCTATATCATCCTCGGTCAGCAGGAGCGCGGCCTGTATTCAACACCCCGCTTGCTGGAAGAGCGCGGCTATCCAAATGCAGATGGCTTAAGTAAATTCGAGCTGGCGGAGGGCATGCTTTGGGAAGAAGTCTATCGGGATGGCGACACCGTGATCTACCGTGTCCCCGAGCAGGTTGGATCATAATCACATGCTGCTACCCTTGATCCTATGGTACCTGGTCATCAGCCTGGTTGGCTGGCTGGTTTTTCCGCTGGCTTACCGTTTACTGCCTGCCCTGGCTGATCGCGGCTACGCCTTAAGCCGGGCGCTGGGATGGCTCTTGTGGGGGTATATCTTTTGGTTGCTGGCTTCCCTGGGTATCTTGCGCAATGAGCCGGGGGGATTGACCCTGGCTCTAATCTTGCTGGTTGGGTTGAGCGCCTGGTCGTTGTACAAGACCGGCATGGAAGAAATCCTGACCTGGCTGCGCAGCCAGCAGAGGCTGGTATTGGCGGTGGAGGTTATATTCCTGATCGCATTTGCGCTGATGGCGCTGGTCCGAGCTGCCAACCCCGAGATTCTGGGCACTGAGAAGCCAATGGAGCTGGCATTTATCAACGCCATTTTGAACTCGCCGGAGTTTCCGCCCCACGATCCCTGGCTATCGGGCTATGCCATATCGTATTACTATTTCGGCTATGTGCTGGTGGCGATGCTGGCTAAGATGGCGGGCACTTCGGGAGGCATCGCTTTCAACCTGGGCATCTCGCTTGTCCTGGCGCTCAGCGTGATCGGGGTCTACGGACTGGTGTATAACCTTTTGGCTGCCCGCCGCAAGCAAGCTGGCGCAACCTCGCCAATGGTGCATAACCTGTCTTTACCCCTGCTCGGCCCGGTCTTTATTGTGTTGGTTGCCAACCTGGAGGGCTTTCTGCACGTCCTGCACACCCGCGGCATTTTCTGGCGGGCGAACGCTGCCGGCGAGCTGGTTTCCGGTTTCTGGACCTGGCTGGATATCAAAGAGCTGAACTTGCCGCCCGAACAGCCGTTTTCCTGGATTCCAGCCCGCTTCTGGTGGTGGTGGCGCGCCTCGCGCGTGTTGCAGGACTATAGTTTCACCCGCAATCCGATCGAAATCATCGATGAGTTCCCCGTATTCTCGTTCTTGCTTGCCGACCTTCACCCTCACGTCCTGGCAACGCCGTTTGCTTTCCTGGGCATGGCTTTGATCTTGAATCTGGTTCTGGGAGGCGCAGGCGGTCGGCTGGCCTGGCTGAAACAGCGCCTGAGCGTTCGTTTTCTAGCGTGGGCCGGCCTGCTGTTACTGGTTTTCGGGCTGGGTTTTCTGATTACCGGCTGGGCGGACCTCAGCTTGCGATCCGTCGTGCTCGGTATTCTCAGCCTGGTGGCTGGCGGGTTTGTCTATATTTCCGTGCGGGAAGATATCCAGCAGTCTGGCCTGGCAATATTCACCCGCCCCGCTACCGCTACCCGTCAAATCGGATTTGATCTGTATCTTAATTTGCCATTTTTACTATTGAGCGGCGTTGTTTTGGGAGGGTTGGCATTCCTCAACCTGTGGGATTTCCCGTTTTACCTGGCGTTATTCGCTGCCGGCTATGTCGTCTTTCGTTACTTGCTCTCCCTTGAGGCAGCGATCGTCTCGGAGGTCCCCGAAAATGGCGGAAGCTACAAATTCAGCACCCTGGTACGGGATTACCTTGGGATTGGGATTATCTCCGGTCTGCTTGGTTTTGCCCTGTACCTGCCCTTCTACCTGGGGTTTTCCTCCCAGGCAGGCGGTGTTTTGCCCAGCCTGATCTACGTGACCCGCGGGGGGCACTTGTGGGTCATGTTCGGGGTACTGCTCATCCCGATCGCCTGTTTTCTGGCCTTCTTGTGGAATAAGCATGGCAGCCGCCCGGTTTTGAGAAAAAGCTTCCTGGTGGTGGCAGGGATTTTCTTGTTCCTGCTCTTGCTCTCTATCCTGCTGGGGGTGGCGATCGCCCAGATTCCCGCAGTGGGTGACCTGTTTCTGAGCAGCTACGCAGCCCCGAACATATCTGGCTTGCTACGAGAGGCGCTAGCCCGCCGGCTGGTCAGTCCCGGAGGGTGGATCACCCTGCTGACCCTGTTATCGTTTGCCCTGGCCTTGCTCTGGCCGCGTTCTACTGGTGATGGGTCGCAAAGGCGCTGGCTGAGCCCAGAAACCGGTTTCGCCTTGTTATTGGTCCTGTTTGGCGGCTTGCTGGTGACCGGTCCTGAGTTTTTCTTCCTGCGCGACCAGTTTGGCAACCGAATGAACACCATCTTTAAGTTTTACTACCAGGCCTGGCTGATGTGGGGGGTGGTCGCTGCTTTTGGCTCAGCGGTTCTGGTCCGCGAGTTGTCTTTCGCTAAAGCCTGGCTATATAAGATCAGCCTGGTCGTGCTGGTCGCTATGGGGATGACCTATACCGTCTTTGCTTTTTGGAATAAGACCGCAGGATTTTCGCCATCGCAGGGCTGGACTCTGGACGGCACTCAATATATGCAGCGCCAATCTCCGGACGAGCTGGCTGCCATCCAGTGGTTAGCCAGCGCCCAAGACGGCGTGATTGCAGAAGCGGTGGGCAACCAGTATTCGGCTTATGCTCGTGTGGCAACCCTGAGCGGTCAGCCGAACGTCCTTGGCTGGCCGGGCCACGAGAACCAGTGGCGAGGAGGCGCACTGGAGATGGGCTCCCGCCAGGCAGATATCCAGCGTTTGTTCTGCTCGCGGGATTGGGCTGAGGCCGAGGCAATCATTTACCAATACGGTATTCGCTATATTTTCATCGGTCCGTTAGAAAGAAGCGCCTATACGGTGGATACCTGTGGGACAGGGCTGTTTGAGGCTAAGTTCGCCCAAAACCTGCCTCCGGTTTTCCAGCAAGGCGATGTGATCATCTACGAAGCCCCTTAGCGCATCAGGTTATAATACGTTTATTCTGCCATGCAAAGCCCACGCCTGACGATCGAGAATGTATTATGGGGTCTGGTTCTTACCCTGGCTCTGGGCGTGCGCCTCTTGAACCTGGGGGCAGTCCCGCTTTCTGACCCAGAAGCGGGCTGGGCATTGCAAGCGCTCAGCCTCTTCCCTGGCGATGCGAATATCGAACCGGTAGCGCCTGGCGCGCAACCAGGTTATCTTGCCCTCAGCGGGCTGCTGTTTGCCTTGTTCGGCACCAGCGATGGACTGGCCCGGCTTTTGCCGGCTCTGGCGGGCGGGTTGCTGTGCCTTGCCCCGTATTTTTTCAGGGACAGGCTCGGGCGCCAGGCAGCTTTGATCATGGCATTCGGTCTGGCTCTTGACCCGGGGATGGTGGCGGTCTCGCGTCTGGCGGGTGGTCCGATGCCGGCGATAAGCTTCGGTTTGCTTACGTTGGGCATGCTGGCAGCGGGTCGAGCTGTTTGGGCAGGTGTCTTCTTCGGACTGGCACTCCTGGGCGGTCCGGCAATCTGGCAGGGATTGTTAATCCTGGCTGTGGCGCTTCTCCTGGAGCGAGTGCTGCACAAACTTGGCTGGCTGGCAGACCCGGATGGAGAAGCGACGGATACAAAGATTTTATCTGCCCCCCGGGTCAACTGGCGGCAGGTATTGATCTCTGCCCTGGCTACTTTCTTGCTGGTTGGAACCTTATTGGGTAGTTTTCCGGGTGGGCTGGCTGCGTTTGGCGCCTCGCTGAGCGCATTTTTGAGTAGCTGGGCGACACCCCAGGCGGTGACGATCCCTCAATTGTTGGTGATTCTGCTGATCTACCAGCCTCTGGCGGTAATTTTCGGCCTGATTGCCGCGCTGCGCGCCTGGGTGGAGGCGGACCCCGCTGCTCGCAGGCTATCCTTATGGGCTTTGGTTGCCCTGGTGATCATCCTGATTTACCCTGCCAGGCAGGTCAGCGACCTGGTGTGGGTTGTGGTGCCTTTGTGGGGTCTGGCGTCAATAGAGCTGGGGCGATATTTCAGAGCCGGGATCGAATCACGCTGGCTGGTCTTTGCCCAGGCTATATTGATATTTCTTCTTTTGAGCATGAGTTGGCTCAGCCTGGCGGGGTTAAGCCAGCCAGGCTCAGATACGGGCGCATATGGGCTGCGCATAGCTGTTGTGTTTGGGCTGGTATTCCTGGCTGGGTTAACCACAATTTTAATCGGCTTCGGATGGTCGTGGACCGCTGCCGGTCAAGGACTGGTGCTAGGCGTTGTTGCGGCACTGGGGATTTACCAGGTTGCCGGCGTCTGGAGTTCGTCTCACAACCGTTCCACCCAGGTGTTTGCCATCTGGCACCCGGCACCGCAGACCGGTGAGAACCGGCTGTTGATGCAAACGGTGGGCGATCTTTCCAACTGGTCTACCGGTATGGCCGACCAGGTCGATGTAACCGTTGCGGTTGATGCGCCTTCTCTGCGCTGGGCATTTCGCTCTTACCCGAGAGCGGTATTCATCCCCGAGCAACAGGTGCTATCCCTGAGAGAATCTCCGTCGATTGTGATCACCCGGGTTACAGAGCAGGAACCTGCTCTCTCTGCCAGCTACCGCGGGCAAGACTTTTCGTGGTGGCGATATCCCGCTTGGCAAGGGGCATTTCCTCAGCCCTTGCCTGCCTGGGTTGCATACCGGGAGAACCCAGCTTTCAAAGAGCAAGTCATTCTGTGGGCACGCGCCGACCTATTCCCAGCGGAGACGCTGACCGCGGAAGAGCTCCCGACTCAAGAGGAAGCCCCCGGCATCTTGCCGGAGGAAGATTTCCCGCAGTAAGGATACAGCCTGACCCAAGATGCCCAATATTATCGCCATCGACGGCCCGGCAGCGTCTGGAAAATCTTCCATCGCACGAAAACTGGCTGATGAGCTGGGATATTTATATTTTGATACCGGGATCATGTACCGCGCCATCACCTGGCTGGCGCTCCAACGCAAGATTCCAGTCGATGACGAAGTCCAAATTACCGGTCTTGCTACCCAAACCATGATCGATGTGCGCCCTCCTACAATCCAGGATGGGCGCGGCTATGATGTGCTTGTGGATGGGCAGGATATCACCTGGCAGATCCGCCTGCCCGAAGTGGATGCAAATGTGTCGGTTGTATCCGCATTTCGTGGCGTGCGCTCGTCGCTGACCGCCCAACAGCGGCGCATCGGGTTGCGAGGCAGGGTTGTCATGGTAGGGCGAGATATCGGCACGGTTGTCTTGCCGCAAGCCGATCTGAAAATTTACCTGGACGCCTCGGTGGAAGAGCGTGCCCGCCGGCGCTATGTGGAGTTACAGGCGCGGCAAGAAAATGTCTCTTACGATGAGATCTTAGAAAAGATGAAAATGCGCGATCAGATCGACTCGACGCGCGAGGTGGCTCCCCTGCGCCCCGCCGAGGATGCGGTCATCCTGGATTCGGACCACTTGACCATCGACCAGGTGATCGACAAGGTCCACCAAATGATTGCTGGTAAATCCAACTCTGATCCTGCCGCGGCACAAGCATGAATTCTGGTTATTCCGTTCCCGCTCACAACCGCCTGCTTAGATTTCTGCTGCGACCCGTTTTTAGGGGATTATTTCACCTGCTGAGCCGGGTAGAGATATCTGGTCTGGAGAATGTGCCCCGATACGGGGCTTACATGATTGCTATCAACCATGTTTCATTGTATGAAGCACCCTTTATGCTGGCATTCTGGCCGGTTGCGCCTGAGGCTGTCGGCGCAGTCGAGATCTGGCAGCGGCGCGGCCAATCCACCCTGGCCAGGATTTATGGCGGCATCCCCGTCCACCGTGGGGAATACGACCGCCACCTGATCGATAAAATGTGCGCGGTCTTGCGCTCTGGCAGGCCATTATTAATCGCGCCGGAGGGAGGGCGTTCGCATATCCCGGGCATGCACCGGGCACTGCCGGGTGTAGCTTTTGTGGTTGAAAAAGCCGATGTGCCGGTCGTGCCGGTTGGGATTGTTGGAACGACAGATGATTTCTTAGCCAGGGCTTTAAGAGGCAAGCGCCCAACCCTGGAAATGCGGATTGGCGAGCCGCTCAGGTTGCCAAAACATAGCAACGATCGCGGTAACCGTCGCGATACCCGCCAGCAGAACGTGGATTTGATCATGGAGCACATCGCCAGGCTTGTCCCCGATGAGTACCGAGGAGTATATGCAGATTATGGCGACGCCTTCCAAGCCACGCAGTGAAGAGATCAACCCGGAGATTACCCGCCTGCCTGTGCTTACGCTCCGGCGCAAGTTATTCCGCCGGCTGGTATGCGTTTTGTTGAGGGTACTGGTGCGGGTATGCTTGCGGGTTCAGGTAGTTGGCCGCGAGAACATGCCCAGTCGGGGGCCTTTATTGATCGTCTCAAATCACCTGGGTGATGCGGATGCCCTGGTGGGCATGGCACATACCTGGCTCCCGGTGGATATTGTAGCCAAGTCTGAGCTGTATCATTACTCGGTTTTGGGCAAGATATTGGAAGCCTATGGGGTGGTCTGGATCCACCGCGGCCAGCCGGACCGGCGGGCTTTGCGGGCGATCCTGGATGGACTGGAGGCAGGCAGGGTATTCGGGATAGCCCCCGAGGGCAGGGAAAGCGTTACCGGCGGGCTGGAAGAGGGCACCGGCGGAGCAGCGTACCTGGCAGTGAAATCGAAAGCGCCACTCTTCCCGGTCACCTTTACCGGCACCGAGAACTGGCGCGTGTTTGGAAATCTTAAACGTTTTAAGCGAACTCCAGTAACCCTGACGATGGGTCCGGTGTTTCATTTAGAAGAATATCCCCAACGGCGCGAAGCGATCGAGCAGGGAACGGTGCAGATCATGAACGTTCTGGCTAGCCAGCTTCCACCAGAGTACCGGGGCGTTTACAATTCGGTCATCTCACCAGGTTAACTCGGAGTAGACTCATTATGGCGGTAGACAGTATTGGTAGAGAGCGGTCGGTATCCACTCCATATATCCATGCTAGTTGGGAGAAACGGCGCCGGTTTTTGCGATTTCTAGTTCGCTATATCGGCTTCACGTTATTGGCAAAATTGCATCATGTCGAAGGATTGGAAAATGTGCCCGAGCAAGGGCCGGCGATATTGATGATCAACCATATCGCGTTTATCGATCCGATCGTGGTGCTGCATGTCCTGCCGAGAAACATTGTTCCATTGGCGAAAATCGAGGTCTACAGCTATCCAGTGATCAGCATTTTCCCTAAGCTGTGGGGAGTTATCCCGGTGCGCCGTGAAGAGTTTGACCGCCGCGCCGTTCAGCAAGTTCTGGAAGTGCTTGGCGCGGGAGAAATTGTCCTGGTGGCACCAGAAGGAACGCGCAGCCCGAGCCTGACCCAGGGCAAAGAGGGCGTGGCATTTTTAAGTCACCGGAGCGGTGCGCCGATTATCCCAGTGGCGATCGACGGGACGGTTGGCTTTCCCGCCGTGCGCTTTACGAAAACCTGGCAACAGCCGGGGGTTGTGGTTAAATTCGGGAAACCTTTCCGCTTTCGAGTCGGTATGCCTCGACCCGGACGGGATGACCTGCGAAAGATGACCGATGAAGCGATGTACATCCTGGCTGGGTTGCTGCCCCCACACCGGCGTGGCGTGTACGCCGATCTTTCCAATGCCACTCAGGAGACCATTGAATGGTTATGAGGAGCGCAAGCGGGTGTGCTATAATCCTGGCACGTTAATTGCAACACACTGACAAACATGGATTTTATCCCCTCTTTGCTTTTCTCTTTTCCCTCCTTTAGCATTCCTCAAACCTGGACGGGTCGTCTGATCGCGGGCCTGGGTTGGTTGATCCTGGCTGGGCTGTTGCTGGCGTTACTTTGGTACGTGCGCCATTACAACAAGCCCCTGGGCCGGAAATACTGGCTGGTATGGATCATCCTGGCGCTGATCACCCCGTTGAGCAGCCTCTTCATCGGAATCAGCCTGGCGGGGCAGAGTGTTCTTCCCATGCCGGGCGTCCCCCTGGAAATGACGGGGCCGGTAATGATGGCATTTGCCGCCCTGCCCTGGATGCTGGCGGCAGGTCTGCTGGGACCGGCAGGTGCGGCTTCAATCGCAGGAATATCTGGCATTTTTAGCGGGTTGTGGAATACGCATAATATTTTCACGCCGTTGGAGATGGGGTTAATGGCAACCCTCTTCAGCACGGCGATCATGCAGCGCTACCGCACCCCTTTCTTTCGCTTGCTGCGCCAACCGGTTTTTGCGGCTGCCTTGCTGGCAGTGTTTTACCCTCTGTTCTTTATTATCACCGCCACCACCTCGTCCGATTACAGCCTGGCTGCCCGCCTGGATTTCTCCTTGAGCATGCTGGCCTCAACCACGCTGGCTGTCGGAGGCGAATTGCTTATCGCTGGTATATTCTGCCAGGTGATTGCCCTGGGCTTACCGGCGCATTGGGGGCAGCACGGGGATTTGGTGCCTTCTCCTGCCGAAAAAAGCCTGCGAGTTCGATACTTGTTGGCAATTGCCCCGCTCATCCTGTTGCTTCTGTTGACCCTGCTGGTGGGAGATTGGGTTATGGCAGGTCAGGCAGCCCGCCAGATATTACGCGGTCGGATGCAGGATACGGCATTGATCGCCTCGAAAGGCATCCCCTACTTTTTGGATGTGGGTCAAAACGAGATCACCAAGCTGGCGGATGATCAGCGCCTGTATGCCAGTTCCCCGGCAGAACTGACCCGCATTCTTGAAGATAACCTGATCCGAGTGCCTTATTTTAACCAGTTTTATGTGCTCGATAGCGCTGGGGAAACCCTGGCGGGATATCCGGCAGGGGATTATGATACTTCGTCGGCTTCACCGGATGAGCAGATGGGCATCCAGCTGGCATTGCAGGGCGTTCCTTACCAGACCTACACGGTTTCTCCAAAGAGCGGCTCTAAAGCAGCTCAGGTTTCCCTCATAGCCCAGATCTTGAATGACGAGGGAGAAGCCTGGGGTGTCCTGGTGGGACGTACAGACTTGCTGGAAAACCCATTCACCGCTCCAATCATCACCAGCTTGCAAAGCATGGGGGAATTAGAGGGTGATGGCATGCTGCTGGATGAGAATGGCAGGATTCTATTCCACCCCAAATCGGCTTCAGTGATGAGCGAGTACACCGGGCGTATCCCCGACCAGGCGGAATTCTTTGATGAGTTGGAACCGGATGGCACTCGCCGCTGGGTCTATTACCAGCCTACCGAAGGCCGTCCCTGGGCGGTGGTATTAACGGTGCCTGCCCGGGCTGTGCAGCAAATTGCCCTGGACATTGCCTCGCCTCTCTTGATGGTCATAGCGATCGTTGCCATTGTCTCGGTGGTCTTTCTCAGCTTAAGCTTGAACCGGATCACTGCTTCCTTACAGGGCCTGGCGAACCAGGCAGGGATTATCGCCAAGGGGCAATTGGATGAGCCATTGAGTGTCACTGGCGAAGATGAAGTCGGGCAGCTGCGCCAATCCTTTGAACAGATGCGCCAGAGCTTGAAAGCGCGCCTGGACGAGCTGAATCGCCTGCTGGTGGTGGTGCAAGGGGTGGCGGCCAACCTGGAGATGGACCAGGCAGTCCAGCCGGTTCTCGAATCATCGTTGGTTTCGGGCGCCAGCTCGGCGCGGGTGGTATTGGACCCCTCAATGGTGCCCGAGCTGGATAGCGACCCGCGCAAACCCGTCGCTTACCCGGCGGGTGAGAAGGCAGATCTGTACGGCTATCTGGATGAGCAGATCATGGCTTTGACCCGCCAGCAAGACAGGTTGGTGATGAATAATATCACCCGACCACGCCTGTTCCGTTTCCCGCCCCAAGGTCAGCATCCTGATGCCTTGATGGCAGTTGCTTTGCGCCATGAAAACCAGTATTATGGCGCGCTTTGGATTGCCTACGATGAAGCGCATACCTTCTCGGACGAAGAAGTGCGCTTTGTCGTCACGCTGGCAGGGCAGGCAGCCCTGGCAGCCGCCAATGCCCGTCTCTTTCTGAACGCCGAGGTCGGGCGCCAGCGCTTATCGGCAATCCTGGCTTCCACCCCAGACCCGGTGCTGGTCACAGATCAGCAAAACCGGCTGCTGCTTGCCAATCCCGCTGCCTGGCGCGCCCTCGGTTTAGGTGTGGAATGGCAAGAGGGCAAGCCGATTGAGGAGATTGTCACCCAGAAAGAGTTGCTTGCTTTGCTGGATGGCAAGAATGAAGATAAACGTTCGGATGAAATCATCCTGCCAGATAAGCGGATTTATTACGCCACAGCCTCAGCGGTCTTTGCCGAAGGTCACCGGGTGGGGCGGGTGTGCGTCCTGCGCGATATTACCTCCTTCAAGGAGCTGGATTCGCTAAAATCCGAATTTGTGGCAACGGTTTCCCACGACCTGCGCTCACCGCTGACGCTGGTGAGTGGTTATGCCACCATGCTGGAGATCGTTGGTGAGCTAAACGATCAGCAGACCGGGTATGTGCGCAATATAATCAATGGCGTAGATAGCATGGCTCGCCTGGTGAACAACTTGCTTGACCTGGGCAGGATCGAGACCGGCGTAGGCCTGAAGCTTGAGATGGTATCTGTGCAAGATATCGTTGAGAGGGTCAACTATTCGTTGCAAATCCAGGCCGCCCAGCGCCGTATCCAGCTTACCGCTGACACATCCCAGCTAACCGTTCCCCTGATCGAGGCTGACCCGGCGTTGTTGCAACAAGCCCTCCATAATCTGGTTGACAATGCCATCAAGTACAGCGAGCCCGGAGATAAGGTAAACGTGAAAACCGAGGTGCGCCAAAACCGGCTGGTCTTTATCGTCAGCGACAACGGGATCGGTATACCGCCCCTGGACCAACCGCGGGTGTTCGAGAAATTTTACCGGGGTGCGCAGACCGGCTCCAAGCGCCTGCGTGGAACCGGTCTGGGGCTGACAATCGTCAAGTCCATTGCTGACCGGCATGGAGGGGAAGTGTGGCTCAACAGCCAACTGGGTAAAGGCAGCACGTTTTACCTGGCTATCCCGATTCAGGGCTCTCGTAAATCATAAATAGCACTGACAAGCTTAGCTAATCCATACCAGCCTGGCGATTCGCGGGCTGGTTTTCGCGATTTGTTTCTCTGGTATAATCCATCGCTAGATTAGATGGGTGGGCTTGCCATACCGCCCCTTAAA